>JBKDBI010000177.1:0-3376 GCA_046314695.1 Bacteroidota bacterium | reverse complement strand
ACATTGGCCACCAGACCGCGGGTAAGGGAAAGCACTGTATCCTGCGGCAGGTAAGGGTTGAAACGCAGGTCGTTGATCTTGGCAGAGGCGAAGTCAATCTTGTTTACGTTCGCCTGGATATTGTACAGCTTGTTGTAGTTGAAAAGCACATTGTCGAAGGCGTTGCGCATGGTCTGGTTTTCCCAGATGCCGCCGCCGCCGCGGGTTCCGGAGCCCTGTTCATCGGGATCAACCGGATTGACCAGGTTGAGTTGGCTGAAGATACTGCCCATGCCACCGCCCAACATCGAAGCGCCGGGTATCATGCTGCCCAGGTTGAAGCCACCGGTACTGCTGGTCACGATGTCTTTCTCAGAGAAAGTGCAGTTGGCGCTGTAAACAAACGGGTTGAAATTCGTCACTTCCACCCGCACACCGTAATTCCGCTTCACCGCCGGCAGAACGGTTTCACGGGTGCTGCCGTTGTTGCGCATTTTGTGGTAGCTGAACTGATCGCGCACAAAATCATAGCGAATCAGCAAATCCTGCGATTGCAAAGTCGATGCTGCCAGCAGGCACAAAAGGGAGGGGTATAGTCTTTTTATCATGTCTGATTTTTGCAATTTTTGGACCAATTTAGGCAGAAGCACCGAATTTCCACCTGCACCCGGTGCATAAGTCTGTGCCTCCTGATTCAAATCAGGCCTGTTTGAATTCGCATTCCCTGCTTATTTTCGCGGCATCTATGACAGATCAAAAGAAGTCCCGTGCCGCTTACTGGCTGCTCTGCCTCGTTTCCCTGGCCGCTTTCGTGCTCTGCTGCCTTTACCTGCCCCAGGCGCTTTGGATTCCGCTGCCCACTACTTTCGGCGGTTTTGCCATGGCGATGGACTGGATCTGAGTTCAGCCGGCGCCGTCAAGCTCCTGTAACTCCAGCCAGCGCATTCCCTTTTCGTCCAGCTCGGCGTTCACCTGTTCCAGGCGCGCTGCCATCCGGGCGATCTCGGTATAATCTGCCTTGCCTTCCGTAAGCGCGATCTCCAGGTCGTGCTTTTCTTTTTCCAGCTGGGGCAAGAGACTATCCAATTCTTTCATTTCCTGCCGCTCCTTGAAAGTCATCTTGCGCGCCGCTGCCGCCTGAACCGGTTTGACTTTTTCTTCTGTTACCGCGGCCTGTTTTTGGGCTGTAACACGCGCATCCTCTTCGGCCTTCCAGCTGCGGTATTCGGTATAATTGCCGGGGAAATCGCGCACCTTGCCTTCCCCTTCGAAGGCAAATACATGATCCACCAGCTTGTCCATAAAATAACGGTCGTGCGTTACCACCACCAGGCAGCCTGCGTAATCCAGTAAGAAATCTTCGAGCACGGCCAGGGTGTCGATGTCCAGGTCGTTCGTGGGTTCGTCGAGCACCAGGAAATTCGGATTCTTCATCAGCACCGTCATCAGATGCAGGCGCCGCCGCTCTCCGCCGCTCAGCTTGTACACATAATTGAACTGCGTTTCGTTGCTGAACCCGAATTGCAGCAAGAGCTGCGATGCGGTCAGTTTGCTGCCGTTCGCCATCGGGATATAGTCCGCGATATCGCGCACCACATCAATCACTTTTTTGCGGTCTTCGAATACGGGGTCGTGCTGGCTGAAATGACCGAATACGACGGTTTCACCCAGAATCACCTTGCCGGTATCGGGTTCGGTCTGGCCGAGCAAGAGCTGCAGGAAAGTGCTTTTCCCGACGCCGTTCGGACCCACCACGCCCAGTTTTTCACCGGGTTTGAAGACATAGGAAAGGTCTTGCAGGATGGGTTTGTTGCCATAGACTTTTTTGATCTTGTGCAGCTCGACAATCTTGGTGCCGAGTCGGGTCACTTTCACGCTCATCCGCACCTGTTGGTCCTGATGCCGTTTTTTCAGGCGTTCTTCCAGGGAATCGAAGGCATTCACCCGGCTGACACTTTTGGTTGTCCGCGCTTTGGGCATGCGCCTTACCCATTCCAGTTCGCGGCGGTAGGTATTGTGCAGTTTTTCCCATTCGCTGGCTTCTGCCTGCTGCCGTTCGGCTTTCTTTTCGATGTAATAGCTGTAGTTGCCCTGATAGGGGTGCAGGTTGCCGCGGTCGAGTTCCACGATCCGGTTGCAGACGCGGTCGAGGAAATAGCGGTCGTGGGTTACCAGCAGCAATGTAAGGTTTTTGTTGGCCAGGTAATCTTCCAGCCATTCAATCATGTCGACATCCAGGTGGTTGGTTGGTTCGTCGAGGATGAGCAGATCCGGATCTTGTGCGAGTGCCCGTGCGAGTGCCACGCGCTTGCGCTGTCCGCCCGAGAGGGTCGCCACAGGCTGGCTGAGGTCGTTCAGCTGCAGGCGCGAGAGCATGTCTTTGATGCGGTATTCATGGTCCCAGGCCTGGAGTCGGTTCATGGTGTCGGTTGCCTCTTGCAGGCGGGTTGCAGCGGCTTCGCTGTGGTTGCTTTCCTGCTCCAGCAACGCGTGTTCATAGGCGGTGATGGCCTTCAAAACAGGCGTTTGGGCACTCAATACGTTGTCGAGGATATCGAGCGATTCGTTGAGCACGCAAGTCTGATCCACATAAGTCCAATGGATGTCTTTGCGGAAGACCGATTGTCCGCTGTCTGCTGTTTCCCTGCCGGTGATGATATTCAGCAAGGTACTCTTGCCGCTGCCGTTGCGGGCCACCAGGGCCACCTTGTCGCCCTTAGATAAACCGAATGTGATATTGCTGAATAAGGTCCGGTCTCCAAACGATTTGGAAACCTGCTCCACCGAAAGATAATTCACGCGGCAAAGTTCGGGGATAAATATGAACGCGTGGCGTCGAACCCTGGTGGTCGACCTCGCATGTACCCATTCCTTTGCGAAGACATACGACCCGGGAAAACCGGGTCGGGGTTCGCGTAACAATGGTGAAGCTATGATATTGGACCCGGGAAGGCCGGGTCCTGGAAATCCAGGAATGAAAAATCGATACGACGAAGCCAATCAAAAAAATGTCTTTGCGCTCTTTGCGTGCTAACCAATTCTTGCCGAAGCATGGGGTTATACAATGTATCCGGGAATCCGTTGCCAGCAGGCCGTCTTTGCGTCCTTTGCGTGAAAAAAAAACAAAGGGTTCATGCAAAGACCGCAGAGAGAGCTGATTTCAGTCGGGTTGAACGGGAGTGGATTTTTACATGTATGATTTGCGTTAAATACCCCAATTTTGAACCATGCGTTTTCTTGCCCTTGCTTCCTTTTTCTTACTTGGTTTTCTGCAGTTGTCGTGTGCCGGCGGTGGCAGTGGAAACCGAAAACCGAAAGAGCACCGAAACGAAATTCCGGCCTCCGGTGAAATCAGCGGTACGGTTGTCAAGGTGATCGATGGCGATACCTACGACCT
>JBKDBI010000176.1:0-3357 GCA_046314695.1 Bacteroidota bacterium | reverse complement strand
GCAGTAAGACCTGCATCGCGGGCTTGTTGGAACACCGAAAGCGTAATGCGGCTCACCTCGCGTTCCAGGTCGCTGATTTGCTTTCCCAGCCTGCAGAATTCAGCCGATTAATTGGTTCGCAGGCGGCCGTCTGGATCGATGACCGCCTGGATGATGGCCAGGGGTTCTGCCACCCGCACCTGCGCCGCGATCAGCGCATGCAACAGCGGGTACAGCGCCTTCTGTTTATCGAAAAAGCGGCAGAGCTGTTCAAACAAGGAAAGGTGCCTGCGTATGTCGTGGAGTTGTTCTTCGGATGGGCTGGCGCCTTCGATGCGCAGGTATTCAAGCAGGGCGCGGAGGTCTGGCACGGCAGCCGGCGCAGGCCACGATGGATGCTTGCGCGCCATGTCGATGAACTCGGCGAGGAGGGCAAAATGCGTTTGCAGATCGCGGGCTTCGCTGCGGAAATGCACTTCGCGCGCCAGATCGCGGCTGTGTTCGGAACTGCAATTGTCTTCCAGCAGCTGCCGGATGCGGTCGAAACCGGTTTTCCGTTCAAAATCTTCCGGAAAAATCACGGTGTTTTCTTTTTCATCCCGGCTTCGCGGCTTTGCAATTCGGTGATGGTCTGTTCCATGATGCGCTGAAACTCCGAAGGGCGGCTGAAATAGTGCCGGTAGCTCTGCCTGAACTGGCTGTCGTTCACGTTGTGCTTGCGGAATACTAAGCCATAATCGGCCTTCCAACGCTCGGGCGTCAGGGCCTGCTGATTGGAATCGAGGCTGTTCCCGGCTTCGAGCAGGCGGAGATCGGCCATGATCAGCACCATCTTATCGGACGGAATGATCTCGTTCCCGCTAAATTTGCAGGCAGGAAGCAGGAGGAACAGCAGGAAAAGAATGCGCAGCTTCTTCAATACCGCAAATTTATGTCAGCCATAGCCGATAACCTCGCACAGATCAGGAGTGAATTGACGCCGGGCACGCGGCTCATCGTCGTGTCGAAATACAGGGAGGTGGAAGAGATACAGGCCGCTTTCGACGCCGGGCAGCGCATCTTCGCTGAAAACCGGGTACAGGCCTTGCTCGAACGCCGCGAGCAGTTACCGGAAGCCATCGAATGGCACCTCATCGGTCACCTGCAGCGCAACAAAGTGAAATACATCGCGCCTTTCATCGCCATGATCCACGCGGTAGACAGCGCCGAGCTGCTGCGGGAAATCGACCGGCAAGCGCAGAAATACAATCGGGTGATTCCCTGTCTCCTGCAGGTGCATGTGGCGATGGAGGAGACCAAATTCGGGTTTTCTCCGGAGGAACTCCTTGCATTTTGCGCGGATTTCGGGAACGAAGAATACCCAGGCATTCACCTTGCCGGACTGATGGCGATGGCCAGCAACACACCCGATGAAACACAGGTGGACCGGGAATTCGCACAGGTGGAAGCGCTGTTTCACACCTTGAAGAACGGCGCCTTTGCAGGCGATGCCGGCTTTTGCGAGCTGTCGATCGGCATGAGCAGCGACTACAGGATTGCCATGCGGCATGGCAGCACGATGGTGCGCATCGGCACCCGCGTTTTTACCCGCTGAAAAAGAAAGGTTTTCTCCTATATTTGCAGCCCCGTTGGCAACAAGGGGGAAAAGGTCGGATGGCCGAGAGGCTAGGCACAGGTCTGCAAAACCTTCTACACCGGTTCGAATCCGGTTCCGACCTCAGGATATCAAAAGAGCACTATCTACACGATGGTGCTTTTTTTATGTGATAAACGCAGCCGGTTTCAGGCCTGTGGAGATAACAATAGAGCACCATCTCCTTGACGGTGCTCTATACTTAGGATCAATGCTGCAGACATCCAGTGCTTAAAGGCTCCATCAAGGACCCCAAGCCCTTGCGCCTTTACTCGCCTTTAACCACCATCGTCTGCATGTGGCCTTCGATGCAAGGGCTGGCCAACTCGACAACATACATACCTGGTGGCAGGGATTCGAGGTTGAGCTGGTGGCTTTGCTTACCGGCTGAAACCTGTTCGCGGCCCACCTCGCGGCCCCGCTGGTCGTAAATCACGAGTTCTTTCTGGCAACCTTCTGCGATGTCCCAGGTCATGGTGACGCGCTTGCCGGCCGGGTTCGGGAAACTGCGCAAGTGAATGGGCATCGGCAAGGCACTGACACCGCTCATCAGCGGATCTGAATTGGCCAGCACATATTCACCGGGCAGGGCATTGCGCACCAATACGGTGCCGGCTTTGTCGAAGCGGTTGCCTTTGTTGAATTCGGCATCCCAAACCCGCTGCCAGGCCTGGAAATGATTGGGACGGTACAGCAGCACCAGGCTGTCTTCGGTGCCGGGGATCATCGAGTGGTCGAGGTAGCCCGTGCGGCTGGCGGCGCTTTTGCGGCCGTCGTATTCGAAGGTGAGGTCTACTGCCGCCTTGCCGGGCCAGTTGCCGCCCACTATCCAATGGCGGTAATGGCTGGGACGCGCACGGTCGGTATTGCCTGAATTTGTTCCGGCACCAACCCACTGGTGGTCTACATCGACAATGACCGTATCGGCTGCGCCGCGGCAATTCACAGAAGCATACTCATACGGCAGGCTGATCGAGCTGTCCATAATGCGCAACAATGTATGCGTCCGGGCCAGGCTCAGCTTATCGTTCGGGTCGAGTTCGGCATACACCGGTTCAAAGGCCAGCGCAGGCGATTCAATTTCCTGCACTGCCTGCCTGACGGTATGCAAGGTGGTGATGGCGCGGCCGTCGGCAGCAATCCAACGGATCCAGACCGGGAAATCGGTATAGGTATGGTAGTTAAAACGGCTTTGCTGCACCAGGAGCACGGTAGCGTAATGCCTTCCGTCTTTCACCCTTTTCTGCATCCGCGCAATCTTGAGACCGGGGAAACCGCCCATTTTCACCCATTGGCTGAAGAAGGGCTGCAGGCTGAAGAAAGAATAGCGCGTGAAAAGACTCTGCATGGTATCGGTGCTGATATTGCCGTAGGCAAAACTGTCTTGCAGCTTGGTGCAGGCATCGCGCCAGTTCTTATCTCCCATCCACCAGCGGAGCGTATGCACCATACTGGCACCTTTCTTATACACATGCGTACCATAGGTATGCTCGTGCCCGACACCCGAAACAGGCAGCGGAATATCGTCTTGCGCATGGGCCAGGCGCAGCACATCGGCCTGATGCGCCTTCATGGCGTCGAAATAGGCCTTGGTACCGTATACTTTTTCTATGAACAGCTTTTCCGAATAACTCGCCCAGCCTTCATTCAGCCACATGTCTTCAGAGCGCTTGCAGGTTACGTTATTTCCCCACCAATGGTGCGACAGTTCGTGTGCCATGAGCGTTTCCTGCGCCAGGGTTCCG
>JBKDBI010000175.1:0-4752 GCA_046314695.1 Bacteroidota bacterium | reverse complement strand
AGGCTGTTTTTGGCCATGGAAATGCGGCCCAGAACAGCAGCAGGTTTATAGGTTTTGTCGTCGAGATTCCATTCCTTGAGAATGGTCTTGATCAGGTTCTTGCTGTCGTCGGTATCGTAGATGGTGAAATCTTTGGGATATCCGATTTTATCTGCCTCCTGGCGCAGCATGCGGGCAAAAACGCTGTGGAAAGTGCCCATCCAGATGCTTTTGGCTTCAGTGCCCACCAGTTTCTGGATACGGTCGCGCATTTCACGCGCGGCTTTATTGGTGAAAGTAAGTGCCAGGATGCTGAATGGATCTGCACCCCGACGGATAATGTGCGCAATGCGATAGGTAAGTACGCGGGTTTTACCCGAGCCGGCGCCAGCGACTATCATCACCGGACCTTCGGTATTCACTACAGCGGCGAGCTGGGATTCGTTCAGACCATCTAAATAAGGAGGAAAATCTTCAGCCATAGAACCTCAAAATTACGGCTTCCTGAGGCCGCAATTCTGTGCCGAGTTATGCACCAACTGTGCGTTTTTGCGTCAGCGGCGGCGGCGTTGTATCTCCTGGCGTATGAGCCGCAATTCGCGCCCCATCTGGCCAGACATGCCTGAATTTTCCTGTGCCCGGCGTCCAAGGTATGGTAAGACCGCTTTCACAGGTCCGTAAGGCACATACTTGGCCACACGGTAACCGGCATTCGAGAGGTTGAAGCTGATATGGTCGCTCATGCCCAGCAACTGTGAAAAATAAATCCGCTCGTCATCGGGGCGCAATCCGGCCTCGCGCATCATGCCTACAAGCTTCAGGCTGCTGTTCTCGTTGTGGGTTCCGGCGCAAATACTCACGCGGTCTATATTGGCCACACACAATTCCAGGGCGGCATCGTAATCGCGGTCGGATGCAGCTTTATCCGGTTGAATCGGATCCTGGTAACCCATTTCGGCTGCGCGCTGGCGCTCTTTTTCCATATATGCCCCACGCACCAGCTTGTAACCCTGGTAGAAACCGGTTTCGCTTAGCATGCGCTGCAGATAGGCCAGACGGTCGTGGCGGTACATCTGCAAGGTATTGTAAATGATCGCGCGCTCGGTATTGAAACGGCGCATCATCTCCTCTGCGAGTCGGTCTATGGGTTCCTGAATCCAGGTTTCTTCGGCATCAACAAAGAGCCGTACCCGGTGTTCATGGGCAGCCTGGCAAATGCGGATAAAGCGTTCGCGCACTTTTTCCCATTCAGCTCTTTCGGCATTGCTGAGTTCAGTACCCTTTTGCACCTTTTCCAGCAAAGCAAAGCGCGCAATGCCGGTGGTTTTGAAAACAGAAAAAGGAATGGCTTCGCTGCCTGCTGCTTCAAGGATGGTACGGATGATTTCGTTGCAGGTAGCTTCAAACACGCTTTCCTGCTCCTCCCCTTCCACTGAATAATCGAGTATGGTTCCCACCTTGTGCTTCCAAAGCAGCCCGATGGTTGGTTTGCACTCAGCGATGGTTTCGCCGCCGCAGAAATGACTGAAAATGGTACTTTTGATCAGGCCTTTGAATCCAAAATCCACAGCCTTCGCGGCCATACCCGGACCGTTTTTGACCAGCCAGGGGAAGTTGAAGGTTCTGAAGAGCAACTCAGCTTTGCGCAAGTCGCCATTGCTGCGGAAGCGAAAGGCGATTTCAGTATTGTCGAAGGATGGTTCGCCGGTAGTCATGTGCACCGCTGCGAATTTACACAGGAGCCGGCGGATGCCCTAAGCTTAAACGCGGAAACGCAGGGTTTCAATCAATTCCTGGATATGCGGATTCTTGCGGGCCATTTCGGCCAGAATTTCGCGCGGGGTATAGGGCCGCATGATCACTTCATCGCGGGCGGCCACTTCGATTTCTATCGTAAAGTTCCTGCCACAGCGCCGCCTTACCTGGTCGAGGAAACGCGGGCGGAGACTTTCCATCATCTCCCGCTTGCTTTCAGCCGGCACCTTTACATGGATCACGTCTCCGATTTCCTCCGGTTGCAGGTCTTTCATGAA
This sequence comes from Bacteroidota bacterium, assembly GCA_046314695.1. Classification (GTDB taxonomy): domain Bacteria; phylum Bacteroidota; class Bacteroidia; order NS11-12g; family UBA955; genus REEB481. The sequence continues at coordinate 2,740 of JBKDBI010000175.1, read as the reverse complement.
AATAGACTCGGCCATCTTTCCATCCGATGCCAATTTATCTACCATGAAAACCCATTCCTTAGCAAGATCCCATTCCACGCGTTCGGTCTCCGGCGGTGGTGTCGGGCTGCCATCTTCTGCCTTCACTTCGGGCTTGGCGGCTTGCTTCTCGCGTTGGTAATCTTCGAACGACTTGACCTGTGTGCGGATAGGCGCAGCGACCTTTTTCGCCGGCATCTCATGGGCCGGTTTGGCTTCTCCGGAAGCAGCCTTCAGGAGGCGTCGCTCAGAAATTTTTTTTTTAATGCCTCAATGTCCGGTACCTGCTTCACGTACGATTGCAGATGGCAGAGCTTCAGCAACATCAGTTCAACCAGCAAACGCGGATTGCGGCTGGCCTTGTATTGCTGATCGGCCTCGCTGGTGAAATTTAGGGCATTGAGGAAGAAGGACAGATCAGCCTTACGGGCCTGCTCGGCAAAGCGCGGCCGGAATGCATCGGCCACCTCGAGCAATTGTTCGGTTTTGGGTTCCCTGCAAACGATGAGGTTGCGGAGGTGTTCACTTAATCCACTTACAAAGAACTGCCCGTCGAAACCGCGGCGCAGCACGTCGTCAAACAGGAGCAGCGCACCGGCACGGTCTTCTGCCAGCAAGCAATCGCAAAGCCTGAAATAGACATCTGCATCGAGTACGTTGAGAATTTCAACACTTTTGGCGTACGTGAGGTCACCCCCTGTGAAACTCACCAACTGGTCGAAAATGGATAAGGCATCGCGCAAACCGCCATCCGCTTTTACAGCGATCAGATGCAGTGCTTCGGTTTCGGCTTTTACCCCTTCCTGCTTGGCGATGCTTTGCAGGTGCGCCACCATGTCTGAAACCAGGATGCGGTTGAAATTGAACACCTGGCACCGGCTCAGAATCGTCGGTAATACCTTGTGCTTCTCAGTAGTTGCCAGGATAAAAATAGCGTAGGAAGGCGGCTCCTCGAGTGTCTTCAGGAAAGCGTTGAAGGCCGCCTGGCTGAGCATGTGCACCTCATCGATGATGTACACCTTGTATTTCCCGGTCTGTGGCGGAATGCGCACCTGGTCCGTCAGCTTGCGGATATCGTCTACGCTGTTGTTGCTGGCCGCGTCGAGTTCAAAGATGTTAAAGGCAAAATCCTGATCCGGGTCTACTTCAGCGCCGTGGCTGTTGATGACTTTCGCGAGGATACGGGCACAAGTGGTTTTACCCACACCTCGCGGACCGGTAAAAAGGAAAGCCTGCGCGAGTTTGTTGTTTTCAATCTCGTGCATGAGCGTATCCGTCACATGGCGCTGCCCAACCACGTCGGCAAAGCTGAGCGGGCGGTACTTGCGTGCGGATACGACGAAATTGTCCATGCGAACTGCAAATTAAACCCAAAAAAACGGGTGTTACCTTACCTTTTTAGTGCAATTGAACCAGGTATTCGGAGCGTCCTTTCCAGATTTTTATCCAACGGTCGCAGGCATCATTGCCGTATGGGTTGAAATCGGCGGAGTAGAGTTCGCGTCGGTAGCTGGCTTCTAGGGTTCCGCGGAAAAAACTGCCCATGCAGCCGGCATCGATGCGTTTCAGGAGCGGGTTCAACACGTTCCAATTCACGGAATCTTTCCCGAAATACAGACTTCCCTCCCCTTCCAGCCGGTACAGGTTGGAAGCCTGGCCAGGAAAACCTTTGTCTTCTGTAAAGGCTATCATGCTTTCTGTGCGCAGGTAATTGCTGTCGTTTTCATGGCCAGACGAAAGGTAAGCATCGATGCGGTAAGACCAGTCATTATCCATTTCAAACACCAGTTTTCCGCGCAGTGGAATGAGGGTTGTTCCATCTGACCAGGTGCAGGTATCTTGTTGGAGCATGTGCAATTCGGCATAGAGGCCTGGCAACCAAAGGAAGCTGTTGAGCCGCACACGAAAGCGTCCGCCCCGGTAAAAGCCATCCGGGCACAGCCTGCCGTTGGGCCTGGTGGCTGTGATGCGACCAAAATCAATTTCGTATTCAAGGCCGTCCATATCGGCCAGGGTCGAATCGATCCACTTGCGGCGCACCCCTGCGGGCAGCACTTCAGCAGATTTACCTGTTCCGGTGAGGTGCACCATTTCCCAAAGCCTGGAAACCATGTGCAAGGATTGCGCAGTGCGGAATACCGGCTCGGTGGCAGGCACATGCGGTTCTTTCTTGCATGCCGTCACTCCGGCTGCGATCAGCAAGGGTAAAATGAAACGGGAAAAGCGGTTCAAGATGACGCAAATAAACGCAAAAAGCCCGGTCTGAAACCGGGCTTTTTCTTCGGTGACACAGTGTTTACTGAACTTCGAAATCGAACGATTTGCCGTTGATGGTGGCACGCGCCTTGCGGTCGCAGCGCGGGCCTGCCGGATCCGGATCGGGGTCAAAATCAACGGACAAGGTTCCGCCGCCGCTGTTTACCAGCGAAATGATGCCGCTGATGAAGGTGCGGGCGCAACCGATTTCAATACGCTTGATGAGTGGCTGGGTGATATTCCAGGTATAGGCAACCCCGTCTTTGTTCACACCGGAACCGGAACCGGTTACTTTGAACTCATCGCCGAGAATTCCGATCGAACCGGGCTTGGTATTCTCCACTTCCTTGGTACCGCTGAACTGCCAGGTTTTGCCGTTCCGGGACGCCATGCCGTCTGTGATGATGATCATGACTTTTTGTACGTCTTTACGTGTGACAGCAATATTGCCGCTGATCTTGGTCAT
>JBKDBI010000174.1:0-22821 GCA_046314695.1 Bacteroidota bacterium | reverse complement strand
CAGCTCATTGCCCGACAGCTTGATGCTCCATATCCTGCACATGGATTGCGGCTTCAGTATGCCGATCGCAGGTGCGCTCACATCAGGTTTCGGTTATCGTTGGGGCCGTCAGCACAAAGGCATCGACCTTGATCTGAATACCGGTGATACTGTCGTTTCGATGTTCGACGGTGTAGTGCGCGTTTCCGGATACCACAGCGGCTATGGCAATGTGGTTCTGGTGCGTCACCACAACGGACTGGAAACGGTTTACGGACATCTGTCGCGTCGCTATGTGAAACCCGGCGACATGATTTACGCAGGTCAGGCTGTAGGCCTGGGCGGAAGCACCGGCCGATCCACCGGTCCGCACCTGCATTTCGAAACCCGGTTTATGGGCTTGGCTTTCGATCCGCAACGCATCATCAATATCGACAGTGGAGAGCTGTACGACGAATACCTGACCATCACACCGGAACTATTCGAAATGCCCGCTCCTCCGCCATCCGCATACAAAACACGTAAACCTGCATCCTATTACAGGCGTTCCCAATACCGGCACAAGCATTGATTCCCGTTTGGGTACTTGCTGCCGCCTGAATAGCTTTGCACCCCTGCAACATGGACCGCAATTCTCTCATTGGCTTTAGCCTCATCTTCCTCATTCTCATTGGCTATTACTGGGTTACCAAACCTTCTGACGCCGAACTTGCCCGGCAGCAGAAGTCACGCGACTCCATTGCGCTGGTAAAACAGCAGGCTGAAAAAGCAAAAGCAGCTGCCAACAACAACCAGGATACACTGGCACCAGCCACAAAACCAGCAGTTGACACCGCCGCCATGCGCGAAGAACTGGGCGGGTTTGCTGCCTATGTTCGAGGTACTGAGCAGGAAATCACCATTGAAAACGACAAGCTCGCTGTAACACTCAGCAACAAAGGGGGTCGGATCAGTTCAGTTAGGCTCAAAGAGTTCAAGCGGAGCGATGGAAAGCCCCTCGTTCTGTTCGAACCCAAGCACAGCGGATTCTATTACGAATTCTTCACCAACCGGAGCAGCCTGCGCACCGATCAGTTCTACTGGGAACTGGCTTCAAAAACGGCTGATGCTGCCACTTTCCGCCTGACGGATGGCAAAGGCCGGACCATGTTACAAGAGTACAAGCTGTCTAAATCGCAATACCTGGTTGATTACAATCTTGTGTTTGACAGCATGAATCAGGTGGTGCTGAAAAACCGGCCGGATATCAAGCTGGTTTGGGAAAGCACCTTGCCGCTTCAGGAAAAAGAAGTGAAGCGCGAGGCCGAAACGAGCACGATTTACTACCGTTTGCCGGAGGAAAGTCCGGAATACATCAGCGAGCGTGATTACGAAACCAAGGAATTGCAATCGCGCATCCAATGGGTATCGTTCAAGCAACAGTACTTCAACAGCACGCTGATTGCCCGCGAGAATTTTGATAAAGGTGCGCGGTTGACGACAGAAGAGACGAAACTTCCGGGCCATATCAAAGGACTGCGCAGCGAGTTGTACCTTCCCTATGATTTGTCTGACCGCAAGGTTTTCGGCATGCATTTCTTCTTCGGACCAAACCACTTCCAAACCTTGAACCAGGTGGATGTCGGAACCGGAGATCTGGATATGCACCGGATTATCCCTTTGGGATGGGGCGTCTTCCGCTGGGTGAACCGATTCATCGTAATCCCGGTTTTCAACTTTCTCGACGATTACATTGGCAGTTATGGTATCATCATCCTGCTGCTGACGATCGTCATCCGGATTCTGCTGTTGCCCTTGGTATTCAAGAGCTTCGTATCCACTGCGAAAATGCGTTTGCTGAAGCCTGAACTCGATGCGATCAAGGAAAAGCACAATGGCGATTTACAAAAGGTTCAGATGGACAGCCTGGCTTTATACCGCAAAGCTGGCGTAAGTCCGATGAGCGGATGTTTCCCATTGCTGCTTCAGATGCCTGTGTTGATTGCGCTGTTTCAGTTCTTCCCTTCCAGCTTTGAATTGCGGCAAAAGGCATTCCTCTGGGCACTGGATCTTTCTCAATACGACAGCATCTGGAACTTCCCGAACGGTTTCAACTTACCCGGATATGGCAACCATGTGAGCTTGTTTACCCTTCTGATGACCATTTCGACGGTGTTGTATACGCACATGAACAACCAATTGACCGGTGTTACAGGTCAGATGAAATGGATCGGTTACCTGATGCCTGTGATTTTCATGGGCGTTCTGAACGACTACGCGTCCGGACTTACGTACTACTACTTCGTGAGCAACGTGGTAGGTTTTGGACAGCAGTGGATGTTCAAGGCGATGGTCGACGAGAAGAAGCTCCATGCCAAAATGGAGGCCAACCGCAAGAAGCCGGCTGCACCTAAAACCGGCTTTCAGAAGCGGATGGAAGACATGATGAAGCAGCAAAAGGAAATGCAACAGCGCCGAGGCAATAAGCTGCCCCCGAAGAAGAAGTAAAATCCTAATCTGAACAGGTTCCAGGCTTTGCATTCGTGAGGCCTGTTTCCTTGCGAGACCTGGTTGTACCAATCTTTACAGGTTCATTGTGGTAGTTGCGGATTGGCTTCAGCGCATCCTTAGTGCCCTCAAACCCTCTGCAGATCTGCTTCCGCACGCCTCCCGATAATCCGGAACCGAAACCCCGCGCCTCCAAAAAACAGCCAATTGGCCGAATCCGATTCATCTGTCCTTATAATATCAGGTTTTGTCGTGAACAAACCGTGGATACTTCATTTGACCTATATTTGTATAAAGTAATTCTAATCATCATGAAAAAACTCTTCATCCTCGCCCTTAGCCTCGGTGCTTTCAGCGCCGCTCAGGCCCAGAACGTAGATGCTGCCGGCAACGAAATCAAGTCGAACAGCAACCAGTCAGGTCAACCGGCCATCACTACCTCAACCGGAACCCAAACACCGGCTGTGACGCCCGCCGTAACACCAGCCACTCCTGCTGCCAAACCCGCTTGTGCAGGCTCTAACGCCGGTACCGGTGAAATGAAATCTTGCTGCAAAGCCAAAACAGCTTCAGCTGCCGGTGCTCCTGCCTGCGCCGGAGCCGGTAATGCCGCTGCAGGCCAAGCCAAAGCTTGCTGTAAAGATAAAGCTGCCGGTGCTTCTGCCGGTGATGCTGCCGCCAGCGCCCAAAAGCCCGCTTGCAACAAACCTTGCACAGGCCATGCAGGCGCTCCTGCACAGCCCGCTACTACCCCTGTTCAACCGAACAACCAGTAATCGGGTTTAATAACTAAAATCAACAGAAACCCCTTCATAACGAAGGGGTTTTTTGTTGCCCCTTAGCGTAATTTCGCAGCATGTCGCCCATTGCACGAACCGCACTCCGCATCGGTATCCCGGTTCTGCTGCTGGCCGCGATTGTGGCCTTTTACCTGAGAGCCAACTTCCGCAGCCGGAGCGGACTTTTCCTCGTCGTTCCCGCGGATGCAGAATGGGTTTACCAATTCCGGACGCGCAGCATCCTGAAAGATGTGCAACAACAGCCCATGCCCTGGCTCGATTCACTCAACACGCGCGTAAAAGCACTTCCCGTGTTTTCAGGCATCAGCGATCCGCGACAGCTGGGCCTCGACCTCTTCAGCGATCTGATCGTCTTCCGAACCAAAGACGGATTGCACGCCGCAGTTCAGATGAACGATGAAAATGAATTCAGATCTTACCTAAAAAGCCTGCAAGGAAAAGGCCTGTCAGGCATCATAGACAAAGAACAATTCAGCTATGTGCACGCCACGGCACAACCGCTGTTCCTCGCCTTCCGACACAAACTGGTTACCGGTTTTATCCCCTTTACCGACAGCGGCACAACCTACGATTTCCGGAAAGCCGAACAAGTATTTACCCATCTCTTTAACCCGGATAAACCCAGGATAGGCGCCGATACCGCCTATCAGGGCTGGCAAAAAACCACGCCCCATATCAGCTATTGGAAGTCGAACAAATACCCCGGAAAACTACCTTCCGCCCGGATTACCTTCAAAGACGGTATTGCCAAGGTTCAGTACGCAGGCGACAACAACAAGCAACTCTCCCCGTTGTTACTCTTCCACCATGCCAGCGCGGGTGCCTTCAACGGCGAAGCACAACCAGCCCTCCTTGATCAGCAAAACCGGCTGAGCGACATCGAATACCTGAATCTCACCCTTTCCGTTTTCTGCGAACACCTCCAACTCCTTACCCGATGAAACCCGCCATCCAGGAACTCCTCTCCCGCCGCATCCTCGTTATCGATGGTGCCATGGGAACCATGATACAGCAAGAGCGACCCGACGAAGCCGCATACCGGGGCGATCGCTTCCAAGACTATCCCCATTCCTTGAAAGGCAATAACGATCTGTTGGTGCTCACACAGCCCGATATGATTGCCAAAATCCACCGGGCGTTTCTGGATGCCGGAGCCGACATCATCGAAACCAATACCTTCAACGCCAACCGCTATTCCATGGCCGATTACCACATGGAAAACCTGGTGCGCGAAATCAATCTGGAAGCCACGCGCATCGCCAAAACAGAAGCCGATGCATTCACCCTCGCCAACCCGGACAAACCCCGTTACGTTGCCGGTGCGATTGGTCCGACAAACCGAACCGCCAGCCTGAGCCCGGATGTCAACAACCCAGGTTACAGGGCAGTTACTTTCGACGACCTGCGCAGCGCCTACCGCGAACAGACAGAAGCATTGATGGACGCAGGTTGCGATCTCCTCCTGGTTGAAACCGTCTTCGATACCCTGAATTGCAAAGCAGCCCTCTTCGCCATCAACGAACTGAAAGAGGAACGCAACTCGAATATTCCGGTGATGGTTTCAGGTACCATAACCGATGCCAGCGGCAGAACTCTGAGCGGACAAACAGCCGAAGCTTTCTGGGTGAGCGTAAGCCATGCCAACTTGCTGAGCATCGGCCTGAACTGTGCCCTCGGCGCAGAAGAAATGCGCGCCTATATCGAAGCCCTCAGCCGCAACGCCTGGATTTATACCACCCTGTACCCCAACGCAGGTCTGCCCAACGAATTCGGCGAATACGACGATTCACCCGAAAGCATGGCCAAGGTGATGGGTAGTTATTGCGAAGCAGGGTTTGTAAATGTAGTCGGAGGCTGCTGTGGAACTACTCCGGATCATATCCGCGCCATCGCCAACGCAGCAGCTAAGTATGCTCCCCGGGCTATTCCACAACTGAGCGCTGTATCCTGATCACTCAGCGCCATTCCACCTTGCGGAGGCTGAGGTACTTGCGCTGTGAAACCTTCCGCGTTGTAAACAGGCTGTCGTTGGCATAGCGCCTGTCCCATTCTTCTGCATCGGTTAACACCAGCCATTGCACGCTGTGTTGTTGCATGATCTTCCAAACGGTTTCCGGACTGTAATCGCTGAAAAAACGATAGCCACGGCGCTCCAAAAAGTATAGCTGGTTGTTCGGTGTTTCATCGTAACCGGTCAGCAATCCCGGATTTCCGCGCGGAACACCCGCTTCATCCAGCCATTTGCCTGCGCCCGGCCAGGTTCCGGCGTCGGTAAGGGTCTGGTTCCAATAACTCCCGGGCCGGTAACGCTCGTCGAGATAATGCGCGGTATTGGAATAATGCCTGACGGGAAGGAAAAGCAGCAGGATCAATACCAGCCATCCGAACAGGCCGCGCCTTTCCGCAAAACGAACCGTCCGCAAATAGATCAGAACGAGCAGGAAGAAGAGTGGAAGGAAGTAGAAAACGAAGTAATAATCGTGGTACAGGAATTGGAACTGCAACAGTCCATAAATACCCAATGCGGCGCCTGAATAAAGGAAAGCAGGCAGCCAGAGCAAGGGTTCGCTGCGGCGGCGGTAATACAATACTGCCAGCCCTGCCAGCGCCACAATCGGCAAAAACCACCCTGGGTACAGATTTTCCAACCAATTGGTAAAGGTGCTGTGGAAGAGTTCACGCGCATTGTTCCAGTCTTTAGCCGGCTTGATATTCAACAGGAAATGCGGATTGCCATAGTGCTTGTTCAAAGCCGCTGCATAGCGATACCAGCTGCCGATTGCCAGCACAGCCATAGCCACCGGCAAGGCATAACCGAGCTTGGACAACCATGGCTTTTGCCTGAAAAATGCACCCAGATAAGGAAGCAATAAAGCCGGGAGTAAACCGGCAGCAAACGTCACTTTGATGAGGCCGGCAAGGCAAAGGAAGAACACGCCGAACAGGTATAAACCGGGACCGGACTTCCGGAACCACCAGGCGATGAAAAAATACCAGGCGATCAGGCTGAAGCCAAAGGCGGCGGTATCGGGAATAAAGCCCGGCGCATAAAAAAAGAGCAGCGGCGACAAACACCAGAGCGCAATCAGCAGGAAACGGTGAAGTAACTTGTTGATGAAGAAGCCTGTGATGAGGAACGCGCACCATATTCCAAGGCTGTAAACCGTGAAATTGAGGATGCGAAACCAGGCATCGTTGAAACCGAAGACCTTGTACAAGCGGGAGGCCAGCCAGGGCATTACAGGCATCTCACCGGCTACGATGCCGTCGCCGAAACGCACTTCATGAATCCGCGGATGCAGGATATCGCCATCGGTGTAGGCAAAATTCCACGCCAGCGAAGCCCGGTCGCATTGCGCGCTCTGGTGCATGCCCTGCGGTGGCCGTTGCAGATAATCGTAAACGCCCAGAGGCCAGCAGAGTATCAACCAGGCCAGCCAGAACCAGACCGACTGCCGTGTGCGCTCAGACCATTCAAAACCCGCCATTGCTCCTGCAAAGATGCACTTTCCGCGAAAATGGCCCGCCCATGAACCGCAAGGCCCTATCCTGCGTTAATTTTGTAGTATGAGAATCATGAATCGCATTGGTCTAACCGCCGTGGTGCTGAGCAGTCTGGCTGCCTTCACGGCTTGCAATACCGCTCAGGGCCAGCAAAAGCTCGAACCTGCAGCCTTCGAAAAAGAACTTCAGACCAGCGGCGCTCAGGCCGTCCTGGTAGATGTCCGCACACCCGAGGAGTTCGGAACCGGTCACCTGCAAGGCGCACAGAATATCGACTTCCGCGCGGCCGATTTCGAAGCACAGATCAGCAAACTCGATCCGAATAAAACCGTATTTCTCTATTGTGCCAGCGGTGGCCGCAGCGAAGAAGCCGCTACCCTGCTTACACGCAAAGGATTCAAATCAATCCGCGAAATGCAAGGTGGTATCATTGCATGGCGCAACAATGGTTTGCCGCTTGCCAATGCCAAACCCCTGCCCCGCGACTATACCCCCGAACAATTCGACGAAGCCATCAGCGGCGACAAGCTGGTGATGGTAGATTTCTACACCACCTGGTGCGGTCCATGCAAAATGATGGCGCCGGATATCGAACGCGTCAAGCAGGAAATGTCTGATAAGGTAATCGTGATGAAAATCGATGCCGAAGCCTATACCGACCTGTCGTCGCGCTACCGCATCAACGGTTACCCGACCGTTATGTTCTTTAAGAAAGGGCAGACACTGCGCACCCTCATGGGCCGCCAGTCGTTCGAAGAACTGGCCATGAACGTGAATATGTTCCAGTAAGCTGCAGCTTCAGCAATGAAAAAGCCGACTTCAGGGTCGGCTTTTTTTATGGGAATAAGTTCTCAATGGATGCTTCAGGGCGTCTCGGGCCGCAAGGGGCGATGCTCCCTGAACAAATCAAAATCAGGATAACGCCCGAAAATCTGACCCAGCTCCCTCAGCTTTTCCGTCATGGCCATGAACTGATCCAGATACAACGACTGCGCACCATCGCTGAGCGCCTCTTCGGGCTGGTTGTGCACTTCCACGATCAAACCATCGGCACCGGCAGCAACCGCAGCATAACACATGGGCGGAACCAGGTCGCGCATACCCGTAGCCTGACTTGGATCTACTATCACCGGCAAATGGCTCAGTGTCTTAACCAAAGGAACTACGGATAAATCGAGCGTATTGCGCGTGGCATTCTCGAAAGTACGGATGCCGCGTTCACAGAGGATTACATTCTCATTGCCGCCGAGCAGGATATACTCTGCCGCCAGCAACCACTCTTCCACCGTGCTGCTCATACCGCGTTTCAGCATGACGGGCTTATTGATTTTGCCCAGCGCCTTGAGCAGCGGGTAGTTCTGCATATTGCGTGTTCCAACCTGCAGCACATCTGCATATTCGCAGAGTTCTTCTATCCGGTCAACCGACATCACTTCAGACACCACGGCCATATTGAACTTATCGGCTGCTGCCCGCAGCAATTGCAAACCTTCGGTCTTTAAACCCTGGAAAGCATAGGGTGAAGTGCGGGGCTTATAGGCACCACCGCGTATCAGCCTGACACCTATTTTGGAAAGGTATTCGGTGATGGTGAAAATCTGTTCGCGGTTTTCAACTGCGCAAGGTCCGGCGATGGTCACCAGTTCTGAAGGGTCGCCGATGCGGCATCCATTCACCTTTACCACCGTGTTCTCCGCTTTCCATTCGCGGCTTACCAGTTGATAGGGTTTTCTGCGTTCCATGGTTGCTCAGAAGTATAACAGCGGAATCAGTCGTTCAGTTTGGTATAGGTTAAGACAAGCCTCGTTTTTCCGGGTCGTGTGTCGAAAACGGCACGTGATCCGCTTACCGGATTGTCGGTAGGAATGAAAAGCAACAAACCCGGATCCTGGTAAGCTGCATTGGCTGCATACTGTCCGATTGTCTTTTGCATCTGAAAGGTGATATTGAAACGATATTGGTTGTTGTTGAGCACCCCGCCGTAGTCGGGATTCTCGGAGAAGTCGATAATCGAAGCACTGCGCGGGCGGTTCAGCGAGAATGGTCTGCCGAGGTTCAGACGGGCCGGAGCGGGATAATAACCGCCTGCCGTTCCGTCTTTCAATACCGCGATGAGCTCTGCCTTGTGTATCACCACATTGCCATTCTTTACGATATTGCCAAGATAAGGAAGCCGTAAATGGGTTTTACATCCTGCCATGGCCTGGGCAAATGCTTCGCTGTACGCTTTGGCCGGATTGGAAAGCTGCTCTGTAAGGGCAGCAGAACGCGGCTCGGTCTTGAAGAAATTTGCAGCCGTGGTTTTGTAACCGAACTCATACTCGAGCTGTGCTGTGTCGTTGTAATATACCAGGATTCTGGGTTTTACGGCGATGAGCTGCGAGGGGTTCAGGTCGAGCAAAGCGACTCCGCCTTCGCCCCTGTTCAGGTCGCGCTCGTCTGGCATCAGCGCGATGCCGCGTATGTATTCAGCAAAAGCATCGCGTGACTGGGTTGCAGAAGCAGGCGCGCGGAACAGGATGTCGGCAAAATCGGATGAAAGCCGCATCCGGAGCCCGGGATAAAAGAGAATCTTTCCTTTACCGTAACGCATTGAGTCGAAAGAAGAACTCTTCACCAGGCCGCGGTAGAAGCCAATGCGCTGCGTCTCCCTTTCCGACTTATCTGAACTGTAATATGCCCTGTCTGCCTTGATTCTTTCTTTCAGCCGGTATGCGCTGATCTGCTGAATGGTTGCAGGGTTTCCATAAAAATTGGATCCGGGCGGGTACGGAATGAACAACACCGCCGAGTCGAGCCGTGAACCGGATGGAAACACAACACCCGGCTGCACGGGATACAGGTTGGCAGCCACTCCGGCCATGGCATCTCCGAAAAGCGGATCGTTCATCTGACCGAGAAGAAAGTAATTCAGGTTGCTGACCGGAATACTGTCTTCGGCCCAGGTTACCGCTTCGATTGTAAAGGTGTCAGAGCGTGTGAGACCGTACTTTCCCAGGTTGCCCTGTTCGCTCAGGGAAATGCTGTCCTTGTACTTGTTGCAGGAAAAAAAGGCTCCCAGTGCGAGAACGGGGAGCCATTTGATCAGATTATTCACCGTGTGTAAGACGAACCTGTTGCGCCAGGGTTACACTGCGGTATTCAGCAGTTGGTCATATAAATCGGAATAGCAATCCGCGCATGCATCGTCGCTGTGGCGGATGCAAGGTTTGTCGGATATGTGCTTCGCGATATTGGGATCAACATTGGAGGCTACCTGCACGATGGCGTCGGCATGTTTCACACCGCCGATCTGCAGGCTCACACAATCGCCGTCTTCAAAACAGGAGAGCTGCTCATCCAGAAGAGAATTGAGGCTCGCCTTGCGCGCGAAATCCTTACCCAGGCAATGATCGAATTCCTTGTCGAATACGGAATAAACTACCTTGGAATGGCGGAATACAGGTTCGTCTTTGTACAAGGTCTTCAGGTAGATGGGAATCAAACTGGTCATCCAGCCCTGGCAATGGATGATATCCGGCGCCCAGCCGAGCTTCTTTACGGTCTCAAGCACACCCTTGCAGAAGAAGATGGTACGCTCATCGTTGTCTTCGAAGAAAGAACCGTCGTCGTCGTTGTAGATGGCTTTGCGGTGGAAGTAATCTTCGTTGTCAAGGAAGTACACCTGCATCTTGGTCTGCGGAATGGAAGCGACCTTGATAATCAACGGGTTATCGTTGTCGTCGATCGTAATATTGATACCCGAAAGCCGGACCACTTCGTGCAAGCGGTTCCTGCGTTCATTGATCACACCGAACCGGGGCACCAAAATGCGGATTTCATGGTTCTTCTCCTGGATGGCTTGCGGCAGAAAGCGCGCAATTGCACCAACCGGAGAATCTTCGATGAACGGGGCCATCTCAGAACTCACAAAGAGGATTTTCTTCTTTTTCTCCATACGCTTGTAGAACGCAGCTACAAAATTATAGCAAAAAAATCGAATATATGCGCCCTCAAGCCCTTGAAAATCGCTTTCTTGCGGCACTTTTCCCTTGCCCAATTGAAGATTTTTTACTATAGCAGGTCTGTTGAGCCGGCTTTGCAGCAGCTCAGGACAGAAGGCCCTATTGGATTCGTTCCGACCATGGGGGCATTGCACGAAGGTCATCTGGCGCTTGTACAGGCCGCTATCGATGCCCGTTGCCTGCCGGTAGTTTCTATCTTCGTCAATCCACGGCAATTCAACAACCCGGAAGATCTGCGCCTTTACCCGCGCACAACAGCAGAAGATCTGGCATTGCTGGCAGCTACCGGTTGCAGGGCAGTCTTTCTTCCGGAACCCTCAGAAGTCTATCCCCCAGGGGCAAGCATTCCGGATACCCATCTGGGTGAACTCGAAAACCGTTTTGAAGGAAGCTTTCGCCCGGGACATTTCCGTGGAGTGAGCGAAGTGCTCTACCGTCTGTTTTCATTGGTGAAGCCCGATTTCGTCTTTTTTGGTGAAAAAGACTTCCAGCAATGCGCCGTTGTCGAAACCCTGCTTCAGGCTCATTTTAACAACATCAGCCTGCAACGCGTACCGACCCTGCGCGAGTCGAACGGCCTGGCGATGAGTTCGCGCAACCGCCGGCTGAGTGCTTCAGGCCGCGAAAAAGCTGCTGGCATATTCAAAGCCTTGCAACAAGCCGCCGACGGGCGCCTGCAGAGCCTGTCGCCAAACGACGCCATCGAAGCAGCCTCGCATTGGCTGCAGGCAGCAGGCATTGAAACGGAGTATTTTGCATTGGCCGACCCTCAAAGCCTCGAAACGTTAAACAAATGGCCGGTTGGAAATGCGGTTCTGCTTTTCGCCGGCTACCTGGAAGGCGTGCGCCTGATTGACAACCTGCGTTGCTGAGCCGCTTTATTCCGGTTGGCGCGAGTCTATCCAAATCGTGACCGGACCGTCGTTCACCAATTCCACTTCCATCATGGCGCCGAAAATTCCGCAGCCTACATTTTCGTTGCCAAGCTTCGCGCGGCATGCCGCCAGAAATGCTTCATACAAGGGTTCCGCATGTTCGGGCCGGGCAGCCCGGATGAACGAGGGCCGGTTGCCTTTGCGGGTGGCGGCATGCAGCGTAAACTGACTTACCACCAGCAAGCCTCCGCCTGTCTGCTCCAGGTCGAGATTCATTTTCCCTGCTTCATCACTGAAAATGCGCATCGCACAGATTTTGGAAGCCAGCCATGCGACATCTTCCACCGTGTCGTCGTGTTCGGCGCCCAATAGCACCAGAAGGCCGCCGCCTATGGCTCCGGTGATTTCCCCTTCCACCCTTACTTCTGCGCGGCTCACCCGCTGGATCAAGGCTCTCAAAAGTCGTCAGCAGTTATGGTTTTCAGTTCGGGAAGCACCAAGGCAAACATGGTTCCTTTTCCTTTTTCAGATTGAATATCGATTCTGCCGCCAAGCCTTACCACCGCTTCGTGCACGATATACAGCCCTAACCCGCTGCCTTTGGCCCGGCTTCCTTCAGTAAAGAACAAGCCGAAAACACGCGAGAGGTTTTCCTCTGATATCCCGATCCCGTTGTCTTCCACCACCAACCTGATTTCGGCGTTCTCCTGGGTGGCTGCTACGCGAATCATGCGATCTGATTTTGCCGGGTCGGCATACTTCACCGCATTGCTCAGCAGATTGTTGAGTATGGCCTGCAGCTTCACTTTATCGCTGATAAAACGCAGGTTCGGCGGCACTTCCAAGGCTATCCTTATGCCGGCCGAAGCATCCTGGTAGCGGAGACTTTCCAAAACCAGTTTGATCTCTTCTTCCAGCAATATTTCCTCGGGCTCGATATTTTTATTGCTGGCCTTGTAATACTGCACCATTTTAACCAGTTGCTCATCGAGCCGCCTGACGCTCTGATCAATCCGGCCTATGAATTCCTCCTGTTTCTGTGGCATTCTGCGCGTGAGGTCTATCAAGCCTTCAATGCTGAGCAAAGGCGCGCGGAGATCGTGTGCGGCGGTATAAATGAACTTCTCCAGTTCGTCGAGGGCCGCGCGCAATTCCTCATTGCTCTTCTTCAGCTTGATGCGGGTGAGGTGTTGATCGTAGGCATCGATGATCGCCACACGCAGCTCATCCTCGTTCCAGGGCTTGCTGACAAAACGAAAAACCTGTCCGCGGTTCAGGGCATCCATCAGCACCTGAATATCGGCATAAGCTGTGCAAAGAATCTTGACCTGATCCGGGTTGGAAGGATGGATACGGCTGAAGAAATCTATACCCGACAAACCGGGCATACGCTGGTCGGATACAACCACATGGTAATGGTTCTGGCCGACCATTTCCGTTGCTTGCTCGGGGTCTATGCAGGTGTCCACATGAAAATCCCTTCGAAATGCGGCGCGGAAAGACGCAAGGTTGTGCTCTTCATCGTCTACAAAGAGCACTTTGATAATGCGATGACTCATACTTATTGACGGTCCCGGGGGGGCTTATCTGATAGATTTTTAGGTAATTCAATGCTGATGGTTGTGCCTTTTCCGAGCACCGATTCGGCGTCAAGTCGTCCGCGATGTTCGTTCACAATGATGCCATACGAGATGGCCATGCCCATGCCCGTACCTTCACCAACCGGTTTGGTGGTGTAAAAAGGTTCAAACATGTTCTCAAGCGTCTTTTCGCTCATCCCGCAGCCATTGTCGGTGAAGCGTATCAGGATCGCATCACCGGCATCCCGTGTCTGGATGGTGAGCCTGCCGGGTATGTCTTTGTCAACCCTGCGGTGTATGGCATAAATACCGTTGCCGATGATGTTCATGAACACCTGATTCAGTTTACCGGGATAACAGTCGATCATCGGCAAATCTGCATAATCGCGGTCCACGGTTACATCGTTCTGCATGGCTGAATTGAGGAGAATCAAGGTGCTTTCCAGGCCTTCAATCACATTGCTTTTATTGAACTCCGCTTCATCGAGTCTGGAGAAGATGCGCAAGCCGCGTACAATTTCAGTAGTGCGCATGGCGCCTTCGGCAATCCCGGCCAGCAACTCCAGGATTTCACGGCTGGTGTAGTCGAGCTCAATTTCCTCTTCTTTATGGCGAATGCGCTGAAGTTCCGTAACCGCGTTTTCCGGCTTAACTGTCCGATAGTCGTTGATGATATCGAGCAGGTCGTTGAAGTCGCGTTTCAGCGGTTTTACGTTGGCATTGATGAAATTGATGGGGTTATTGATTTCGTGCGCGATACCGGCGGTCAACTGACCGAGCGAGGCCATTTTCTCCGCATTAATGAGTTGGCTCTGGGTCGATTTCAGGTCGTTATAGGCTTTTTCAAGGGATTGGTTGGTATTGCGCAGCTCGGCCGTGCGGAGGTTTACTTCACGCTGTAGCTCTTCCTTTTGCCTGGCCACAAGTGAGCGCTTTTCGTCTTCGAGGATATTGATACGGTCGGCAAGGGCTATCGACAGCAACACAACTTCCAGGGCTGTTCCACCCTGCAGTGCGTAGTTGGTCAGGTTGTTATAGGGAAGGATTCCGAAGTCTTTGAGCACATAAATAGCAATGCCGATGAACAACGCAGCCCAGCCAATGAGGTAAAAGCGCGCCTGTCTGGACCCTTTGATCACAAGGTATACGCTCACATAGAGTATAAAAACTGCAACCAATGCCTGCATCGGCAAGACAACCGCAAAGGCGGCCTTGGCACTTCCGGCGAGCGCCATGAGTATGGCAACGGCATAAAATACCACCAGCGCCTGCAGCACCTTGTCTTGCCAGTTCAGATGCGTGGCTGTTTGCAGGAATCCGCGCATGAACAAAATACCCAGGATACTCACCATACATGTACTGAAGGTGAAACCGATTTCGCTCAGATAGTCGCTGCCCGGCCAAAAATAGAATGCGGCAATACCTTGGAATGCGGCTTGGGTGAGCCAGGCAAAAATCAGGTGACCGAGGTAATAGAGGTAAATCCGCTCGCGGACAGAGAAAGCCAGGAAGATGTTATAGAGAAACATCACCAGCATGATGCCGGTATAGATTCCGAAAACGAAACGGCGGGAGGAATTGGTTCCCTGTAAGACCGAAAGCTTGTCTACCCGCAAGGGGATAACAATCTGTTCGGTATTCACCAGGCGCAGCAGAATGGTGTTTGTGAATCCGCTGCGCAACTTCCCAAGCGGGAAAATACTGTGTTCTATATAGTCTTCGCTGCGCTGGTCTATACGCAATTCGCCCATAAACGCGCTGTCGATGAAGGTTCCGTTGTCGATCAGGTACCAATCGACCAGATCATAAGATGCGAGGTCAATCTTTGCGCCGACGGGCTCATCACTGCGGTTGGTAATATCAAGTTTCACCCAAACGGCTTTGGGATTATTGCTGAGCGACTGTACGGTGTTGCTGAAAGGCGTAAAGGTTTCCCGGAGGGCTTGTTCGGGCCGTAAACCAACTTCATCCTCGAGGTATGCGGCATGACTACCGACAAAGCCGCTGGTGCTGCCATCGAAAATATACGTAGCCTGTTGAGCCTGCAGCGACCCGGAAAGAGCCAACTTGGCAAAAAGAAACAGATGAAAAAACTTATTCCGGCTGACCATTTTCCAGAGAAGGGATAAGCAGATCGTAGTAAATCCGCAAATCCCCTTTCGGACCGGTTTCCATTCGGTGTTGAATGGGGTTCATGCGGAGGTTCAAAATCCTGTCGCGCTCTTCTGGCAGTGCCAGCCCAAGATTATCGGTGTCTTTCAACACAGTAAGGGTCGCGATATACTCTTCCGAGGGGTAGATGTATTTGCCATTATCGCCAACATCGGTAACCAATTCGAAGCCAAGTTCGCGCACGGTATCGAGCGTATACGGGGAACAAAATCCGAACAGCGCCCTTAACCTGATCTGGTTGGCCAGTTCAATTCCCGCTTTGGCAATCCCTGCCTTGATCAGCAGCACCGACACCCCCGTTCCCGAAATGGTACGCGAATTCCATAAACCACATAACTCACCCATCCTTCCGTTCGCTGAAATCTTCTCCAGGTATGGAATAAGTTTGGGATCCTTTTTGGCAACTGCCTTTTCCAGCGGCAAACCTGTTTGTTCGTTGCGCACATGAATTTTGGCTCCACCCAGCACCCTCTGTTCTCCTTCATCAAAGGCCAGCAACCCATACACATCCGGGTTATCGAACCAGCTGCGATCGGCTGAGGTAACGCGTTTTACGCCGTATTCATCGAGCACACGTTCATGGCCTTCTGCAAAACGCAGGCATAATTCAGGATGATCTGTGGCGCGGAATGCGCGAATGATGAGTTGGGTCATGGAGTACTTGGCATACGGGTTAACAAAGGAAGCGTCTTTCTGCGATATGCACGCTTGAGCGGCGGCAACCCGGAATCAAAAAGGCGGAACATGAACACAGGCGTGCCGTTCCGTATATCCTCCCCACAAGCACGGGGAATGAGGTCAGACAAGCGTTGCAGATGCTGCTGTAATTCAGGCGCAAACTGGTATTCCTTATCCTGTGCGTTTTTCAGGCGGTGATACATGAAGAAATATGGGGCGCAAGGCTGGCAAGCTATTCCGGCTTCTGTAAAATACAACCAAAGCCTTTCCATCGTCCTGCCGAACTGTAGCCAATCGTGCACGGTGGTATCTTTCTTGCGCGTCCAGACGCCAAAAACCCCGCCTGAGTTCACAATACTGTCGCTGCCCATCTTGGCCAGGCCCGAACCCAATCCGCGCACGCCGAGGAATTGCATCAAAGCCGGGTCGCGCAATAACTGCAGCCCGGCTTTTTCTGCTGCAGTCAATTCCAGCGTTTCAAGGTCAACGCCGTCGCCCGTTTCCAGTGCTTCGGCATCCGTCCAGCGGATTTCCTGAATAAAGTCGCGGTAACCCCAGGGGTCGAGCAAGCGGATTAAATCGGTTTGTCCTACAATATCCGCCATTGCCTGCATCGCATCGGGTGTGGAGCAGAAGAAAGATTCGAGACCTGCTTCGGTGCCGATCGCAGCAGCGCTTTGGATGGCCTTCGGATCCAGCGGCTGCCTGCTACCCTTGCGCCGATCGGTATAGCGCAATTCGATCTGTTCCCTTAGGTTCAGATGGATATCTTGTTCAGGTGTTCCGGAAATACGGTAAAGCACGGCAACAGGCAGCAAAGGATCTTCCGTATGCGACGACCAATCCACCGCCAGCCGGAAACCCATGGCCGCAGCTTCCAGCGCAGCATTTTCTACCGCCGCGCCGAGTGCCATCCAGGTTCCGTAATTTCGGAAATTGAGCATGGAATGGCCGTGATGGGCATCGGAAAACAAAAGGATGCAACCCCGTTCGTGCACAAAATGCCAGGGTTGCACATTGCCTCCGGAAGGAGCAAGTACAGCTGCGGCAACGATGCGCTCTACAGCTTCGGTATCGAGCGGCAGGCTATGGGAAGGAAGAACTTGTATTTCCGCGTTGCGCAGCAATCCGGCCGGTTTCGTTACCGGCCATGGGTTCTGTGGCACAGACGAGCGGGCCAAAAGTTTAAGGGGCTCACCGGGAATAAGTTGCTCGGGATCGACATAATATCTGCCGGAAGCGAGTGGCGCGCCGAGGAGTATCCTTCTGGCAATATCTGCAGTTATGGCACCGCCTGCCAGAACCGACGAAGCCAACTGTGGCCAAGACGGGATGCTGCGATCCACTTCGAGAAAACTCGCGCGCAGCCGCAGGCTCACCTGATCAACTTCGAGCATGCGCAGGATATGCGGCACTTTCTCTTCATTGCTCAGGCCTTTGAGTGCGGCGGAGTGAAGGCCGTCCATCAGCCCGTGCAGCAAGGGCCGCGCTGCTTCAAGGTCAAAGCGTTCGATATCAATCATGCCACGGTCGCTGGTATCCATCAGCAAAGGCAAGCCCTCCGCCCGTGCTTTCTCCCGCAGCAAGACCTTGATGTCAAGCGAATCGCATTCATCTATCAGCAAGTCAAGACCGGCTGTGAATGCATCGATGTTTCCTTCATGTATGCCTTCAGGCCAGGTTTCAACATCGAGAAAAGGATCTATTTCGGCAATTTCCCTTGCCACGATAGTGGTTTTGGGAAGGCCGAGGTTGCTAACCGCCGTGCGGATGCGGTTCATATTGCTCAACTCGAGCGTATCGAAATCGGCAATGCGCAAGGTGCCAAAACTACGCTCCATGGCCAGGGCAATGGAAACAGACTGACCGACAGAAAGACCGGCTACGCCAATGCGTTTACCGGCTAGCATCTCCTGCTCTGCATGATCGATTTTGTATTTGTTCCTGGCAGTTCGAATGGCAGCGAAAACTTCTGCTGCAGGCAGGCGCACTGCTGTATGTGACCATGGATAATAAACCCAGCAGCCGTGCATATCTGCCGGATTTGCCTCAAACCAGTTCCGCACATGTGCTTGCATGCGCTCCGGATGTTTCTTGTCGGCCGGATAGACAATCACAAGGTACTCAGCCAACAATGTCTCAAGGCGGTTCACAACACGAAGGGTGGGTTGCCCAGCCATCCAATTTTCAAATTCAGAAAAACCATCTGTACCTGCAGCAAGTATCAGCGGATGACAGCAATTTTCGTCACAAGGTTTTTCCCAGGCTTTCATGGCATTGCCCATACATTCCCGCAAAGGGTGTGTCGGTTCGAATATAAGCACCATTTCACGAAGCCCTTCAACGGGCAGCTTAAAACACCTGTTGCCGGCAGGAAAGAAAACGACGGTAAATTAAACTAATCTGCATTTGTGTAAGCTTTACGCTACGATTCCATAAGGATTTAGGCGGTTTTCAAACTTTTTTTCTTAACCTGCCCGATTTCACGCGATAGGATTCCCTAACAAGGCCTGTTTTGTTTAACTTTGCCATGAATATTGTGCCAAACACCAGCGGATGTCTGAAACACAAATCCACCGCCACCTGAAATGAACCAATACCGCGTCTTGTATATCGACGATGAACCGGCGAATTTGAATTCGTTCAAGGCCATGTTCAGACGCGATTTCAGGATATTTACGGCTGAAAGCGCAAACGAGGCACTGGAACTCATTCGCAATCAACCGGTTGAAGTAATTGTCAGCGATCAGAGAATGCCGGGAAAAACGGGTGTGGAGTTTTTTCAGGAGGTGAAAGATACCCATCCCGAAGTGATGCGCATTCTCCTGACCGGATATACCGATATCAACGCCGTAATCGACGCCATCAACAAAGGGCAGATTTACTATTATCTCACCAAACCCTGGGACGAGAGTCTACTCCGGCGCGTAATACTCAACGCCTGCGAGTTGTATGAGTTGAGGGAAGAAAACCGCCGCCTGACAGACGAACTGCGCGAAGCAAACGAACAATTGGAGTTCATGCTGCGCCAGAAATTACTCGGCTAAAGGTTGAATGCCCGCCGGCTATTGGCTTAAATGGCCCGAACGCGAATCTCGAACGATTCCATAATCAGGTTGGCAAGCAGCTTGCGGCAGGCGGTTTCAGCGGTAGCTTTCGCTTCTGCTTCGTCGGCCGCTTCGATTTCAAGCGTCATGTGTTTGCCAATACGCACATCACCAACATTGTGGATGCCGATGGACGGAAGGCTGTGGCCAACGGCCTTTCCCTGCGGGTCGAGCAGGCCTTTCAGTGGCATGATATCGATGTCGGCGAGAAACTTCATGCTACAAAGTTACGCCGACCACAGATACCACACACGCACCCTCAGGAATTTGCCTGACAGTGCTAATTTGCATGGCTTGAAAATTGCAGTTTTTACCGGAGCCGGCATCAGCGCGGAAAGCGGAATACGCACCTTTCGCGACGCCAACGGACTGTGGGAAAACCACCGCATAGAAGACGTTGCGAGTCCGGAAGGCTGGGCCCGCAATTTGGACCTGGTGCTTGAATTCTATAACCAACGCAGGAAGAACCTCCTGGAAGCAAAACCGAATGCAGCCCATATCGCCCTTGCAGAACTGGAACAGCATGCCGAAGTACATGTGATCACGCAAAACGTGGACGATCTGCACGAGCGTGCAGGTTCCGGCCGCGTGCTGCACCTGCACGGCGAACTGATGATGGCACGCAGCACCTGTTATCCGGAACTACGCTACCGCCTGCAAGGCTGGGAGTTGAAAAGAGGCGACTGCTGCGAAAAAGGTTGCCAGTTGCGGCCGGATATTGTGTGGTTTGGAGAGGCTGTGCCGGCGATGGATGACGCCATACGTATCGTGTCTGATTGCGATGCCCTGCTGGTTGCCGGCACATCGCTTGAAGTCTATCCCGCTGCCGGTTTGCTGCATTATACACCGGTGCATGCCCGCACCTGGGTTGTAGACCTCAACCGGCACAGCGAACTGAACAGCGATGCGCTGCGGGTAATCAACGCTACAGCCGGTGTTGGCGTACCACAAGCCATTGCAGACATTCTTCATACCTTACAGGCAGACCATGACAGATAACCGGGCCATCAGCCTTTCGAAGCTCAATGGATTGATAGCCGATGCACTGCAAGCCCAGATTGGTTCGCGCGCCTTTTGGGTAACCGCCGAGCTCAGCGATATCCGCAATTATCCAGACAGGCGGTATTGCTTCTTCAGGTTGTTGGAAAAACAGGGCGGCGAGGTGGTAGCCTCGGCCGATGCTGTGATATGGCGCAACGAGTACCCGCTTATTTCCCGCTTCGAAAAACAGGCCGGTACGCGATTCGCCGGCAATCTGAGCCTGCTGTTGCTGGTGCTGGTCACATTCAACCCCCGCTACGGGATGCGCTTGCAGGTGATCGACCTCGATGCAGGTTTCACCCTCGGCCAAATGGAGCTGGAGCGTCAACAAATATTGGAGCGTCTGGTTCAGGCGCATCCGGATCTCGTGCAGGTGCGCGAAGGCCATTACAGTTCGGTCAATGCAAGGCAAAGACTGCCATCCGTTATCAGCAGACTTGCGCTGATTACTGCACCCGACAGCGACGGACTGCGCGACTTCATGCACGAACTACAAGGCAGCGGCATGCAGTTCCAGGTGCAGGTATTTGCTTCACAGGTGCAAGGAGCGGGTGCTTCGGAACAGCTCAGCAATCGCATGGCTGAAATAGCCGACCGGAAGCAGGAATTCGACCTCATCGCCATGGTGCGCGGCGGCGGTTCCAGCACCGACCTCCATGTATTCGACGATTTCCGTCTCGCACTCGAAATTGCCCGCTCACCCTTGCCGGTCTTCACCGGGATTGGCCATGAACGCAATGTGAGCATCGCCGATATGATGGCCCATTCGGCTTCAAAAACGCCTACCAAGGTGGCGGCCGAAATCATTTTGCACAACCAGCGCTGGCTCGCCATGGTGATTGAACTCGGCGAAAGGATATTTCAGAAAGCAGACCGCAGACTCGATGAAGCCGAAAACAGGTTGCACGCCGTTTGGCAGCGCATCCTCATGCAGGCCAGATGGAAGCTGGAGCGCGCTGAAAACCAGATACGCATGCTGGGTCAAAGACTGGAGCTGGCGCATCCGGCGCGGTTGGGTGCACAGGGCTTTGCGAAAGTGTTTCGCGACGGGCAAGCGCTCCGGCCGGAAGACCCGATTGCGCCCGGCGATATCCTCCAGTTGCAATTTGGAAACCGCTTGCTGGAAACCGAAGTTCGCAGTGTAAAAGACGATACGGATGGCTAAGGAAATGACCTATGACAGCGCCACCAAGCGCTTGCAGGAACTGGTTCAGGAGATGGAACACGGCGAACCCGGGCCCGACCGCATCGCAGCCATCGTCGCAGAGACCCGCAGCCTCATGCAATTCTGTCTCGACCGTATCGGCACCATCCGCCAACAGATAGACGAGACCGATCTGGATTCAGATAACAACGATGGCTGATCGCAGACCCCCATTGCTGCAACCGGGAGACCGCATCGCGGTGGCAGCACCCGCGCGCTTTATCGATGCCGCAACGCTGGCGCCTGTGATTGAACAACTGCAAGCCCGTGGTTACGAAGTCGTTACCGACCCAATACTCCATGAGCCTTACCACCAATGGGCGGGGCGAGACGAAGAAAGGACAGCGCACCTCAACCGGTTGCTCAACGACACTTCCATCCGGGCCATCTGGTTCGCAAGGGGCGGTTATGGCAGCATGCGCATTGTAGATTATACCGACTGGGAGGCCCTCGAAAACAACCCGAAATGGTTGATTGGCTTTAGTGATATAACGGTCTTGCTGGCATCAGCAGCGTTCCGGGCCGGTGTAATGAGTGTTCATGGACCAATGCCGTACAGTCTTGGTCATCCTTCCCTGCTGGACGGCCTGTTTACCGCATTGGAAACCGGTTTATTTCACTGCGAGCCTCCCTTACAAAACCCTCCGGTATCACCTTTCAGCGGCGTCTTGCGCGGTGGCAACCTGTCGCTCCTTTACGCCATGCAAGCGGCCGGCGACAAGTGGTTTTCTGATGGCGATATACTTTTCATCGAAGACCTCGACGAATACCAGTACCATATCGACCGCATGGCTCTTGCGCTATACCGGGCGGGTGTTTTTCACCGGGCGGGAGGCATTTTGCTTGGCGGGCTCACCGACATGAAAGACCATAGCATTCCATTTGGGGAAGAGGCTGAAGCCATCCTTCGCCGTTATGCCTATTTGGCCGGAACGCCTTGTATTTCCGGTGTTCCGGCCGGACATATCCCACACAACCACCCTTTGGTCATGGGTGCTGAGATTCAATGGGATGGACGGAGTTTGATACAGGAAATTTCACACTGAGATAGTTGCCTATCCTTATCTTCGCCCGGATTTTGATCTCAAGAGATACGTATATAGAAATCACCAAATTCAGCATCGTCGGGTTCATTTGCTTCGGGCTGGATCTGGGCGTCTATTACCTGGTTTCGCAAGCTGCGCCAACCTGGTTTGCCAAGGCAATCGGGTTTGGCATTGGTGTATTCGCTAATTACAATTTTAACAAGTATTGGACCTGGGGTCAGCGCGACAAATCGAATCAGCGATTCGCCCGGTACATCACGCTTTATGGCCTCAGCGGGCTGGTGAATATTCTCTCGAATGAATTGTTCCTGAGCATCATTCCCAATATCGAAATGGTGTTCAGC
>JBKDBI010000173.1:0-6729 GCA_046314695.1 Bacteroidota bacterium | reverse complement strand
TAACCCAGCGCGACGTCGAGTATCATCATTACCACAAAGCCCGCAATCAGGCCAAGGGTTGCCGTGTCAGCATGCTTATCCTGCTGCGTTTCCGGTATCACTTCTTCAACCACAACGAAAATCATTGCACCGGCTGCAAATGCCAAGGCATAAGGCAAAACCGGTTGCGCGACCATTACGGCCGCTGCACCAACTACGCCGGCCAATGGCTCAACAACGGCCGACAACTGACCCCAGAAAAAACTCTTGCGCGCACTGAGTCCGCTTCTGCGCAACGGCATGCTCACAGCCAGCCCTTCAGGGAAGTTCTGCAAACCAATGCCCAAAGCCAAAGCCACCGCAGCACCTAAATCAGCGTGGGGAAGCCCTTGTGCAACGGCCCCAAAAGCAACACCTACCGCCAGGCCTTCCGGGATATTGTGAAGGGTAATCGCCATAACAAGCAATAGCGTCCTGTTCCAATCCGTCTTTGGCCCCTCTGCATTCTGCATGGCTTCGTTAAGATGCAGGTGCGGTAACACCTTATCTAATCCGTAAATGAATAAGGCACCTGTCACAAAACCCACCGCCGCAGGTATCCAGGCCCAGGTCTCTCCATACGTATCTCCGGCCATTTCGATCGCCGGAGCAAGCAATGACCAATAACTGGCCGCGATCATGACGCCTCCTGTGAAGCCAAGCATCGTATCCAGCCACTTGCGGCTCATGTCTCGAAAGAAGAAAACCAAACCTGCACCGGCCGCCGTCATCATCCAGGTGAATGTCGTTGCCAGCAACCCCTGCATCACCGGATGCAAGGCCAGAAACCAATCTTTTATTTGATCCAGCATATCAGGCCCTGTCTAATACTTTAACCATCAATTTATCCGCTGAATTGGTGCCGAGAAAAACCTGTTTCCTGCCCAGCAGCAATTCAAAAACCCCGTCAATCGGCCGCAAACGCATCAACCTGCCCGAAACGCCCGGCAGCAATCCTTGTTCCGCCGCGAAAACAAGCCATTCCGGATCCTGATCATCCACACGGCTGATCAAGAAACCGGAGCCTTCCTCCAACTCCGACAACTTACACAAACTTTCATCGCCCTTGCCAAAAATGGGATCACCATGCGGGTCGTGCGTCGGATTCCCGAGGTAATTGCCCAGGCGCTCGGCCAGCTCTGCATGATAAACATGCTCAAGCTGCTCTGCGATATCGTGCACTTCATGCCAAGCATAGCCCAACTTCTCAACCAGGAACACTTCCCACAAGCGATGCAATCCAACCAATTCAGCAGCCATTCCAAGCCCCTCGCCTGTCAATACCACGCCCTTGTAACGTGCATATTCCACCCAACGCTTTCGCGATAAACGCTGTAAAGTGTCGGTTACCGTCGCAGCCGTTGTACCCAATTCCTGCGCCAGATCGCCCGTGCTGACGGCCTCCGTCTTGCCGTACATATGACCCAGCTTATAGATCGCTTTCAGATAATTCTGCTCCGTTATGCTCGCCATTCCTGTTTCAATAATACAAATATTTTTTTTCGACTCCACTAATACTTCAAAAAAACCCTACCAGTCAATAGCTTTGAGCCATGGTAACTCCCATGCGCAATGCAAACCGGGTAGTATGGTTCAGTCTATTTGCTGTTTTTGTATTCCTGGCTTTTAACCGCAACTGGAAATTCGGCTTCTACAATTATCACGACGAAATCTGGGCCGACAAGGCCGGATACCATGTCTTCCTGCCCGCAACCTTCATTTACCATTGGGATGCAGCCAAAATGCCTCCGGGTGCAGACTACAATACGGGCGGCGGTTTTCGTACCGATGCCTGGCGCAACGGCATCCTAACCAAATATCCGCCCGGCGTCGCCATCATGCGCGTTCCCTTTTTTCTGGCTGCGCATGCCTGGGCACATATCAGTGGCGTACCTGCCGACGGATTCTCGCCTCCTTACCATGCCGCCGCCATCATCGCCGGCGTAACCTATGCTTTTGCCGGCTTGTACTTCTTATGGCGCCTGCTTTTGTTGCTCAATAACCGAAAAATGGCATGGCTGGGAGTAACCGGCACCTTGCTCGGAACCAACCTTTTCTATTATATCGTCGAAGAACCCGGACTATCGCATGTCTATTCCTTCTTCCTGATGGCCTGGTTACTCTGGCAATTGCGTCTATTTCAGCTGTCTGAAAAACCTCTACACCTCTACGCGACTGCCCTGGCTATGGGTCTCATCTTCAGCGTGCGGCCGGTGAACATGCTCTTCCTTTCCCCTTTCCTGCTGTGGTGGGTTGTATTCCACGGCCGCGAAAGTTTCAGCAATATATTCCTGTGGCTCCGCGCCGCTGCAATAGCCGCCATACCAGTTTTACCCTGGCTCCTGTATCGTATTTACCTGAAAAAACATGGTTTTGAACCCTATGGCGAGGAAGGGTTCATTTATTGGCGTTCCCCTCATGTATGGAAAGTGCTGTTCGCCCCGGAAAACGGATTCTTCCCCATGAGTCCGTTCTTCCTCCTGCTTATCCCCTGTTTGTTCATCCTGATGCGGAAAACCGCGGGCAACTACCGATCGCTCGCACTTACCACCGGCGGGATTTTTGCACTCATTACCCTCACCTATGCATCCTGGTGGGCCTGGGGTTTGGCTTGCGGATTCGGCCATCGCGGGTTCATAGACTTTTATCCGCTCTTCGTACTGACCATGATGCGCCCGCTTGCAGATACCTGGCACCGGCCGGCCGTGCGGTTGTCCATTATAAGTTTTGTCGCCATCTGTGCAGCAATTGTAATTCCCGCCAGCCTGCATTGGCCGTATTGCGTGGAAGGGCCTTACTGGAATTGGGAACGCCTCCTCCAAATCTGGTCGGCCTTCTGATCAATGCATGCGATCACCGCGCAACTCCATCGCTGCGAGGATCGCTGCTTCGGCATCGAGGAACTCCTGCCAGCGGACTTTCACCTCAGCTTCCGGGCGGTATTTGCATGCCAGATCCAGAAACATCCGGTAATGCCCCGCCTCGCTTACCATGAATTCGTGGTAAAAAGACTTTAAAGCCGGATCGCTGATATGCAGCGACAAAAGCCGGAAACGTTCACAACTCCGCGCCTCGATCATCGCACAGACCAACAAATCTTCCACCAGATTTTTGTCGCGGTCGTTGCTATGCTTTTTTACCTTCAATAAAGCACCGACGTATTCATCTTTGCGCTGCGGCCCGAGCGAATGCCCCCGCTTGTTCAGTTCCTTGAGCACCTTTCTGAAATGCCCCCATTCTTCGGCTACCACAGCCGTCACCTCCTCCACCATTTCGGTGCGCTCAGGATAACGCACAATCAGCGAAATACCACTGCTGGCGGCTTTCTGTTCACAAAATGCGTGATCGGTCAGAATCTCTTCAATGCTTTTTTCTGCAATATTCACCCAACGCGGGTCGGTAGCCATTTTCAGTCCGAGCATGGCGCAAATTTCGCACACCGGGCCTTGCCTTCACAAGAAAAATACGTCAGTCTTTGAGACCGTTGGCTTCAAAGAGCTTACCGGCCAGTTCGCGGTCGTTGCTCAGCCTGGGCACCTTGTTCTGTCCACCCAGCTTGCCAATACTGCGCATATAGGCAATAAAGGAGCCCTGCGGCATTTCGCGTACTTGCAGCGACTGCAACACGGATCCGCTGATCAGATCGCGGTAATAGATATTCTGCTCCTGCATCGCCTGGTCCAGCGCCGCGCTGAACACCCCCATATCAACCGGACGGCGATCGAATTCCACCAGCCATTCATGATACGGCAAACCGCTCGCAGGTGCAACCACGGGGGCTACGGTATATTCAACGGTAGAAACCCCAAACTGGGCACAGACTGCAGCCATGGCGCGTTCCACTTCCTCCCCTATCACATGTTCACCGAAGGCAGAAATGAAGTGCTTGATCCTGCCTGTCACCAATATCTTGTAGGGATTCTTGGACACAAAGCGCACGGTATCGCCTATGCTATAACCCCATAAACCGGCATTGGTATGCATGATAACCGCATAATTCACGCCAACCTCAACTTCATCTATGCCGAATCGGGGTGGATTGGGTTGATGGTATTCCGAAACCGGAACAAATTCATAGTATATCCCGCTGTTCAGCAGCATCAGCAAGGAAGGATCCGATTGGCGATCCTGGAATGCAATAAAGCCTTCACTCGCCGGATAGGTTTCAATGCTGTCGATGCGCTCGCCGATGGTATCAAACAGCTTCTTGCGGTAGGGTTCAAAGTTCACTCCACCGTAAACAAACAGATTGAAATCGGGGAAAACCTCTTTCACCGTTGAAACTCCTTTTTTCTCCAGTACCGTATCGAAATACATCTGCACCCAGGGCGGAATACCGCTGATAAGCGTCATGCGCTGATCCAGGGTTTCGTCGGCAATGCGGTTCACCTTTACTTCCCAATCTTCAATGCAATTGGTGTCGTAGGTTGGCATCTGGCTCCGCCGCAGATATCCGGGAATATGGTGGTTTACGATGCCGCTCAGTCGACCTGTGAGGATACCGCCTTCCTTGTGCAGCACAGGGCTACCGGAGAGGAAAATCAGTTTACCATCCACAAAATCTGCCTTACCCGTTTCGGCGATATAGCACAACAGGGCATTCCGGGCGCCGGCAATATGATGCGGCATGCTGGCCGCTGTGATCGGAATAAACTTTACGCCCGATGTGGTTCCTGAGGTTTTGGCGAAATACTTCGGTCTGCCCGGCCACAACACATCGCGTTCTCCGGCGATGATGCGCTCAATCCAGGGCCGGAGCGCTTCGTAGTCGGCAATCGGAATCTGTTTCCTGAATTCATCCCGGCTGATATTCGGTCGAATGCCATGCGCTTTTCCGAATGCCGTACGCGCCAGGTTATGCACCAAATACCTGAACTGGTTGTCTTGCGCCTTGGCCCCATCGGCTGCCCATGCAGAGATAGAGCGCCTGACGCTGCGGGCCAATGGTTTCGCAAGCCAGGATTTGAGCCCCATTTCAGCAATTGATTTTGGCTACACGGTTCTGATGCCGGCCACCTTCAAATTCCGCATTCAGCCAGGCTTCAACCGTTTCGAATGCCTGTTTCACGGAAAGGAAGCGGGCAGGCAGGCAAATGATATTGGCATCGTTGTGCTGCCGCGCCAAAGCAGCTATCTCCGGCTTCCAGCAAAGGGCAGCCCGGATATCGGCGTGCTTATTGGCTGTGATGCAAACACCGTTTCCGCTGCCGCAGATGAGGATTCCCAATTGATTCTCTCCCTTGGCAACACTTTCGGCTACGGCGTGCGCATGATCAGGATAGTCTACGCTGTCTGCTGAATCCGGACCGAAATCGACCGGTTCATGCCCCAGTTCCAGCAAGTGAACCAGTAACTGGTTTTTCAATTTGAATCCGGCGTGGTCGCCTCCGACGGCAATGCTATAATTCTGGCTCATGGCGTTTCTTTTGTTTCGTTGCGGGATGCTATCAGGATGCCCAGTTCATACAAGGCATATAAGGGAATGGCAAGAATAAGCTGGCTGAGCATATCGGGTGAAGGTGTCGCGATAGCTGCCACAATGAAGATAATAACCACCGCATAGCGACGGTATTTTCTTAAAAAACTCGCTGTTACCAAACCGATGCGCGCGAGCACATACATCAGCACCGGCATCTCGAATACCAGACCGGTTGCCAGACAGAGGAAGCCTACATAATTCACCACGTTTTGCATGGTAACGATGTTCTGTACTTCATCGCTGATGGTGAAATTGACGAAGAAATTCACTGATACCGGAACCAGGATGTAATAACTAAACAGCACACCGAAGGCAAAAAGCAAAGCCACGAAGAAGATGGTTCCGCGCGTCTTTTTCACTTCCTTGAGCGAAAGCGCCGGACGAATAAAGCGCCACAATTCCCATACGATATATGGGAATGCAATCATCAATCCGGCGATGAAAGCGATTTTAAATGCGGAAACGAATTGCCCCTGAAGCTGCAGGTTCTGGATCTGAACGGCGGGCGGTGCAATGCAAAGCCTGTTGTCGCCGAACCAGTTCTTACCGGCATCGCAAAGCACGCGGTAGGTAAAGAAATCCTGGCGGAAGGGCGCGAAAATGATACCGTGAACCACCTCTTTGATGTATACGAATGCGAGCACGAAGCCCACAGCGATACTCAGGAATGCGCGGATGATGTGTTTGCGAAGTTCATCGACATGATCAAAGAACGACATGTTCTTTTCATGTGGGAAATCGCGGACTTCGGTTTCGTCTTGTTCCTGGTCGAGCGGCATGGTTCAGGCTCATTTCATCAGCATACCACCACAAACGGAAATCGTTTGTCCGGTCACGTAAGTGCTGAGATCGCTGGCAAGGAACACGCAAACATTGGCCACATCATCCGGTGTGCCTGCGCGTTTCAGTGGGATATTCTCAACCCAACCCTTCTTCACTTGCTCGTCGAGTTTTTCGGTCATCTCCGTTTCGATGAAACCGGGGGCTACTACATTGCAGCGGATATTCCGCGAACCGAGTTCTTGTGCTATGCTCTTGGAAAATCCGATCAATCCGGCCTTGGATGCGGCATAATTGGCCTGACCTGCATTGCCATCAACGCCAACAACGGAAGACATATTGATGATGGAACCACTGCGATTCCCAAGGAAATGGCGCAGGAAAGCCTTGGTGAGGTTGAAGGCAGACTTGAGGTTGACGCGGATTACTTCATCCCATTGATCTTCCGTCAT
>JBKDBI010000172.1:0-11359 GCA_046314695.1 Bacteroidota bacterium | reverse complement strand
TGGGCTTCCCTGGTCGGGTTTCTGTTCCGCCGCACCCGCATCTTCGGTGTGCCGGTGCCGTTGCTGGGGAATTTTGAGGAAATCAACCTGCGGCTCTATGTGAAGCGCCGGGAAGGCAATGAAACCAGGCGGGGTGTGGTTTTTGTGAACGAAACCGTGCCCTACCGCGCCGTGGCCTGGATGGCGAACCTGTTGTACAAGGAACACTATACGGCCGTACCGACGCGTCACCGCATCGAAGCTGGTCCGCTGAGCGACCATATCTGCTACGAATGGAAAACGGGCCGCGACTGGAACCACCTGGCCGTACAGGCCGGACGCAACACCGCAGCCATGCCACCCGACAGCATGGAAGCCTTCATTTTCGAACATTATTACGGTTATACCCGCATCGACGCCGAACGCAGCGAAGAATATGAAGTGCAGCATCCGTCGTGGGAAGTGCGGCCGGTGCTCGACTATTCCATTGCCTGCGATTTTGGACGCATGTACGGACCCGACTTCGCTTTTCTGGGCGATGCAAAACCACATTCTGTCTTCCTCGCCGCCGGTTCAGATGTGCGGGTGAAATGGAAAAGGAGGCGCTTGTGAAGCCGCCCATGCTGAAACCGGAAGACATCGACCGGATCATCGAGATGGCCTGGGAAGACCGCACGCCCTTCGAGGCTATTGAAGCACAGTTTGGCTATGCGGAGAGCGACGTCATTGCCCTGATGCGCAGGGAGCTCAAGCCCGGCAGTTTCAGGCTCTGGCGCAAGCGGGTGAACAGCGGGGTGAGCCAGAAGCATGCGGCGCGGCGCAATCCGGAAATCGACCGCTTCCGCTGCAGCCGGCAGCGGGTGATTACGAACAACAAGATCAGCAAGCGCTGAGCGGTGTGCGCAAGGCTAGCTGTTTCAAGTTTCCCGCAGGATGGCCCGGTAAATAAATCCCATGAAAAGCAAAATTCTGATGGCAACATCATGCTGTCCGGGTTCAGGCTTGCTACCTTGTACCCTTGCAGCACTGCTGCACCTACCCAAAGCCGACGGCCGGCCTCAACCATGCCAACCATGACTGCCACTTTTACCCGTGTTTACGAAGCCCTGCTCTCAGACAACACCCGAAGGCGTGTGGAGCGCGGAATACTTGCCATCGCCATCGTCAGCTTCGTCGTACACCTCTTGCTGATACTCGGGGCAGAATTCGGTCTCTTCGGCCTCAATCCGGCTTCTGCCTTGCTGCGGAGCCCGATTGCTGCCGTGTACACGCCGTTTTCCTTTATCCTGATCTACGAGGTGTACCTGCTGATCTACTTCCTGCCCAAATCCATCTCCACGTACATTGCCAAGCAGTACGAGATCATCACCCTTATTCTGATTCGCCGGCTGTTCAAGGATTTCGCGAATCTGTCGCTGTCTGCCGACTGGTTCAAGATCAAGTACGACCTGAATTTCACCTACGATCTCCTCGCTTCCCTCCTGCTCTTTTACCTGATTTACCAGTTTCACCGACGCATAGAGCCATCGGAGTTGCGGTCTGTGCGCCAGGAAAAGGAAAAGGAGAAATATATCCGCATCAAGCGTTGGATTGCCAGCCTGTTGGTACCGATTCTTTTCCTCCTGGCCACCTATTCCTTTTTCGCATGGCTGCGGGGTTTCCAGGCGGGGACCGGCAAGCCGGATCTTTCCTTCCAGAACATCAACAACGTTTTCTTCGAGCATTTCTTCAGCGTGCTGATCATCACCGATGTGCTCTTGCTTTTGTTCTCGCTGTATTACACAGACGCATTCCACAAGATCATGCGCAACTCCGGGTTCATCATATCGACGATTCTCCTGCGGCTTTCCTTTTCGGTGGGTGGCTTGCTGAATGTGTTGTTGTTGCTGGCTGCGGTTGTGTTTGGATTGCTGATGCTGGTGCTGCACAATGCCTTTGAAAAACGCATGGGGTCAAACCACATGGACGGGGAATGAACATCCTGCAGTACCAACGCTAGGGGCTGCACCCTCCCGGTCTGTCAACCGATTCAATAACACATGAACAAGCTTGGATAAGAGAAAAAGGGACTAAAAACCAATAAAACTGTTGGTTGTTTAATCTTTATGTCCAGGTTGTGGCACCCAAAAAACCTGCTTGCGATTGCGTTATTGCTGTTCACCGCTGTAACGGGTTCAGCGCAGAAACAGAACTACCAATGGCGGTTTGGCCGGGATGGAGGACTTTCGTTTCAATCCTTGCCCCCGAAAGGTGTTACAGGATCGAAGACAACGACCTTCGAGGGAAGCGCATCGGTAGCCGACAGAAAAACAGGCAACCTGCTCTTCTACACCGACGGGGTGACGGTCTACAACAGGAACAACAATATCATGCAGAATGGCAGCGGATTAACCGGAGGCGATCCGGTGACGCTTTCATCCACCACAGCCGCTGTTGTGTTGCCCAGGCCCGGGAATCCGGATGAATACTATGTGGTTACTGCAGATGAACAAGGATCTGTCAATGGCGTAAGGTACAGCCTGGTAGATATGAAATTGGATGGCGGTTTGGGTGGCATCGTATCCGGTGTCAAAAACATCCTGCTTTTGCAAACCGGCACCGAGAAACTGGAGGTTGTGCCGGCGGCCAATGGGAAGGGCATCTGGTTGCTGACGCACGACAATCCCGGGAATTCCTTCTATGCTTTTCTGCTCACTTCATCCGGTTTCCAGCCGACACCGGTTGTTTCTTCCGTTGGCGGCACACAGGGGAATGGCGCAGGCCATATGAAGATCAACCGCCAGTTTAACCGGCTGGCGATGGGCAGTTTGTTCGATGCCAGCATTGAATTGTTCAAGTTCGACAATGCCACAGGCATAGTTTCCGACCCCGTTGTCTGGAAGATTCCCAGCTCGATGCAGATTTCGCCGCTGATTTATGGATTGGAGTTTTCTCCCAAAGGAAGATTCCTCTACGCGAGCAATCTTTTCCAGGCGTACCAATTTGATGTGAGCACGGCTACGGCAGCGGCCATTGGGGGCAGTGCCTATCTGGTGTCGTCCAATGGCACGCCGGCCACCATGCAGTTGGGTCCGGATGGACAGCTATACATCAACAGCGGTGGGCTACTGGACGTGGTGCAATGTCCTGACAAGCCCGGGCAGGATTGTGGATTCATATCCGGTGCAGCCGGGAATCAGGGCGGCGGTGGTTATGGTTTGCCCAAATGGGTTTACTACGCAGACGACACCAACGGAACGGCCAGTTCTGCCCGGATACGGGTATTGGATTCCTGCGCCGGAAGACCGACAAAATTCAGTCTGGAACACTTTCAGGGAACCCAGGTGGTTAGCTGGAATTTTGGCGACCCGGCATCCGGTGCTGCCAACGAGGCCAACGGAATCCAAACGAACCATATTTTTTCACAACCCGGATTTTACAACATACGGGCAATGGTTCCCACGCCCTGCGGGACAGACACATTCTTTTTCGTCAAGCTTGAGATTGTCGATTGCGGCAAATCCTGCAAGGGCAGCATTGATTTCCCAAACGACAGTTGTGTTCAAAACCGCTTCTCCTTCCGAATAACGAGCAGCAATGGCGTACAGGGCGCGGTTTGGGACTTTGGCGACCCGGGCAGCGGAACCAACAATACCAGTACTGCACTGAATCCAGAGCATCGCTTCTCGGATACCGGCACGTTCAAGGTGCGCTGCATCGCGACCCTGGATTGTGGTGTCGATACCGTGGTTCGCTTCGTCCGCGTTATCCCTTGCAAGAACAACACCACCGACTGTGCACTCTTCATTCCGAATGTCTTGACCCCAAACCGCGATAGCCTGAATGATCGATTCGGCGTCGAGACGGAATGCAGTTTCGAAACCTTTGAACTTTCGGTTTACAACCGTTGGGGCCAATTGTTGTATCGCAGTACTTCGCCAGACGAAACCTGGGATGGCAAATACCGCAACGTGGATTGCCCCGAAGGTGTGTATTTCTTCCTACTGGATTACCGGATAAGCGGCAATACCAGCAGCAATACAAGCGGCACGCTCACACTTATCCGATAACTGCCATCGCTGCTTCCTCTCCACTTCACAGCTTTCAATTTTACAGGTTGCCTGTGTAATACCAGGCAACAGCCTTTATCTTTGCAGCCCCATTGCCGGCCCCGTAGTTCAATGGATAGAATAGATGTTTCCTAAACATTTGATGTGAGTTCGATTCTCGCCGGGGCTACGAAAAGTTTCATTTGCCAGCCCCCACAAGGGCTGGCATCCCGACAGGCTAAGCAAGCAAAGCGGCGTAGCGTCGGGAAGACTGCACCCCTAAGCGCTGGCATCCCGACTGGCGGAGCAAGCAAAGCGGCGTAGCGTCGGGACTCGCCGGGGCTACTAAAAGTATCATTTGACAGCCCCCACAAGGGCTGGCATCCCGACAGGCGAAGCAAGCAAAGCGGCGTAGCGTCGGGATGACAGCGCACCTCAGCGCTGGCATGCCGACAAGCGGAGCAAGCGCAGCGGCAGGACGACAACTGGCGGGAGCATTCAACTAAATATCTGCCTTATATAATGGACTGGAATCTTGACAACCCGAACACGTTGAGCTTCGTATCGAATTTCAAAGGCGTCATTAAACCATCGATGAGAAGGGCCCTTCACCGAAATCAGCACCTCCGACCTCGTCGGCGCCTTCAGCGAAGGCGACGCCTTGAAGATTATTGAGGTGATCGAAGGGATCAATGAGACGGTGGTAGCGTAGGGAGGCTTTTCCGGCTTGCCGTTATTGTTCTGGGGAGCTTATTAATTCATTTATAAGCTGCGTCAGGGTGGCAATATTGCTCTCAATGGTTCCATTCATGTACCGTTCGTAAACACTCTTATTGTCAGGTGGGTTAAGGTTCAAGGTCAATCCATTTTCCAAGGCAAGTGATCTTAAAAACTCGCGTTGTGCTCTGCCATTTCCTTCCCTGAACGGGTGCAGAAAATTGATAGTATCCAGAATCTCTGCCAGCTTTCCGGCCAGGATCTTGTTGTCGCCTTTATGAAGGCCACTAAACTCGGCAATTAGTCGGTCAACATATCGAAATCCATGCTCAAAATGCGAGGTAGGAAAAAATTGTTTACCGTCTTTACTTATTTCAACGGTGCGTTTCTTGCCTGCCCAGACGTAAATATCCTGAAACAGGTGTTTATGAATCTGGAATAGGCTTTCGACACCCCGGATCCTTATGGCGTTCTCATAAAGTTCCTGAAGCCGTTTGGTTACCGCGCTACTTTCAACAAACTTTAAAACATCCTCCTCGGCAATGCCAGGTAAATTTCTTAAAAGCCCTGTATGGGGGTCAGTATAGGTGTAATCAGGGTCTAAGTATTTGTAGGAATCAGACATATGCCTTTTCGTTGGCCAATCGCACCAAATCTGTCAGTGATATTTTACCCGTCACATAATCCCTGATAATTTCGATTCCTTTTGGGGTAGGTTTAAACCCTTCGAACATATTGCTCCCCAATGCACTGGCCGTGCGTTCCAATGTTCTCAAGTCCGAAAACTCAACCCCCATGATGGTGAGGTTTTCTCTGTCTATTTCTATGATGGTGTACATGGGCTTTTGAACTCTACCGATAACAAATTTACTGAACTTCTGCGTCATCTTCTTCGGTTGATGGGTTTTAGGCGTCTTTGGTGGCACATGTCATTTCGACCAACATAGACCGAAGTTCCCACCGCAACGCGGTCCCTATCGCGTTGTCTCGCGTTTGAGTGATATGACGCCGCTGTTCGGCAGGCAGCGCGTGCTGTGTTTTCCCTCGATCTCCCCCCTGTTCCGGGAAGCTGACCCCGCTATGCCGATTTCCTTCATGGACAAGGTTTTCAACTTCTTCACCGCAAAAGGCGGCATCTAACCTGTGAAGCGCCGTGTCGGCTCTTCGGCCTGAAATCCTGCATTACTCATTTCGACACGACTCCGCTGCGGAGCAATTCGGAGATCGATGATTTCCCCGACGAAAGTGCCGGGGCAGGCAGCTCAATTACCGCCCGAGGCGTAGGCTGTTTGGTCTGAGATCCTGCATTACTCATTTCGACGCGACTCCGATGCGGAGGAATTCGGAGTTGGATGGTTTCCCCGACGAAGGTGTCCGGGCAGGCAGCTCAATTACCGCGCGAGGCGTCGGCTGTTTGGTCTGGAATCCTGCATGGCTCATTTCGACTCGACTCCGCTGCGCTGCGTCGGCTCAATGACCGCAAGGCGTCGGCTCTTCGGTCTGAAATCCAGTATGGCTCATTTCGACGAGACTCCGCTGCGGAGGAATTCGGAGGTGGATGATTTCCCCGACGAAGATGTCGGGGCAGGCAGTTTTTAAATAGCGAGTGTAGCCTCGTTACTCAATCAGCGCGGGGGGGGCGTCGGCTCAATGACCATATGCGTACGCCGCCAGCGAAAAAACGCATACGACGCAAGGATGCTGATCAACAGCCCTCCGCTTTCGCGGGCGCGTTCGATGTTGTCGTTCTTCATCTGCAGGCCCTCTCCCAGCCCGAGGCCTTCCCAGGCTTCCGGCCAGATGGAAATGAGCCAGACAGTGCCTAGAACCACCGGCAACATCCACATCCAGCGCGACATGCGGCCCAGGGCATCGAGTACGCACAGGAGCGAAAGACCGAAATACCAGCTCACCCACCATTCCGGGTCCGGGTCGTTGAACTGTACGACACCGAAAACAAGGAAAACGAAGGCCAGGCTGTATTGCAGTATCCTCATCGGGTATTGTTGCGCAAGAGCATGAAACCGGGAGAATTGACCCAATGGCCGATGGCTTCGCGCGGCACCTGGCCGGGGCCTTGCGAGAAATTGCCGAGCACTACGTCTTCGTCACCGTCGCCGTCTACATCGCCGGCATCGGCCGTGAGCCAGCGCCCGTTCTGATAACCGTCTACCTGCGTGGGCAGGAATTGCATATTGCCCTGGTTTTCGAAATACACCAAAATTTCATTGGGCTGCTCTCCGTAATCGGCGAAGAAACTGAGGCTCAGGATGTCCATATCGCCATCGAGATCAAAATCGCGGCAAAGCGCCTTGTAACAGCCATTGATGGGATAAAACCACTGCTGCGTATAGGCGCCCTTCCCGTCGTTCAGGTAAACCGTTACGCCGTGGAAATGCTTCAGCACGATGGAATAATCGGCATTGTCGCCTGAAGTATATACAATGTCTTTGTGCCCGTCGCCATTCATATCCACCCAATCGAAACCGCTGGATCCGTTGACGGGTGAAAATTCGAGCAGGCGCTTTTCGCGGAACTCCCCATTGCCTTGGTTTTCAAAGAGATAAATCCCTTCGCGGCCCTGGCAGAACATCGTCATCAGGTCGGGTTTGCCGTCGCCGTTGTGGTCGACGATTTTGGTGTGGATGGCACCGGGCTCGGCGCGCAGCACCTTCTTCTTCGCCATCTCACCACCGGGCAGCCAGTACAATTCGCCTTCCAGGTGTCCGAATGCATTCACCACCTTGTCTTTGCGTCCGTCTCCGTCGAAGTCGGCTTCCTGCACCTGGGTGGGGCGCTGGAGGTTCTGCATCATGGCATTGCCTCCGCTGAGTTTGCCGGTACCGTCAACCCGCAGGCTGAGCAATGCGCCTTCGCGTTTGCTGGAAGGGAAAATGGAACCCAGGGTGGTCACCTGCAATTGCCCGGCGGCGGGTTCGTCTATCCAGGCCGGAGAACCGCTGAGTTTGAGGCTGGAAAGCTTCTTCAGCGATGCATCGTAGGTATGGAGGGTATTGTCGTTTCCATCCCCAAAAAATATCAGCTTCCGTGCGGGATCGATTTTCGTAAATACCGCCATCGGGCCCTGGGAGCTGCGTTCAGGCAATTGCGGACTGAACAGGCCTTTGTTGCCGCCGATGCCCATGTTCCGCACCTGTTGCGGGCGGGTTTCGGGTGCGCGGCTGCCGTAAAAATCAAGGATGCGCTGCCAGTCGGCGCTGCTGAGCATCGGCTTGTCCGGATAGATTTTCGTGCGCAACAACGGCGTATCGCCCCGTTCGTGCATGGTATACACTTCGCCGCGGTGTTCGTAGATGCCCATTTTCGGGCCCATCACAGGCAGTACGCCGCGCAACCAGGTATTGCGGTCGAGCAGCTCAGGTTCCGGATACAGGTGGCAACTGCCGCAGTATTGCCGGGCGAGCTTTTCGTCGGCGCTGAGGCTGTCGGCCGCGGCGGTTCCGTCTTGCTTGCCGGCTCCGGTGCAAGCAGCAAGTGCCACAATGGCGGCTGTAAATACGAGGCTAAAACTGGTGCGCATGCTTGAATCAGGAAACGGTGCTGCCGGGTTCGGCATCGCCGGCGGGTTGTACAAAATGCAAACGGCCCTGGGCGTCTTCTGCCATCAGGATCATGCCTTCGCTTTCGATGCCGCGCATCTTGCGCGGAGCGAGGTTGCCCAGCCAGAGTAAGGTCTTGCCGGCTACTTCCTCGGGCTTGAAATGCTGCGCGATACCGCTGAGCACGGTGCGTTCGCCCATGCCGGTATCGAGCGTGAGTTTCAGCAGCTTATCGGCCTTGGGAACGGCTTCGGCGGTGAGCACCTTTACCACCCGGATATCGAGCCTGGCGAAGTCGTCGTATTGTATGGTGTCTTTCAGGGCCGGCGGAAAAGCCGCAGCGGTTTCTTCGGGCGTTTCAGCGCTATGGGTGGAAATCATCGATTGGAGCTTTTTTACTTGTTGTTCAACTGTTTCGTCTTCTACCTGGCGGAAGAGCAGGCCGGCCTCGCCGAGTTCATGCCCGGCTGGAAGCAGGGGCCATTCCAGCCCGTTTTTCCAATACTGCTTGCGGATGGCGGCATCGGGCTTGTAATTCAATTGATCCGACAGCCGTGCAGCCGTGGCGGGAAGGAATACCTCGGCCGCCAATTGCAGGCAGGCGCAGATCTGCAGACCACGGTCGAGCACCCAGGCCCGGGTGCGGTAATCGTCTTTCATCTTCCAGGGCTCGGTGGCGGCCAGGAAGCGGTTGCCCAGACGCGCGATCTGCATCATGGCGGCCAGGGCATCGCGGAAGCGAAAGGCTTCGACATGTTCGTTCATTTCGCGCCAGGCGGCGAGAACCGCCTGATCCGTTTCATTCCAGATTTCGGCCACAGGCGACCCTGATTCCGGTGCAAAACCGGGCATATCGGGCACGCGCTTGTCGGTGAATTTGCCGCTGAGCACGAGCACGCGGTTCACAAAATTGCCCAGGATGCCAACCAGTTCGCTGTTGATGCGCGTCTGCCAGTCTTTCCAGGTGAATTCGCTGTCTTTGGTTTCGGGGAGGATGGAACCGAGCACATAGCGCAGTTCGTCTTCCCTGCCGGGCAGCTCATCCATGTATTCGTGGAGCCAGACCGCCCAGTTGCGCGAAGTCGAGATTTTATCGCCTTCGAGGTTGAGGAATTCGTTCGCCGGAACCTGCTTCGGCACCACAAAACCGTGGTCGTAGAGGTGCAGCATGGCCGGGAAGATGATGCAATGGAAAACGATATTGTCTTTGCCGATGAAGTGGATGAGTTCGGCGTCGCCGGTCCAGTATTCCTGCCAGTTGGCGGGTTTGAGCCGGCGGGTGATGCTGATGTAACCGATCGGCGCTTCGAACCACACGTACAGCACTTTTCCGTCTTCACCGGCCACCGGCACCTTCACGCCCCAGTCGAGGTCGCGGGTCATGGCGCGGGGGCGCAGGCCTTCGTTCAGCCAGCTGCGGCATTGCCCGAGCACATTGGTTTTCCAGTTGTCGCGGCTGTTGATGTATTGGTTCAGGAATTCGTTTTGCAGGCGGTCGAGCGGCAGGTACCAGTTCTTGGTAGGGCGCAGCACCGGCGGGTTGCCGCTGAGGGCAGAGCGCGGTTCTTTCAGTTCCTGCGGGCTCAGCGTGCTGCCGCATTTTTCGCATTGGTCGCCATACGCATTCGGGTTGGCACAAACCGGGCAGGTGCCGATGATATAGCGGTCGGCCAGGAATTGACCGGCTTCTTCGTCGTAGAACTGTTCGCTTACTTCTTCCGTAAAGGCCCCTTTTTGCAGCAGGTCGCTGAACATTTCGGAGGCTGTTTCGTGGTGCAGCGGATCGGAAGTGCGGCCGTAATGGTCGAAAGAAATGCCGAAGCGGTCGAAAGTATCGCGGATGAGGGCGTGGTTGCGGTCTACCAGTTCCTGCGGACTGATGCCTTCCTTGCG
Source organism: Bacteroidota bacterium (assembly GCA_046314695.1). Lineage (GTDB taxonomy): Bacteria > Bacteroidota > Bacteroidia > NS11-12g > UBA955 > REEB481. The sequence continues at coordinate 1,182 of JBKDBI010000172.1, read as the reverse complement.
GGCGCGGATGGTGATGGGCACGCCATGCTCGTCGCTGCCACAGATGAAGATTACGTCATCGCCGCGCAGCCTGCGCCAGCGCACATAGAAATCGGCCGGCAGATAAGCTCCGGCCAGGTGTCCGAGATGCACAGGTCCATTGGCGTATGGAAGGGCTGCGGTAACCGTAATCTTGCGCTGCGACATGGGCGGCAAAGATAGCTGCGCCGCGCGAAATGGCCGGCTTTTGGGTTAATTTCGCAGGCGCATGCACAGTGCCCTCGTTGCAGAAAAACTGCGAAAACAACATTGGAAGAAAGCGGTAATCACTACCCACCACAAACCCGACAGCGATGCCATGGGCTCGAGCCTCGGGCTTTACCATTTCCTGCTTCAGCATATTCCGGAGGTTCAGGTAATCACACCGACCGATTATCCGGATTTCCTGAACTGGATGCCGGGAAACGACCATGTCCTTATTTATGAAGGAAACGAAGCGCGCGCCAACGCCATCGCCCTGGAAGCCGATGTAATCTTCTGCCTCGACTTCAACACCCTCTCCCGCATCAACGAATTCGGTGAGACGGTGCGCCGCTCCAAGGCGGAAAAGGTACTGATCGACCACCACCAGGATCCGGAAGGTTTTGAAGACTTCAGCCTCTGGACCACCGAAACGAGCAGCACGTCGGAGCTGGTGTACCATTTCATCCAACAGCAGTTCGGGCGGGAAGCCATCAGCCGCCAAAGCGCGCCCTGCCTGTATTCGGGCATCCTCACCGATACCGGCAATTTCAGGCACAACAATACCCGTTCATCGACGCACCGCGTGGTGGCCGACCTCATCGAACTCGGCGCCGATATCACCGCCATCCACGACGCGCTGTACGACAATTTCAGGGAGGAACGGCTGCGCCTGATCGGTTACACGCTGCACAACAAGCTCGAGATCCTCGAAGATTGCCGCACGGCCCTCATCACCCTGAACAAGGAAGAACTCAACCAGTTCAAAGTGGAAACCGGCGATACCGAAGGTTTGGTGAACTACGGACTCAGCATCAAAGGCATCGTACTGGCGGTGCTCATCATCGACCGCACCAAGCTGGTGAAGATGAGTTTCCGCAGCAAAGGCGATTTTGCCTGCAACGAATTTGCCCAGAAACATTTCAGCGGCGGCGGGCACCGCAATGCCTCCGGCGGGCAGAG
>JBKDBI010000171.1:0-3288 GCA_046314695.1 Bacteroidota bacterium | reverse complement strand
CATGATGTACGATGCGGTGGGAACGGCCATTGCCGGTGGATTTAAGACCCTGCACCTCGGTAAGACGGCACCGGAGATCAAGAGTACACTCGGCGCGCGTCCGGTAGCGGAATGGATCAGTGTATACACGCCCTGCATCTTCCGCAGGGCGGTGCTGCGCCTGGCCGCACGGTTTACGCGCTTGCCTGAATGGGAGCTAAGGCATCCGTTCAAGAACACCGACTGAAATTTATCCAATTCCAGGCAGCGGCAGAATGAATATCGGGAAGCGTGCAATTCCACGGCCCGACTGCGTTTCCGACACTGCTCCCATAAAGCCCGAATCCCTGTTTCACGCAAAGACCGCAAAGACTGCGGATTCCTTTCTAAACGTACAACCAGCGTCCAGCATACAGCCTGCTTTTAATCCAGGGTTCACGCAAAGACCGCTAAGAATTTAGCCCGCTCCCTGAATATCGGGAAGCGTGCAAATCCACGGCCCGACTGCGTTTCCGACACTGCTCCCATAAAGCCCGAATCCCTGTTTCACGCAAAGACCGCAAAGGCTGCGGATTCCTTTCTAAACGCACAAACAGCTTCCGACATACAGCTTGCTTTTAATCCTTGTTTCACGCAAAGACCGCAAAGGGGAAAACACGCAAAGACCGCAAAGAACCCGGCTGTGTCCCTGCATATCGGGAAGCGTGCAAACCCGGGGCTGGCCTGGAATCCGGGATGATGGACAGGGCCCTCGGCAACGCCAGACGATGGCTATATTCTCAGAAATTCAACGCCTCACTGCACAAACAGCATCCGCGTTATCCGCTGGGTGCCTTGTTCCAACTGCACGTAGTAATTGCCCGCACGGAGCCCGCTCAGGTCTACCTGTACGTCGTGGTTGCCGCCCCTGTGCTTCCCGGAGGCAAGGGTGCGTATGCGCACGCCCATCGCGTCGTAGAGGTACATGGACACCTGGCCGCCATCGGTAAAGAACGATACCGTGGTTTGCTCCCGCGCCGGATTCGGATAAGGGTCGCGCATCGACAAACGGGCAAACAGATCCGTAAAGTCTTCGATCCGCGTGCTGCCACCTTTGAATATCGGCAAAGTCTGGAAGGTTTTGCCGCCCATGGCATCGCGCACCTCCGCATCGTTCATCTCAAACCAATCTTTCAGTACCGTCGCGTAAACCTGACGGAAATCGAAATCCATCGGTACGTTGTCGCTTACCGTTACTGTCGAAGCGATCACCGGATTGTTGCCAATGATGCCCGGATTTACCTTGGTACCGAACACAAACAAGGGAGCGGCTGCCCCGTGGTCGGTGCCGGTACTGAAATTGCTCATCACGCGGCGGCCGAATTCAGAGAAGGTCATGCCTGCCACGCGGTCTTGCACTTCCAGGCGGGTCAGATCGTCCTGGAAGGCTTTGATGGCATCCGACAATTGCTGCAGCAATGTTGCATGTGCGCCTTTGGTGGTGTCGGCCGCATCTACTTGCTGGCTGTGGGTATCGTAACCGCCCTGCGTCACCATGTACACCGGTGTCTTCAGTCCGCCATGGATCAAACGGGCCACAATTTTCAGCTGATCGGCCAGGCGGTTTCCGGTCGGATAGGTGGCCAGGTTCTTGCCCTTGTCTGCAGCGTTCTTGATGGCCGTACCGTACTGCTGTGTCTGCTGGGCAATCGTGCGCACATAGGTGAGCTCCCTGCCCGCCGGCGTATTCGGTGCGGTGCCCGTAGAACCGGTAACGAGGTTATAGAAGCTCGACGGATCGGTAATGGCCATCGCGAGGTTCATGTTTTCGCCCATGAAGGCCAGCGAAACGCCGGAACCGATTTGGATGGCCAGCGGATCGGGCATGGCGGTCGTGGGATAACCGGTGGGATAGCCGGGAAAGACATTGTCCAGATAGCGTCCGACCCAACCGGTGGTATAGGTTTCATTGCTGTCCGATGCCGACATCCAGATATCCATGGAACGGAAATGCGAGAAATTCGGGCTGGGATAACCCACGTTCTGCACCGCCGAAACCAGTCCGTCGTTGTACAAACCCTGGAGCCCGGTCATGGCCGGATGCAAGCCGGTGGCGGGTTTTCCGTTCAATCCCAGGACTTTATTGTCCGGAATCAGGACATTCTGCCTGGCCTTGGACAGATTGCTGTACTGGTCGAGCGGAATGAGGGTATTGAGGCCGTCGTTGCCGCCATTCAATTGTATGAGCACCAGCACGCGATCGGTTTGCGCAGCGGCGCGCGCCAGGCTGGCCAGAACAGAATTGGGTCCGTAAGCCCGGAATTTCAAATCGGCAATGCTCAAGGGGAGCACAGCGCCGGCAGCTGCCGTATTGCGGAGGAAGTTTCTTCTTTTCATAAGGGATCAGGAAAGCTGATATTCGGCCAGGTTCATAATCGACTTATACAGCATGATGAGCTTGGTATAGACGATATTCTTAAAGAGCGTATTGCCGGGATTGTTTTTGTATTGATTCCATTCGTCTGTCCAGTTGAAATCAGGAATACCGCCGGGAAGCAGATTCGCTTTCAACAGCGCCCGCATGGTGGCATCGGGTGGAATGGCCAGGAGGAGTTTGATGGAATCGTCGAGCAGCTTGTCGGCATTCTCCGGATTGGGGAATTGCTGGGCAAAGGTGTACACATCGGCGATGATTTTCCCGCTGCGCGAAGTGTAGCCGGTGCTGATGAGCAAGTCCTGGAACTGGTTGCGTTTGGGGAAGGTATCGGAGTTGATCCACAACTGGTAATAAGAAGGAACCTGATACCAGGCCGGCCATCCTGCCACACTCGGCGGATCTCCGATGTCCATACCCTGGAGCTGGCAAAACGCGCGGGCATCGTTCCACATACCGTATTGCGCCGGAATATTGGATGCGGCCGGAAAGGCTACATTCCACTGCCGGAGAAATCCAACGATATGATCCACCGGCGATTTGATCATGCAACCCTGGTTCAGGCTGTCGAAGAAATGCTCGCTCTTCAGCAATTGTGAGAGGACGGGTTTGATTTCAAAACCGCTGTTGATAAAGGTATCTGCCAGGGGAGCGATGACATCGTTTTCAGCCTGGGCATCGATATCGTAATAGACAAAATAGCGGTAGAGCTTGCGGCAGATATGCAAGGCCGTTTCGCGCTGGGCGAACAGCAAATCAACCAGATCGTTCAATTCATCGTTGCCGGCATTGGTTCCGCTGCGCCCGGTGATGACGGCGGATGTTCCATAGAAAGACGAAAGGGTTTTGTTACCGGTATCGTGGCGGGTCGGGTCGAAATAGACCGCAGAAGCAGG
>JBKDBI010000170.1:0-8086 GCA_046314695.1 Bacteroidota bacterium | reverse complement strand
GCGTTCGGCGCATACGGTTATCCCATCCCCTTCACAGTTGCACCAAGGAACGCGCGACCCCGGCGTTTGCCTTATCTGTTCTCCTGACGCGGATTAAACCGCTTACGGTATCACCCGCTCCAAACTGCTGGTCGCGCTCATATTGAAGAATCCATTCGCCCTGATTTTCGAATTGGGATTGATATTGAACAGATTGCTCTTCACGTTCGCCGGAATGGTTGCGAACAGCCCCTGGTTTTGCAGTTGGGTGCGAATTTCGGTGAAGAAATACAAGGTCTCAGGACTAATGGAATGCACTTCCACCCGCACCCTGTCTCCCGGCTGGTAGGGGTTCCCGAAATCGTTCAGTTGCACGTAGCGAATCGGCACGATGAATGGAATGCCATCGGAACCTTCGTTGGGGCCAAATGCGCCGTCGAAGGCAATATTCAGATCGCCAACGCCATCCTTCAGCTTGCCATTGACAGAGGTTTTGATGCGGTAGCAATTGCCGCGGCCGGGCAGGTCGTTCGCCCAAAGTTCCACGTATTTACCTCCTTTGACACCTAAACGCTCGGGTTCGTTGACAAGGCCAATGGAATCGATTGTTGCGGTCGGTCGCAACAAGGTGCCAGAAACGAAGGTGTCTTTTCCAACCGCCACGGCCAGCACGAACTGATGACCAATGGCAAAGGTGTCTCCGGTCGAACGGTTTGGTTTCCAGCTATAGACGCCGTTCCCTTTGTCCTGAAAGAAAAACACCTTGAAGTTGGTGGAATCGATGATCGCAACCTGCGCACCGCTCACTCCCGGAATCGTGGATGGGTCGGCAGTAAATGGAATGCTTCTCGTGATGCGGATAACCTGCTCGCTGTCGAGTGTGTTGACGAAGGCATCGATGGTATACTGCGCCTGGCCGGCATCGAGGTCGATATCGATCGGACGTTCACAGGCTGCAAAAAGCAACGCGGGAAGGATCCAGATAAATGGCTTTTTCATGGTTTAGAAATTGAAATTGTAGGATATGGCCGGAACAATGGAACCGATTACAATAAACTTCACACTTTGGAAACGTGTGGCATCGTTCGGATCGGTGCGGAAATACACGGAATAGGGGTTTTTGCGGGCATAGGAGTTGTAAACACCGAACACCCATTCACTTCTCCATTTCTCCTTCTTCTTGCCTTGCATGGTAGCGCTGAAGTCGAGACGGTTGTAAGCGGGGTTCCGGTAATTGTTCCGCGCGCCGAACACGTTGTGCGGAATATTGAAGCCCTGCACCTGGTAAAGGTTGGTCGGGAAGGTTGCCGGCGTTCCGGTGCTGAACACAAAGCTGCCACCGAGCTGCCATTTCTTGTTCAGCTGATAACTCGCCACTACATACAGGTTGTGTGCACGGTCAAATCGGGTCGGAAACCAGCCGTTGTTGTTGATTCCATCCACGCGGCGCTCGCTGCGCGCCAGGGTATAGCTGATCCAGCCATTCAGTTTGCCGGTGCTTTTCTTAATGTAAAACTCCACACCGTAAGCGCGGCCACGGCCGTACAGCAAATCGGCTTCGATGTATTCATTCAAAAGCAGGTCGGCACCGTCGATATAATCCACCTGGTTTTGAAGGTCTTTGTAATACACCTCCACAGAGGTTTCAATACCGTCGTCTTTGCCAAAGTTCTTAAAGTACCCAGCTGCAATCTGATCGGCCAGCTGGGGCTTGACGTTATTGGTGCTTGGCATCCACACGTCGAGCGGTGAAGACGCTGCGGTATTGCTCAGGAGGTGCAGGTATTGCGCCATGCGGTTATAGCTTAGTTTAACAGAGCTCTGCAGCCCGGTCTGGTATTTGAATGCAAAACGCGGCTCAAAGTAATTATAGAAGGCGATGCTCTTGTTTTGGCCAAATTCGCGTACACTCTCCAGTTCGCGGCGGAATCCTTGAATGGGCGCCGGACCGTAGTAATAGGCCTTGCCACGGCCGAGGTAATCAAAACTGCTCCAGCGCAGGCCGTAGCGCAAGGAGATGCGCTTGCTCACCTGTTGGTCGTTCGTGACGAACAAAGCGTTTTCCCAGCTGTAGCGATCGGGCAGGCTGAAGTTGAATGAACCGCTTGCCTGCTTGCTGATGGCACGCCCGGGCCGGAAAACGTAATAGGTGCTTTGCCCGCCGAATGTCACCGTGTTTTTCGGATTCAGATACCAGGTGAACTCCGGTTTCGCGCTGTAATTGAAAATGTTGCTGTACCAATCGAAAGAATTGTCGCGATCTCCGAAGCCAATGTTGTAATCGTATTTGCTGTAGAAATACGTGAGGTTCATGAAGAGCTTATCGCTGAAAACATGGTTCCAGCGCGTGCTCAAGGTCGTGTTTCCCCAAATGAACTTTACCTGATCGCCCACACCGAAGACGTCGTTGCCGAGGTAACCGGCGATATACAAGCGATCCTTTTTACCCAGGGTAAAGTTGGCCTTTCCACTTAGGTCATAGAAATTGAATCGGCTGTCGTTCAGCTCGGGTTGCGAAGCCAGGAAGGGTTTGGCCAGCACATCGATATAGCTGCGTCGGGCGGCCACCACGAAAGAAGCCTTGTCTTTGATGATGGGGCCTTCAAGGCTCAGGCGACTGAAAATGGTTCCAACGCCGCCGCTTCCTTCCACTTCTTTCTTGTTTCCGTCTTTACTGCGCACATCTACAATCGACGACAAACGCCCGCCGTAATTGGCCCCGATTCCGCCTTTCACCAGTTGCACATCCTTTACAACATCCGGATTGAAGATGCTAAAAAAGCCGAAAAGGTGGCTGCTGTTAAAAACCGGCGCTTCGTCAAGGAGAATCAGGTTTTGGTCCGTACTGCCGCCGCGCACATTGAAGCCGCTGCTGCCTTCGCCAACGGTACTCACACCGGGCAGCAGCTGAATGGACCGCACCACATCCACTTCGCCCAAAAAAGCTGGGATCTTCTTGATGGCCTGGCCGCTGAGCCGCTGGGTACTCATTTCAATCTTGCGCACATTGTCGCGGCGCACGCTGGTGCGGATGGTGACCGTTTCCATGTCTTCCACCTTCTTGCTCAGCTCGGCAACGATGCTGGTGTCGCGCAACAAATTCAGTTTCAATAAAACCGGCTCATATCCGCCCATCGACACCCGCAGGGTCACGGCTCCGGCCGGCAATCGAAGACTAAAGAATCCGTAGGCGTTAGACGACACGCCGCCTGTACCTTCTTCGTGGCTGATGCTTGCGTTGATCAACTCTTCGCCGCTGGCAAGGTCGCGTACATAACCACTCACGTTGACGGTGGTTTGGGCGAAGCCTGGCAGTGCCATACTAAAGGCGCAAAGGGGAAGAAGCGCCAACTTTTTTAACATATACAGGTGCAAAACAACGCAAGGGGCGCTCCTGTTTTCCGGCTACGTGGCAGAATCAAGGGGTTTTCCGACGAAAATCCCGGTTACAGGGATAAACCCAGGTAATCATACGCAAGCGGCTGCGCTCAAAAAGCAAACGCCAGCGATAGGGGTGTTCAGGGTGCCACAACTCCACTTTCCCTTCTGCCGGCAAGCTGTCGCTGAAGCGAAAAATCTTTTTAACGCCAACACGACTTAAATCTTTATTTAAAACATGTTCCCCGCTTTTGAGGAACAAGCGCAATCCCCGAAGGTCGGCCTGCACCAATTGCAAGCTGTCTCCGTGAACCAAAAACCGGGTTGCACCGTACCATAAACTGCCCGGCGATTGTTCACCCTTTGGTAAACACAATCGCTGCGGTGGCGTAAGGCTGTCGGGGCGGCCGAATTCTTGTTTCAAATCCGCCGGTGTACAAAAACCGCCAATATGACCGTTGATAGACAAAGAAAAAGGGTCAAGAAGATGCCCCGCTCGGATGTACCAGGTTGTATCCTTCACCGGAAAATGCGGCAAGCGGGCCGGATTCGGGTCGGGCATGGGCAGATCCCTGCAGCCCCAGATGGGCAACAACAGCCATGCAGCGTAATGCAGTGGCGCGAAGTCTATCCTTACCTTTGCAGTGGCCATGCAGTTAAAAACTATTAACGCTTACCTTATTACGTCCGTTTGCGTAATTTTATTGGATGCCTGCGGACCTTCTGTTCCAAAGCCGGATCCGGATTTACCAACGGACACTAAAATACAACTGGCGGAATATCCCGCCTTTTCGGCCGACAGCGCTTTTCAATACGTAGCCAAACAAGTGGCTTTCGGACCACGCGTACCCAATACGCCTGAACACGCGCGTTGCGCCGCCTTCCTCCGCAGCGAACTGGCGCGCTTTTGCGATACGGTAATTGTGCAGACCGCGCCTGATACCACCTACGACGGTACGCGCATCACGATGAAAAACATCATCGGCATCTTCAATCCGCAAGCCAAAAACCGCATACTGCTTTGCGCGCACTGGGATACGCGTCCATTCGCCGATCAGGATCCCAACCGTCCACGCGAGCGTTTTGACGGCGCCAACGATGGCGGAAGCGGCGTGGGCGTGCTCCTGGAAATGGCGCGCATTATGCACTCCCGCAAACCCGGCATCGGGATCGATATTGTGTTCTTCGACGCCGAAGACTGGGGCGATGCCAGCGGAAAAGTAGATCATTCCTATTGCCTTGGCTCGCAGTATTGGTCAAAAAACCCGCATGTACCCGGCTACAAGGCCATGTACGGTATTCTGCTCGATATGGTCGGCGGAAAAGACGCGCTGTTCGCACTGGAAATGAACAGCGTGAGCAGCGCCCGGGAGCTGGTAATGCAATTGTGGACCATCGGAGGACAGCTGGGCTACGGCAAACACTTTGTTTATGCCGAACGCGGACCGATCACCGACGACCATGTGTACGTCATCCACAACCTGAAAATCCCGATGGTCGATATCATCCAATACGATCCGGAAAACCGCCATCAGTTTGCCGATTACTGGCATACACATGCCGACAACCTGGAGTCAGTGGATCCCGCAACGCTGAAAGCCGTCGGCGAAACCCTGGCTGCTCAGATTTACACCGAAGACGCGCGATGGAAGACGCCCTGAAGCTCGACATCCTCGCCTTCGCAGCCCATCCCGACGACGCTGAACTCAGTTGTGGCGGCACTTTGCTATCACACCGCGCCCACGGCTACCGGACAGGCATCGTCGACCTGACACAAGGCGAACTCGGCACACGCGGCGACGCAGACACACGCCTGGCAGAAGCAAAGACTGCCGCCGGAATTCTCGGACTCAGCTACCGGCACAACCTGCGCATGGCCGATGGCTTCTTCCTGAACGACCGCGAACACCAACTGGCCATCATCCGCGAAATCCGCAAGCTGCGCCCTGAAATCGTCCTGGCCAATGCCATCCGCGACCGGCATACCGACCATGGAAAAGGCGCAGAACTGACTGCTCACGCCTGCTTTCTGGCAGGGCTGAGCCGGATCGAAACCTTTGACGACGCCGGCAATCCGCAAGCAGCCTGGCGCCCCAAAAACGTGTACCATTATATACAAGACAGGCATATAACGCCCGACCTGGTTGTAGACATCAGCGCACATTGGGAGCAAAAGAAATCGGCCATTCTCGCATACGGAAGTCAATTCTGGACACCCGATGGTGGCGGACCGCAAACGCCCATTTCCGGTCAGGATTTTTTGTTGTTTCTGGAAGGTCGTGCCCGCGATATGGGCCGCGAAATCGGAGTAACATTTGGCGAAGGATTCACGAGTGCTCGTCCGCCCGGAACGGCAAATCTCTTCCACCTCATTTGATAGAATGATTTAGGGTTGGGCGCAACCCCGCCAGTGCTCTTCGAAGCTGCGTTGAGCCTTTGTATACGGCGGGGTCGGGCTATTCGCTCCCAGCCGGCCGGCTTTAAATTGAAGGCTTTGTTTCGAAGGCGGTGATGCCGGCTCGGGCTGTCCGCTGCTATCCCTTGCGCGGCTGACGCCGTTGAGATAGTGGATGATCAATGACATTCGAGGATGGATGGTTTGCGCTGTACTCTGATGATTGTCAACGCGTTGGATTACCTAGGGCCGAGTATACGGAAGCTTGCACTAAAAATTTGCTTAAAACACATATTGTTGATATTCAGCGTTTTATGGCATGTGTTACGTGGGCCCAGGGAAGCCAATGCCTTGTCAACAGCGCGCGCATTATCCCGCAGTGCTTTGTCACCTAACCCTCGGCAATATCACACGCAGTGCGCCTTATAATGTCGTTCTGTATGTCCATCAGATTCCCTGGTTGATGAACAAAAGGGTTTTAAGGTTTTCTTTGGTGCAAGCTTCCGTATACTCGGGGATGGCAGGAATCAGAACACCAACAACCCATTGAATATCAAACCTATGTAACACAAGCCTCCCCCTAACCACGGCTGGCATCCACCCCAAATCAACCCGATAAATTCAATACGGACGCTTCGTCCCTTTTAACCCAAATGCTTCAGGGCTTCCCGCACACTCAGTTTGGGTAATGCATGCCCTGCAACAAATCGACGCACCCAATCGGCGTCTGTCCGGGCGTATTGCCGCAATGCCCAGCCGATGCCCTTCTGTAGAAAGAACTCCTTCGATGCGGCATGTGTCAAAATCAACTCACCCAGCAAGACTGGATCTGTATGCTTTTTATAGGATAACTGAAAAATGAGCGCCGTTCTGCTATTCCACATTTCGCCGCTTGTATTCAAGCGACGGGCTTCTTCGGCGCGCGTTTCAGGCTGTAACCGCAAAAGCCATTGTCCGACAAGATTAGAGGCAATGTAATCAACTGTGTCCCACCAGCTCTTTTCGCGTATCATCGCCAACATCAAGGCATAACTGTCTGCTGTCCAATTCTTTTTACCAGCTTCCAGCAGGTTCATGGCAGCATACTGAAACTCGCGCTCCGGTTGATTCCAAAGCCAGACGGTGGCAGCGTGCAAATCTTCGATAGTCCAACGCTTGGCAGCAGACAATACAGATTTCATGCACGCTGCCCGTTCCGGCTTTTTCAATCCCAGGAAGGGGAAAAGGTGTTTCATGTAGGCCTCCATAGCCGGGGCCTGCCGTGGATCTGCTGATTCACGGAACGACATCTGAAGGTCTTTTAAGACCTCCAGCAACGCAGGTTGTGGTTCAGAACCTTTCAAACGAAGAGAAGAAGAAGTTGCCTTCGATGGCAGCATTCTCATCGCTGTCGCTGCCGTGGATGGCGTTGGCATCGATACTCTTCGCATACAGATTGCGGATGGTTCCTGCGTCTGCCTTCTGCGGATCGGTAGCTCCAATCAGCTTGCGGAAATCTTCTACCGCGTTGTCTTTTTCAAGGATGGCAGCGTAAATGGGACCGCTGGTCATGAAACTTACCAGGTCGTTGAAGAAAGGACGCTCGCGGTGGATGCCGTAAAAATCACCTGCCATCGCTTCGCTCAGACGGGTGTACTTCAGGGCAACCACTTTGAATCCGGCCTGGATAATGTGGTCGAGAATTTTACCGGCATGACCGTTGGCAACGGCATCCGGCTTGATCATGGTAAATGTGCGATTGGTGGCCATATAGAACATCGGCCTTTCTGCAAAAATCGTGCCTCAGTGGCCGTTGTCTGGCTTTCTTGTGCAATTTCTCATTTCTTTTCCCGGCAACCTACCACCGAACAGATCGGGCATAGTTCCGGCTTATGGCCGCGTGCCGGACAAAACCGGCGTCCGTAAAAGATAATCTGCAAATGCAGTTTGTTCCAGGTTTCCTTCGGGAACAAGCGCTTGAGATCGCGCTCCGTCTCCTCCACATTGCGGGCCGCGCTCAGCCGCCAGCGGTATGCCAGGCGATGGATATGCGTATCAACCGGAAAAGCCGGGTGACCAAAGGCCTGACTCATCACCACGCTCGCAGTCTTGTGGCCTACACCCGGCAACGCCTCCAGCGCTTCAAAACTCTCCGGAACCTCGCCTCCATGATGCTCCAGCAACAACTCCGATAAGCGGTGGATGGCCTTGCTCTTCGCCGGACTCAAGCCGCAAGGCTTGATAATTTCACGGATCTGCTCCACGCTCAGTTTCACCATGTCGTGCGGATTGTCTGCCAACGCGAACAGATGGGGTGTGATCTGATTCACCCGCTCATCGGTACACTGCGCCGAA
>JBKDBI010000169.1:0-2434 GCA_046314695.1 Bacteroidota bacterium | reverse complement strand
AAAGCGCCCAACCATGGAGCTCAATCCGTACACCGCCGTCTGCGATGCCAATGCGCGTATGCTGCCCGCCATACCGAACAAAAGTAGGCAAGCCGGAAAGCAAAAGGCCGCCGATGTTTTCCACCGACGGCCTTTGTATTGCCTTGTAAAAAGGGTCTTGAGCGGCTATTACTTCACCACTACCTGACGGAAATGGTGTTCAGCATCGCCTTCGAGCGCGAGCAGATAGTTACCGGCTGCGAAACGCGCTGTATGCAAGGTGAAGCTGCCATTCTCATGTTTGCCTGAATACACCAGGCGGCCATTGAAATCATAGAGGCTCACACGGATTTGCGCAGACTGGAACGCGGCTGCATCGATGTTCAATACGTCGTCGGCCGGAACCGGACCCACTTTGATATCGCGCCATGCCGGAGCAGTAACAGCAGTCGGGAAAGCCGGACCACCACCACAAGGCGTATTTGGAGAAGCGATATGGCTCATGGCCGTGAAATCGATATGGCAAGCCCAGTCGGGGTTGTCGATAAATGGATTGCGGTTGTTCTGGATGCTTGCGGCAAATTCGTGGCGTGCAATTTCAAAATCCGAAGGCGGGAATTGCTCGTTCCAGCGCTTCAGCAAAATCTGGCTCTGGCGGTTGATGGCCTGATCGAGGGGCGAAGGAATGGAGAAAACAGCACCCGGACGGTTGTATGCCACACACATGTAGAACATGGCACGGGCCACAAATCCTTTGATATCGTCGCGGGGTTCGTAGGCGGCGTTGCCGGTGCTATCGATACCGAATTTGCCGTCGCGGAACTGCACTACAACCGTCTTCACGACATTCATCGGGAAGTTGGAACGCACAGCGTTGACGCTGTCCTGGTGCACGGGAACAAGCACATGCAGGTCGCTGTAGTTGGCAGAATCCTGGTTGGTAATACCCATCCAGCTGTAGGGATAGATATGTTCGCGACTCATACGGGTTACGGGCGTCCAGGCCAGGGGCGGATTGAATACCTGGGTGAAGCCGCTGTACTGGCAACGCAGCACCTTGCGCCCATTGGTGGTGTCGAAGCTGTAGAAAGGTTCGGCGAAAGTGCTCGTGTAATTGGAATAGAACACCTGGAAATGCGGACGGGTGCGGTTGTACAAATCGCGGATCAAGGTGGATGAAGTCACATTGATGCCGTTGTAATAGGTACCCGTGTTTTTACCCGGTGTGAGTTGGGAAGCATTGGCGGCGGTATCGTTGTAGTTCTCGAATCCGGCATTGCCTTTCAGACCAAAGATGGCAACATGGTAGGTGCGGTTGGCGACGATGCGGTCGAAGTTTACAGTTCCGGGAGCACCCACATGGGCTACGCGTGAATTGCCTATCCACATGCCGCGCTCATAGGTCTGACCGTCAACAGGTTTATCGTTCACTGCAGCGTTTTCACGGATGAGCACCAGGAAGCGGTCTGCATTGCTGTTGCCGGCTGTGAAGCTCATACGGAGGCGGTAGGGAAGCACTTGTGTGAAGTTCAGGTTGCCTGCGCGTCCGGTAGGTTCAGATGCCAGATTGCCTTTTACGCCCTGGAAGCGGATCAGGAAAGGACGTACAGCGCTATCGTTGGTGAACAACTGCAAGGTGGCGCGGTAGGTACCGTTGCCGCCTATGGGATTAAAGTCGACATACAAATGGCCGGTATCTTGCGCGTTAACGCTTTGCGGACCAAAAGCGCTGAAAGAAGTGCTGTCGATACCTGTAACACGAAGTTGCTGGATATCGAGCTTGGTCACCTTACCACGGTTACGCACGATGAGCTGGAACCTGGCTGTATCACCCATGAACAATTCCTGGTTGTTGAGCAGCACCTGGTTGCGATACAGCACTTGCAGTTCTGCGGCATCGCCTGCGCCTGCTTCTTCTACGGCTACATCGTCGAGGGCGATATTGAAACCGGATGCTTTGGTACTGAAAATCCAACGCACGTAACGGCTGTTGGCACTGGCGGTGAAGCTGTCGCGGCGCACAGAGGAAATGTTCGTTCCACTGGTATAGCTGAAACGGGTTGTCCAGTTCACGCTGTCAACGCTTTCCTGCACATCGAAAGCACCCTGAAACGTACCGGTGCCGGTAGAGCGGATATACCAGCTCACTTTGCCGGGTTTGGCGGCAAAGCGCACGCCAACGTTCTCACCGGTGCCATCGAGCCTGCAGCTGTTAGGGCCGGTGAAGTAGTTGGCGCTGGAAGTGTAGGTTTCAGCGCCTGCAACAACCGCAAGATTCTTCCACCAGCCTTGCGGCGGTGTCATGCTGGTGAAAGTCCAGGTTGCCGGCAAGGTCGCCTGACCCATGGCCTGCAGCGCAAACAGCAAAGTGGCTGCGCTCAGGAGGATGCTTTTGTATCGATTCATGTTGTTTTTGTTTTAAAATCCGAAGCGCAAACCCAGCGTCCAGCGCGTG
>JBKDBI010000168.1:0-2585 GCA_046314695.1 Bacteroidota bacterium | reverse complement strand
GTCCAGGTTGCCGGCAAGGTCGCCTGACCCATGGCCTGCAGCGCAAACAGCAAAGTGGCTGCGCTCAGGAGGATGCTTTTGTATCGATTCATGTTGTTTTTGTTTTAAAATCCGAAGCGCAAACCCAGCGTCCAGCGCGTGCCCGGCCCTACATACACTTCCACGTTTTTCGGATTGAGTGTTGCGGCCGGAGAGCCTTGGTTGCGGTGCTGGGCATCGCTGATGTAAACGGTATTGAGAATATTGAAGACGTTTCCGAACAGGCCAAGGCTGTATTCACCAAAGCGGCGGGTATAGCCATAAGCCAGATTAAATGTCGCGTAATTGGGTATGCGCCAGGCTTCGCGGTCTTTGAAAGGACCCACGAGGGCTGAAGGATCGAAGTCTGCGAACTGCTTTCCGAACCAGATTACAGAAGGCGTGATATAAGCACCTTTTACCGGTTCGAAGCGCAGCATCGAGCTGAATTGTTGCTGGGCGGCATCGCCTACATGTACGCCTTTGGCGCTGAAATCGACGATGGCTACAACGTTGCCATTGTCGTCGCGCACTTCCGCGCGGGCGCCTGAATTCCAGATCCAGTCGGCCAGGGTGGCGGCCACTTCCCAGGAAAACCAGCTTACAGGTTTATAGGCGAAGGACCACTCAATGCCACGGTGGAGTGCCTGGATACCGTTGATATTATAGCTGAAGATGTTTCCATCCTGGTCTACATAAGACGGCAGGTTGTCGACCGGTTTATTCAGCCATTGGGTGTAGTACACATTGATATCGGTAGAAAAGTATCGGCTGCGATAGGTATATCCACCTTCGATGGCATTCACCGTTTCGTTCCTGATATCGCGGGCAATACGGTTGCGGTTGTCGAACACATTGTTGAAGCGCTGCGGCCTTTCCAACCTGCCTACGTTGGCAAACACGCGGTGCCGGCGGCCCAGGCTGCGGCC
This sequence comes from Bacteroidota bacterium, assembly GCA_046314695.1. Taxonomy (GTDB): domain Bacteria; phylum Bacteroidota; class Bacteroidia; order NS11-12g; family UBA955; genus REEB481. Next base: position 1,638 of record JBKDBI010000168.1, on the reverse strand, counting down.
ATATCCGCCTTTGAGGGTATAGCCGGTAAAACCGGTCCAGCCTGTATACTCCGGACCGCCATTGACAGGCCTGAAATAATCTGCGCGCTGGTAGAGCGAGCGCGTTACACTGGCGTTGAAGAAGGCGCTGAACTTGCTGCCTGTATATTCCCATTCGGCGAAAGTGCCGCCCCAACGCACATAGCCTTCGTTGTAGTAAGCGAACTTATCGCCTTTGCGATACAACCTGCTGGTGGCGAAGGGGAATGTGTCGCGCCCATCCGGACGGTAATAATCCCCACCCAGCAGATCATACACTTCGCGGTAATGGATGCCTTTATACGTGCGGAAATCAACACCGCCCGAGATCGTCATGTTCTTGGGAAGGCGGTATTGAAAAGTACTCAACAAGCCGAACCAGTTATGGTTGTTCACCGCGCGGGAAATGATCGCACGCGATTTGCTTTCGGTTGGATGATACACAGGGTCAACAGCAGAAACGAATGCAGACCCATATCGGTTCTGGTAGTACGCGTCCTGAAAATTGTAAAGACCGTTTACAAATGGCACCTGCGCCACTCCACGGCTGCTGGTTCCGCCGCCACGACCGTATGAAGCATATGCTGTGCTGGAAATCAGCAAACGCTTCTTCTTGTAAGTATGCTTCAGGTAGAACTGAGGTTTGTGGAACATGTTCTCCCGCTCGTTCAACCCTTCTCTCACGGCAAAAGTCGTATCACCGGGACCATTTACAGTTGCGCGGTTCAGGAAACCATAATGCTGATTGTAGCGGATGCCCTGGTTGCGGGCTGTGCCGGAAATCATTGAATCAACACCCAGCTTTTGAGCGAATTCGGTATCGTACACACTCAGTCGGGCGCGGAAGCTGCGCTGTCCGTGCGATTGCGGTGCGCCGATGGCCGTGAGGGAGATATTATGGTGGGCACCGAAGTCTTTTTCCGTTTTGAAGAAATAGCTGTACATGCGGTCGTACAGACCGTTCACATAGCCATCGCTTTCGCGGTAGGTACCGGCCAGGGTAAAGCCCCAATCGCCGGGTAATCTGCCGCTGTTATAAGAGAAAGAGCTCCTGCGGTATCGGCTGTCGCCTGTTTCGAGGGTTACCCTTCCACCGGCTTCGCTGCTGATGCCTTTGGTGATTACGTTCATGGTTCCACCAACCGAGGGATTGGCGATACGCGAAGAACCGAGCCCGCGCTGCACCTGCGTGAGTGCCGTAACATCGGCCAGGCCGAACCAATTGCTCCAGTACACCTGACCGTTTTCCATGTCGTTCACCGGAATACCGTCGATCATCACAGCGATATTGCGCTGGTTGAAGCCGCGGATGGTGATGCGCGCATCGCCGGCGCCACCGCCTTGTTGGGTTGCGTACACGCCGGGCGTGTAATTGAGCACCATGGGCATATCCTGGCTGCCGATCATTTCGTTCAGCTTCCTGGAATTCAGGTTTGAAAACGCGATGGGCGTCTTGCGGCGGTCGGCGATATTGGCCACGATGCGCACGGCATCCAGGTCGCGGCTGCTGGGTTCAAGAACGATATCCAGCCGGAACTGAGAACTTACAGGCGTAGTTACCACCACGGAGTCCTTTTTGTAACCCTGACCGGCTTCAACGTAGAGCACATGCCGGCCGGC
>JBKDBI010000167.1:0-2424 GCA_046314695.1 Bacteroidota bacterium | reverse complement strand
ATCTGCAGGTTCGGGAACAGGTGCTTGATCTTTTTCACTTCTTCGATCACCCCGCGGGAATGGCCGTGGGCTGTATCGATGGCGACCACATCCACCCCGGCGGCTACGAGGGCTTCGACGCGCTGAACAGTGTCGGTAGTCACACCCACAGCAGCACCTGCGAGCAGGCGGCCATGGCCGTCTTTACAGGCCAACGGATGGCTTTTCACTTTCTCTATGTCCTTGAAGGTTATCAAGCCCTTGAGCACGCCATGCGCGTCGACGATCGGCAGTTTCTCAATCTTGTATTCCTGCATGATCACCTTGGCGCGGTTGAGGTCGGTGTTCTCTGGAGCCGTAACCAGCCGGTCGCGGGTCATCACGTCGCGTACCGGACGGCTCATCTCTTTTTCGAAGCGCAAATCGCGGTTGGTGATGATGCCCACCAGGCGGTGCTGATCGTCGATAATCGGAATGCCACCGATGCGGTGTTCGCGCATCAGGCCGAGGGCATCGCCCAAAATGGCGTCCGCATGGAGCGTCACCGGATCCTGGATCATGCCGCTCTCGGAGCGCTTCACCCGCTTCACCTCTTCGGCCTGGCGGACGATGCTGAGGTTCTTGTGGATGATGCCGATGCCTCCCTCCCGCGCCATCGCAATCGCCATGCGGCTTTCGGTCACCGTATCCATCGCCGCACTGAGCAGCGGAATATTGATGCGGATCTCGCGCGTAAGCTGCGTAGCAGTGTCTGCATCGCGGGGTAAAACTTCGGAGTAACGGGGAATGACGAGTACGTCGTCGAAGGTCAGGCCTTCAAAAAGAATCTTGTCTGCGTAGGATGCCATGGCAAAAAACCTTACGGTTGTTTGCGGTGCAAATTTAGGCGAATTCCGGCAGTTTTAACAGCCTGATCAGAATTCGACGATAAAGCCGAAAGTTGGCAATACTGTTGCGTCGTTGTTATTGAGAATCAGCGGAATGGCGTTCGAGCCGTCAGGAGCCGGAGCGCCGCCGTTGGTGGTGGCAAAGCCGCTGTTATCCGGTGTGCGCTGGAAGGTGTATTGCGGATAGGCCGGCGTAGGCGCGATGTACCAATTGCTCACGTCGAGGAAGATATCAATGGTTACACGCTTGAGGTTCCATTTCTTGTCGATGCGCACATCGCTGGCATGGAAAGAATTCAGGCGCTGGGTATTCAGCCGGTTCCAGTCGAGTATGCCCTCGCCGGTGCTGAGGTAATTGAGGCGGCTGGCGGTTTCGTCGAAGGGCGTGAAAGGCGCGCCGCCCTGATAGCGGAACTTCAGGCCAAGCTCCCAGTTGCGCGGAAACTTATAGCCCCAGGTGAGGCTGAGCAGGTGGCGGCTGTCCCACGCGCTGGGGCGGAATACGCCGTCGGCTCCGGTGTATTCGCTGAAGAAAAGTGTATAGCTGAGGATGCCGAAGAATTTCTTGGTGAGCTTCTGCTGTGCAAAGAACTCCATACCGTAAGCACGGCCCTGTCCGTTGGTCACCACGTCTTCGTTGCCGAGGATGTTGAAGTCTCCGCCGCGGTTGCTGAGACTAACACCATCCCGCACGCTTACCGGAACGTTGTTGTACACCTTATAGAAGCCTTCGAGCGTAAAACGGCGCGTCGGATTGGGCAGATATTCCAACCCCAACACATAATGGTCTGAGCGGATATAGCGGCTGTCGCGGTTGAGCAGGTTACCGCTGCGGTCGCGGAAGCCGAGCATGGTGTAAGGCGGCAGCTTGAAGTAGCGGCCCACGCTGCCGTTGAGGTTGAAGCGCGGCGCGAGCACATAGCTCAGGCTCAGGCGCGGACTGAACTGCTCCCACATGCGCATGCCACCGTCGGTGAAACTGTTGCCGTCCATCCGCACGCCGAAGCTGGCACCGAGGCGGTTGTCGAAGAAGCGGCGGCCGGCCTGGAAATGCGCACCCTGGCGGAAGAATGTGATATTGCTGTTCAGTTGTGCCCTGATTTCAGGCTGAACGAGATTGCCGAGCGTATCGCGGATGGCAGCCCGGATGCGCGCAAACCCGCGGTTGTCGAAACGCACGTACTGCAGCACCGCGCCGTAGCTGAGTTTCCATTGGCCGATGTTTTCAGTCACCTGAACACGCAGCTTATTCTCTGATTCCTGGCTCTTCACATCGAAACTCTGGTTGGCCGGGCTGGGGTTCAGATTGTCTTCGTAGCGGCGGAGGCTGTTGTCGAGCATGTTGCGGCTCAGGGCAATCTGCATGCTGCCACGCTTCAGCGAACGCTTGTACGCCACACCGGTGGTATAATTCCACTGGTTGATATTGGGATTGCTGTTCAGTACATAGGTTTTCTCCGGGGTGGATTCTGAAGGAACAGCGAAGCTGAACTCGTCGATGGCACCTACGCCGAGGAAGGTGATGGACGATTTCTGGTTGATGCGGTGGTTGATGGTG
>JBKDBI010000166.1:0-3124 GCA_046314695.1 Bacteroidota bacterium | reverse complement strand
GATACACGCAAGCTGATGGCATCGGTCATTTGGTAGTTGATACCAAGACCCACATTCCACAAACCGGAGAAGCCGGTGTAATTCTTGGGAATGTTGTTAATTCTGGAATGCACATAGAATCCACCCCAGCCGGCATGGGCGTAAGCGGAAAGCTTAGCATCTTCGGGCAGGATATAGCCGTTGTTGAACTTGTAGCGCAGGCCGCCAACCAGTTCGAAGGTATTGGCTTTGAAACCTGCATACTTCCAGGGATCGTTTCTCTCGTGGATGGTGCTGTAGAATCCAACGTCTCCGCCACTGCCCCTTACAACAGCATCAAAAGAGGGGCTCAGGTAGTACCCGAACTGCACTCCGACGCCGTTGTAGATGGGCTTTTTGGCAAAGAACAGTGCCGATCCCAGATCTCCCATGTACTCTCTCCAGCCTCCGTTGATCTCAAGGCCCATGGGCTTGTATGCCGTCTGGCCAAAGGCCGGGGCGGTGACCAGCACACTGAGTCCGGTAATCAGGAATCCTTGCAAGTATCTTCTCATCATATGGTTTGTAATTTCTCTGTTAAAAGTGATGACCGGACAAATATAGAAAAGGAATCAAACAAAAAAACACCCTTCGATAACTTGATTGATTTTTTTACAAACGCTTAATTGCTTATATACAACATGTTACCGATTTTCTGCACGGAATATCTACCCAAACCCCGCGGAGCAGGCCCTCCATTGGGCAATCCGTTGAAGCCATAACGCGACGAACAGCAGGGTGAAAAGCGTCCGGCCTGGTAGGTTCCACAGCGCAGTTGGAGGAGATTGCTGTCAACCTGAATAACAGAACAAGCTGTTGTTGGCTGGTAAGCGCAGGTGCGCTCGAAGGCATACCATTCCCCGTTGAAATCGTGAACCAATACCACACCCCGGTGACCTCCGCTGAGAAAAGCCCAGCTGCCGGGTAGCTGCAGGTAAAGGTATCCTGGCAAGGAAAGGTTAATGGCCGCATTCACAGGTCCGGTCGGAATCGGTTCCAACACAGGCTGATCGCGGTTGCATGAACCAAGTGGTGCCAGCAAGAGCAAGGCAGCTGCGAGCAATCCGAGGATGAGCTTATGCTTCATAACGATAAAATCCTTCACCCGATTTGCGGCCGTGCAGGCCGGCATCCACTTTTTGCTTTTGTATGCGCGAAGGCCTGAACTTCCCGTCCTGGCTGAAGAGGTTGTACATGGATTCGGTAACCGAGTAATTCGTGTCAACGCCGATCAGGTCCATCAAACGAAAGGGCCCCATCCGGAAGCCGGAAGATTCCATGAGGCGGTCGATGGCTTCAAAACCTGCGACGTCTTCCTCCATGATCTTCAGTGCTTCCACATAATAATGGCGAGCCACGCGGTTGACGATGAACCCGGGCGCATCCTGGGCTAAAACCACAGTCTTGCCCAGCGATTCGGCAAAAGCCCTTGAATTTTCCAGTGTCTCATGGTTGGTGCGCGCGCCGGCAATCACTTCTACCAGCTTCATGAGATGGGCCGGATTGAAGAAATGGATTCCAGCGAAACGCTCAGGATGCTGCAAAGCCGAAGCAATGCGGGTTACAGGAATGGAAGAAGTATTGGTTGCTAGGATCGACTCCTTCCCATTCACACTTTCAAGCGTGCGGAACAAGTCTTGTTTCACTTCCAGCTTTTCCACGACTGCTTCGATGATGAGATCGGCTACCAGATCTTCCGCTTTTTCACAGAGGCGGATGCGCTGCAGGCTGGCTTCTACTTGATCGGCCGTAAGCTTGCCTTTCGCTTGCGCCTTCTCCAGTTCCTTCCTTATATATAGCAGTCCTTTGTCGAGTGCTTCCCGACGCGTGTCAAACAGAAGCACCCCGTAACCGGCTATGGCGGAACAATACGCGATACCCGCTCCCATAACGCCCGCACCGGCAATACCAACAGTCTTGATGCTGTTCATACGGCGAATCTAACCCGCAGCCGTCAATAGAAATTCGTTCTGAATGTCAAAAGCATGAAGAAAGCGGGGATTTGCAGATCCTTTTATCATGAATGGCATCGACGATAGACGATAAGGAAGCACCCAGGACCATGCGCACAAGTTTGCCTTGGGGAGAGAATTACTGCTGCCGGAATCGGATTTCCTCAGCGCGGTGTGAGCCACAGCTGCGGGTCGAGCACTTTCTGGCCCTGCCATACCTGGAACTGCAGCGCAGTCTTTCCCTCTTCATCGGTAAAGATGATGCCCAAGGCCTGACGGGTATCCACTTTGTCGCCGCGATTCACCAATACCTTTGAAAGGCGTGAATACACAGTGAAGAACTCCCCGTGGTTCACGAGCACGGCATTCTCCTGACCCGGGATGCTGAGAACAGCCGTCACGGTTCCTTTGAAAACAGCCCTTGCTTGTGACCCGGATGGAGAACTGATATCAACGCCATTGTTCACGAGGGTAACTCCTCTGATCTCCGGGTGGCTGTAATTGCCAAAACGTTGCGAAACAACCCCGCGTTCAACCGGCCAAGGCAATCGACCGCGGTTCCCTGAAAAGGCCGAGGATAATTCTCTTGCTTCGGGCGTCATGGTAGCACTGGCAGCGGACGCAGAACCGGTGGAGCCCGACCGTGCCGCTGCACCCGACGCCGTACTCCGGCCTGCTGAAGTCTGCCGCTGACGCCGGCGCTCTTCCTCCATTTCCTTGGCAATCATGTTGCGGATGGCGTTATCCAGGCGTTTCAGTGCTTTTTGCTGTGCCGCGAGTTTCTGCCGTAATTCCTTTTCCTTGCCCTGCAGGCTCTTGGCCAACTGGTCTTTGGCTTTCTTGTCTTCTTCGAGCTGCTTCTTTTCTTTTTCCTCGCTGCCGAGTAATCGGGTTTTGTTGATCTTGACGCCTTCGAGCTGCACCACCCTCTCTCCTACCTGGAGTTTGCGCTGCCGGATATCTTCCATCAGTGAACGCTGAAAAGCCGCCAGTTTCCGGATGTACTTCACCCTGCTAACTGCCTGGTTGAAACTGCCGGATGAAAAAATGAAGGCGAGGCGGCTGCTTTGGCTGGATGCTTTGTAAGTCTGCACCAAAACCTTGGCCAGCCGGCTTTTTTCCTGTTCCAGGGCGTATTCCAGCTCCCGAATCTG
>JBKDBI010000165.1:0-6866 GCA_046314695.1 Bacteroidota bacterium | reverse complement strand
TGAATGCGCCTGCCCGTCCGCTCAGCGCAAATGCTCGGTATCGTTGTCCAACGCGACGTGAAAACCGTCTTCGTGCTCGTGCAGGATGTACAGGCATACGTTGGAATGTCCGAAATCGTCCATCCGCTCAAGGGGCCTTTGCGTGAGCAGGCACAAGAAGCTGCGCATCGCACGGCCGTGCATGCAAATGAGGATGATTTTTTCTTCCTTGCGGGATAGGATTTTTTCCAATCCAACAGCCTGCCGGGTCTGTAATTGACGGGGTGTTTCACCTTTTTCAACCGCAAAATCCAGATCGCCTTCCTGCCAACGCCGTATCGTTTCCAGAAAAAGGGCACTGATTTCGGGCGAAGGTTTTTCCCCTTCCAATATACCCCAGTTGATTTCATTCAACTCGGGGATTACCTCGGTGGGCAGGCCATGCTCCGTGAATCCGGCTACTGTTTCGCGCGTGCGGCGCAGCGAACTGATGTAGACCTTATCGAAAGGCACCTTGTGATAGTGCCTGAAAAAGGCAGCTGCCTGCTCCCAGCCGGTATCGTTGAGCGCAGTATCGACGCCGGCTCCCTGCACGATGCCAAGGCGGTTGTAATCGGTTTCTCCGTGTCGGATGAGGTAAATTGTTTTTCTGACCGCGGGCGGGCTATTTTGCAGCAAAGTGAAAGACGTCTTTTTTGACCCCGCGAATATAAGTGTAGCTGCGCTCAACAAGCATTGTGAAGGCACGCTCAACACGGCACTCGGCATTGTGTTTACCGAAATCGGCGACCATTGGGTGACGGCCACCATGCCTGTGAACGAGGCCACCATCCAGCCACTGGGCATGCTCAACGGCGGCGCCAGCATGGCTTTGATTGAAACCATCGGCAGTGCGGCCGCCAACCTAGCAGTAGACCGTAAGCGCTATGTATGTTTTGGGCTGGATATCAACGGCAACCACATTCGTCCTGCGCTCAAAGGCCAGACGGTGACGGCAAAAGCAACGCCCTTGCACATCGGCGGCACGACGCAGGTTTGGGAAGTGCGCATCACCGATGAAAAGGCGCGTTTGGTCTGCGTGGGCCGCATCACCATGGCGGTCAGGCCCTTGGAGGCGAAGCGATGATCGGCAAGGTCTGGTTTCGGTTACCGGGGGAAGAATCGGTTTACTTGAGCGGTCAGACCGCCGTTTTGCATACAGCACCCCGCGAAGCGGGTTTCCTGTTTATGCCCTTCGACCGCGACATGCCGGGTGTGTGGATCAACGACGAAAAAACCGAAGCACAGGCTGCACCGGGCCGCTATAATATTCCCGAGGCCAATCAGGATTATCTGGAAAGTGACTATTACAACCGCGAATCGTATATGGCCTGGGTGGAAGATGCCCGCGAAGCCATCCGCAGCGGCATGTTGGAGAAGGTTGTCACTGCGCGCAGCCTTTTCCGAGCCTTACCACCGCGACCTGATGTTTGGTATCCTGCTGCTTGCCAGGCTTATCCGGATGCGGCCGTTTGCCTGATCGATGCACCCCGCAGCGGGCTATGGCTCGGTGCCAGTCCGGAACCGCTTCTGCACTGGAAAGACGGAGAAGGTTTTACGGTCGCCCTGGCCGGAACACGGCGCAGTGATGGGGAGGCTTTTTCTGCGAAGGAGCGCGAGGAACAAGCGTATATCGGACGTTTTATAGAAGAAGTCTTCCAGGCGCGGGGTATCGCATTTGAGCGCGGCCCGGCGGAAGAAATTGCCCAGGGCAGCCTGCGGCATATCCGAACCCGTTATGGTTTCCGCTGTGCGTATGAGCAAGTGTGGGAACTGGTGCGCAGCCTGCATCCAACGCCTGCCGTCGGGGGCTATCCGCGTGTGGCTGCCTTGCAACTCTTGCAGCGCGAACGCACCGCTCGCAGCTATTATGCCGGTTACTTTGGCCGATGGACGCCCGATGAGATTTCGCTCTGGGTGAACCTGCGCTGTGGTCGCATGTACCGCAATGGCATCCTGCAATACGCAGGTACCGGAATCACGGCCGATTCTGACCCGGCTGCTGAATGGCTGGAGACAGAAATGAAGCTGGGAGTGCTCGGGAAAATTCTGCTCTGAACAAAAAAAGCTTAGTCTTTCAGGTTCAGTCGGCGCGAAATATCCAGGTTATAGCGCACGAACTGCAACAGACCGCGGTCGTATTCCTCATTGCCCAGGCTGTTGCCATCGGCATCCAGCGCCTTGGGGGTAAACTGACTTTCGAATATTTTGGCACTCACCACGCTTTGCAGGTTCATCACGTTGATGAGCTTGTTGATTACATAGCTCAGTTGTACTGCCGGAATACGCCCGCCGCGGCCGGATGAAATCCCGCAGGTGCAAAACACCTTCCCGTCCCAACAATCGAGGAACTGCTTGTCGCCGAATCGGTTGATGAGGTTGATGATTTCGGCACTCGGAAACCAGTTGTACTCCGGTGAAAGCACGAAGATGAGCGAAGCATGGCTCATGGCATCGAGTACTTTTTGCTGGAAGGGATTCAGGTTGTTGCGGTCGAGGTTATCTCCGTTATAGAAAGGAACATCGTAATCTTCAAAATCAACCAGGCGGATATCGTTTTCAGGAACACCAAGTTCTAGTAAGCTGCGGTGTACGCCTTTGGCCGCGCGGAGGGTGTTGCTGTTTTTGCGTGAAGAACCGGATAAAATGGCGATCATGTCAGGTAGAACAAGCCGCAGCGGTTTTTGTTGGAAGTGCCGGCCTATCCGCGTTGGGCAAGGTTTGCCACAAAGCGATACAGATTGAAGTCGGGCTTGGCGGCTTCGGTTTCGAGTTCGGCGCGCAGCGCAGCGTTCGGGAAGCGGCGCAGCCATTGTTCGCGCAACAGGTGCAAGGCTTTTTCGAACAGGAGTTCTTTCCTTCTTGCAGAATGGTTGCCGTGGTGCCGGATGATGGCTTCGCCCAGCGCATCCACACCATCGCCGGTATCGCCGCGGGTAAGCAGCACCGGAATCTCCCAGGCGGCGGTATGGCGTTGTATGGAAAGCTGACGCAGCAAGCGTGCAAAAGATTCTGCTCCGTCGCGGTCGGCTTTGTTCACCACGAATACATCGGCAATTTCCATGACACCGCTTTTCATGGTCTGTACTTCATCGCCGGCTTCGGGCACCATCACCACCACGGTTGTATCGGCCACGCCGGCAATTTCCACTTCACTCTGGCCTACGCCCACGGTTTCGATAACGATGCGGTCGTAGCCCGCGTTCTTAATCAGGTCGCATACTTCAAGTATCCTTGGCGAAAGCCCGCCCAGGCTGCCGCGCGAAGCCATGCTGCGGATGAACAGGTTGGGATGCAGATACAGGCCGGCCATGCGCAAACGGTCGCCCAACAAGCTTCCAAAATTGAAGGGCGATGTAGGGTCTACCGCGATCACGGCCACGCGCAAGCCCGCTTCCAGCCAGCGTTCGGCAAGCGAATTTACGAGGCTGCTCTTGCCGGCACCCGGAGGGCCTGTTATGCCGACAACCGGAACATCGTCGCGGTAACGCAGGAGCTGTAAAATTTCCAGCCCGGTTGGATGATCGTTTTCAGCCAGCGAAATGGCCCTGGCTAAGGCGCGCTGATCGCCTTGTTGCAGTTTGCCGGCCAGTTCCTGTGCATCCATGCCGCAAAGAAAATCAGCGCAGGCCGAATTCCACCCTGCCCAGGCGCAAACCGCCCCATCCGGCCTGGTGTACCGTAACGTTTTTGCCGATTCGGTTGGTTAACACCTGCGGCGCTTCCAGGAAGGTATGCGTATGCCCGCCCAGGATCAGGTCGATGTTTTCGCTAGCTGCGGCGAGCTTCTTGTCGTCGGGTTTTGCTTCAGCATAACTGTAGCCCAGGTGGCTAAGGCAAATTACGATGTCGCAGCGCAGCTCTTTCTTCAGCAACCGTGCGGTATTGTTGGCACTGGCATAAGGATCGGAATACACGATGCTGCCGTAATGTTTGGGTGAAACAAGGCCGTTGAGTTCGATGCCGATACCGAAAAGTCCGACTTTGATGCCATTGACATCCTGAATTTTATAAGGCTCAATTTTCCCGGCGAGGGGAGAGCCGCTGAAATTGTAATTGGCATTGAGGAAAGGAAAGCCGGCGTAGGGCAGCATATTGGCGAAGCCTTCGGCGCCATTGTCGAAATCGTGGTTGCCGGGCGTGCTGGCGGCGTAACCCATCTGCGTCATCAATTCAAACTCGGGTTTGCCGGCGAAGCGGTTGAAGTAAGGTGTTCCCTGAAACACATCGCCACTATCGAGCAGCAACACATTGGGATGTTGTTTGCGCCATTCATTGACCAGTTGCGCGATTTTGCTCAGACCGCCCTGCCCGGCGAACTTGGGGTCGTTGTCGGGGAATGGGTCGATATGGCTGTGGATATCGTTGGTATGCAGGATGATCAGGGGCGTCAATTTTGCGGCACCCAGCTCCTGTATCCAGCCCGGCAGCAGCAGAATGGCACCTGCGGTGCTGCTGCGCTTCAGAAATTCTCTTCTATTGAGCATAATCAATCCTTCCCATTTGCGGTTGTGGTATTTTTTGTCCGGCTGCACCGAGGCTGCGCAAGTAGTCTGCAAACACTTCGCGGATCTTGATGCGGAGCGGGAAAACGGCTTCCGGGTTGCGGAAGAAATCCATCTTGTCGCCGCCATTGGCCAGGTAATCGCTGGTAGCGATAAAATAACTCCTGCGGCTATCGAAGGGTTTTCCGCCCAGGCCTGCTTCAATCCAGCCGCCTTCTTTGTTCAGCAGCAGACTCATTTTGCTAACCGGTTCGCCTTTCCGCGAAGCGATGTAATCGAGCATTTTCGAAACCTGTTCGCCTTTTAGTTTTAGTACAACGATTTCATTCTCAAATGGCATGATGCTGAAAACTTGCCCGAGGGTCACATTCCCTGCGGGCAGGGGAGCGCGGATACCGCCGTTGTTGAGCAGGCAGGCATGAAGAGGGAAACCGAAGCTGTCGAGCATGAAACGAAATGCGCGCTGGTATACCACGTCTGCAAGCAAATTGCCGAGCCGGCCTTCCGGGCGACCCGGCTTCATGAGGCTGTCGTTAAAGGCCAGCACCTCACTCATTTCTTTTTCGATCTTAGTCCGGTAAGGCTGAATAAGCCGTTCAGCGGCGCTGTCGGCAGGAAGGCCTTGTTCAATCCGCGTATGGCCACCACCGACATAGGTCAGCTTTTCGGCGCAGGCAGAAACAAACAGCAGCAGGACAAGAATGACCGGTGCAAATCGTCGCAGCATCATGCGGCAAATTTCATCCAAAAAAACCAAGGCGCGTTGTCTGGTAGTCGGATTTGCGCGGAAAGGCTGAAACCATCTCCCGGATCATGCGGAAGCGTCCACCACGGCGAGGTTGAATGCCTGAAGTGAAAGCTCAACGTGTTGATAATCATAAGTTTGTGTAAATCGGATTTGAACAGTTTTGGGGTTGATTGACCGCTTCCGCCTAATCTGAATTTTGTGGCTCAAACCGCCAATGTCACCGCAGAATTATTGCAATGTGTGCAATCTGTTTACTGAATGATAAAGTTGCTTCGCCTGAATTACCGATTTTTGCAGCACAAAAAACACTCCTATGCGCATGCTTTACAAAAACCTGTTGTTGGCCGTGGCTGCTTTCTCCACTGCCGGCGCCCTTTCCGCTCAGTGCAATGAACTTTTCATCAGCGAATACGTGGAAGGTACAGGCAACAACAAGGCGATTGAAATCTACAATCCGGGCAACCAGCCGGTAGATTTGACCCAGTATCGCCTAACCCGTTGGCAGAACGGAACCAGTACCTGGCAGAACAATTACAGCGATACGCTCAGCGGAACGCTGCAGCCCAATGGAGTGTTGGTTTGTATTCTCGACCGCCGCAATCCGAACGGTACCGGTGTGGATACGCCCGCTGCCGCTGCCCTGCAGGCAAAAGCCAACCTCTTCTTGAGTGCAGACTACAACCGCAACTTTTCCATGAGCTTCAACGGCGATGATGCGGTAAGTCTCGACAAGCGCTCCGGCAATGCCTGGGTGCCGGTGGATATCTTCGGTAAAATTGGCGAACGCCCATCCAACGCATGGACCGATTCATTCCCTTACAACATGGGTATCGGTTTGTGGCTGAGTGCTAACAAGACATTGATCCGCAAGTCGAACGTTACCGGCGGTGTGCGCACCAACCCAACGCATTTCAATGCCAAGGCACAATACCTCGTGTTCGGTGCCAATACCTTCGATTCACTCGGTTCGCACATTTGCGATTGCAATAAGTTCGCAGCTTCAAGCGCGTCTCTTCCTGCTGTGGAATGGGCTGTTTTCCCCAATCCCTCGAGCAATGGCAACCTGACAGTGATGGCGGAGTCTGATGGTATTATCAGCCTGTTCGACCTTTCCGGCCGTCATATGCATCCTGTGATCCGCCTCCGCGCAAACGGACAGTGGACGATCGAAACCACAGGACTGAGCAAAGGTGCTTATATCCTTCAGATTCAATTGAAAGATGGACGCCGCGCTTCCTCCCGCGTGAGCATCGACTAAGCACTGCATGAAACCCGTCTTTCTGCTTTCGGCCCTGCTCTTGCTGGCGGGTGCTCCGCTCAAAAGCCAGGATCTCGTGCGCGGCCGCGTAAGCGATGCCTTTTCGGGAGATCCGATTGCTGCAGCCAGCATCCGCACAGGCGAAGGTGCTGAAATCAAAACCGACCGCAACGGCAGTTTCCAACTCACACTTCCGGCCGGCCGGCATGTGCTCTACGTTGAAGCCGGTCAGGGTTACAAAAAGGACTCCGTGGTGGTAACTACGCCTGTAAGTTCTCAGTTCCGGCTGGATATCGTTCTTGAACCCAGCAGCCGCGACCTGGATGCCGTGCGCATC
>JBKDBI010000164.1:0-3215 GCA_046314695.1 Bacteroidota bacterium | reverse complement strand
CTGAATACAAATACCGTTGTCAACTTCCTTCAGAATGTCCATCATTTCAGCGGGAATTTCTTCGTCTGGCATGCTGCCGGCAATGGCTTTCATCATTGGCATCCACTCAATATTCATAGCCAGATGAAACAGTGGCGCCTTCCCATCGGGTGTGCCGATGATTTTTTCCGGCAATGCACCTTCTTTCATGTAATCGACAGCTACTTTTTTGCCATCCGCATCCAGGTTCATTCCTTCCATGTTCATTTCGCCCTGATCAAAATTGAAATACGCACCGGCATAGACAAAATTCTGCCCTGCAAGTCCTTTCGTCATACCCCGACCCGCTTCGCGCATCATTTCCTTGAAGAAGCTGGTCTTGGTGTTCACATACATCGCGATATCTGCCGTCTTGCCGATGATTTTCTTGAACTCCGGCTTTTTGTCCATACACGCATCGTAGGTTTTGTTCAGGTGATCCTGGATCAGGTCGGTATGCCTTCTTCCGTCCATAAACACTACCATCAGTACGTCGTTGTTCCAGCCCCAGGCCTCACGGTAACCGGCTTGCACATAGGCCATATCGTCGCGGAATTTGATTTTGGCATCACCGGGCAGTTCGCGGTCAACAAAGGTTTTGAGCACTTCCTGGTCTTTTACCGGCAACATCACAGCTACGTATTCCTTTCCTTTTTCGGAACGGGCAAAAACGTAGAACGACTTGCTCCAGCGTATGCCGGTCTTTTCCGGATTTCTAAAACCTTTCATCAGCAGTTTCATCAGCATGGCATCCTCGTCTTCCAGCTTCTCTTCCAGATCTTTGAGTCCACTGTTCTTTCCGATCTTTTCCATGTCCATGCCGCGGATCAACTCCTTGGGGTCGAAACGCATCACCAGACCTGCGTCGTCTGGGATATACGCGGGAAGTTTATCGCTTCCGCCGAAGAACCAAATGCCCCCGGCAACCGCGAGCAGCACCGATGCGGCGCCTATCCATAAACCTTTGCTGTTCAGATTCATCAAAGGCGAATTAACGCAGGAAATCAAAAAGATGATGAATCGGTGCAACCTTTGTCTAACGTAGCAGACCAAAATGGCAGACAGGGAGAAATGGGTGGATGACCTCCAGGAACTCATATCGGGCTGCAGGAAAGGCGATCCGCATGCGCAGGAACAGTTGTTCAGGCGCTACGGGCCACGCATGCTTTCCATCTGCAGGCGGTATTGCAGCAACCTGGACGACGCCCGAGACGCCTTGCAAGACGGATTTGTAAAAGTGCTACAGACCATTTCCAAATACCGCGGCAACAGCGCCCTTGAAACCTGGATGACCCGTATCTTTATCAATACGGCCATCGATCAGTTCAAGAAAAGTACGCGCTATGCGGGAATGTTCAGCGACGATACCCATCACGAACCGGAAACCGACACCTATGACGACAATGCCGGTTTCCCATGTTCTCCGGAAGAAGCGCTTGAAGCGCTCGACCAACTGCCACCCGGCTACCGCATGGTGTTCAACCTCTACGCCATCGAAGGCATGACCCATAGGCAAATCGCAGATGCCCTTCAGATTTCTGAAGGAACCAGCAAATCGCAATACGCCCGGGCCAGAAAACAGCTGCAGGAAATCCTCATCCAACGCCACCCGTGAACAAGCCGAAGCCCGACATAGAAGAGACCTTCAGGCAGTTGTTCAACAACCATGAACTGCCGGTAAGCGATGCCGACTGGGCCGCAATCAGCGGGCGCGTGCAAAGGAAAAGACGCGGCTCATGGCTGTGGTTTATACCCGCTGTATTGCTGTTGTGTTTCGGCACCTGGCTGTGGTGGAATGGAAACCATACAGAACTGAAACCATCAGCCCAAAAAAAGACTACTAAAACCCAAACACCCGAAACCCTACGTATCCAAACTGCCGTGGCAAGTGCCAAGCCAACCTTGACGGATGCATCAGAAGCGGCTCGTAGCATCGAAGATAACCGGAGGGAAAAGCTACCGCGCACCACCGGTCAATCCGGAAGCGCACCCGAGACAGAAAGCCATGAATACTCCCGCTCCGGCAGTGGCACGGAGGGCAGCAATTCCCAACCGGTTGCGAACGAAAGTAGCGAAACGGAACTGGAATTCCTCAGCCTGCCGGTGCGGAGGATTCAAATCTCACAGTTCAGCTCCAGGCCTGCCATGGCAAATGCGCTGAGCTGGCGCAGCAATAAGCCCATCCGCGATTTGTATTCACGTCTGCTCAAACCATATGTCGCCTTCGGCCCCGTAACCGGATTCAATCAATCCAGGCTACAAAATGGCCCTGCTGGCAGCGATTGGCAGGGAAAAACGCTCGCGGAACGAGGCAGCAGCCCAGGTTTCTTTGGCGGTGTTCAGGCGCTTTATGCCATTCCGGTCGGAAAATTCCACCTTCAAAGTGGTATTCTGGCCGGCATGGATTTGACACCGCGCCGTACCAACTGGAACTACACCACACGCATCGTAAGCGATTCATTCCCCTACCGCAATGTGCCGGGCGATACCCTGTTCTGGGTTCCGGTGCGCTACAGCGATACACAAATGCAGGTGCAGACTGAAATGCGCATGCGCAGTATTGCGATACCACTCCAATGGACTCGCACCATTGCCCTGAACCCCAAATCGGGTATCGTCTTGCAAGGCGGGGTTCGCCTCGAACGCTGGTCGCTGGTTAGCGGAACCACTGTTAATCCGCAAAACGACCGCACCTGGTCGCAACAGCAATTCAACGGCGGCATTTACGGTCTCACCGCGCCATTGGCCAAAACCGCCATCAGCCGCTGGCAGGGAAGCGGCAGCATAGGGGTCGGAGCATACAGAAAACTCAACAACCATTGGACATTGCAAGGGCTTTGGAACTCAGGCACCCAATTGGGAAGAATAAAACCTGCGCAGAATCAGGTGGGAATGCGGCAGAACTTCGGATATTTACACATGCAAATGCTGTTCACATGGTGAGGAAGAAATCGGCAGGTAAAAAAACACTCGGTAAGGCAGGATTATTCATCCTGGTTTCTGTGTTGAGCGCCGGACTCAAGGCGCAGCTCGGTATTCCACTCCGGCTTGAACTCGAAAGCAACCCTGTTACGCGGGTGCTCGACGGGGCTTTGTATGCTGCATGGACGGCTCCTCTCAACGACAGTTCAGACCTTGTGCATGTAGGGAAATTCGACGGACGTATCTGGTACAATCTGCCATCCTTCCGCATACTG
>JBKDBI010000163.1:0-3594 GCA_046314695.1 Bacteroidota bacterium | reverse complement strand
CTACATTCCTGTGACCAAAGCAGGTAACTATGTGTGGTTTGACAACGACCTTCGGGGAGATGAGATGACGACGGATGCGCCGATTGATTTCCAAACGGAGAGCGGTATCAATGGAGTAGATATGGTATTGGTATGGGGAGGTTTGGATGGCAACCTGTTGACGGTAGGAGATAACCGCGTATACCGGAAGCCAACGCAGAGTGGCGTACAGGGAGAGAATGAAGACGGTATCTACTATTTCTGTGGTTTGACACAGGGTGAATACCGAGTACTTCCCCGGAAATATGTTGGGGCTTTTCTTGGAACAGGAGCGGATACGCTTCTTTATCTGCAGCCCGAACTAGCGACGCCTGCACGGAAGATCCTGACGATTGCGAACAACACGGGATCGAACGACTACAAGGATTCGGACGGAACACCTGTGATTGCTTTCAGTGTACCGAACCTGTTGGCCTCTCCGACGGCAAGCGTAGGCGTGCTGGGAGAGAATAGCCTTGGAGATTTGCCAACGATCTACAACTATGCGGATCGGTTGACGAACATGGGTCTGGACTTTGGTTTTGTACAAGAGCCAAACATTGAGTTGAATCAGCAGATTTCGGGCATTGAGAAAGGCGGAGCGTGCGGACAATTCAAGGTGATTGTAGACCTGTGTATCACGAACACGGGGGGCTATGAGAACGGATATGTGATGGCGACTCCGGTGAACAACCTTCAAGCGGAGGTAGCGCTGAAGCAGCAGTTGGGCGCGGCGTTCTTGATGACGATGGGGGCACCACAGATTATGAACGGCAGCTGGGAATGTGCGGATGCACCACTTCCACAGTCGTTGCCGACGATCAACCCGAATTTTAACGGTGACAGCGATAAGCGCTTGTTCAACGGAACGAGTGGCTTATTGTGGCCCGGAGAGAAGGTAGTGGTACGGTATGTGATGGAAGTGAAGCCATCAAATGTACCGGAGCCTGCATCGTTGAACCTAACGTTTAATGCGACGGGCAGTGCGAAGGCGGTGAACTACCAGGGCCAAGCGATTCCGAACTACTTCCAGGGCGGAGCGCAGTACATGGCGATGGATGTATCGAACGACGGCTTAGCATTAGATGGCACGTACAACGATCCTGACTTGCCGACGAGCATCGGAGATTGCTGGAAGGAGACTCAAACGATGGCATCGAACAACCACGTACAAGTGGCGGTGGATGAGAACTGCGAAGCGTTGATTACAGAAGGCATGATCCTGGAAGGCGAAGATGAGTCATGTGTAGATGAGGCATTCTGCTTGAAAGGGTACTACCGCGTACGCTTGATGAAGCCAGTAACGCTTCAACCGGTACCGAACCCGATTCCTGCGAGCTACCTGGGTCAGACGCTGATGGTAGTGGTAGAGAATGTGGTATCGTGCAACACGGTGATGGCGACGCTGACGCTGGTGGATCATATTGCACCGGTGGTGACATGCACGAACTTTGAAGTATCCTGCGCGGAGACGAACATG
This sequence comes from Bacteroidota bacterium, assembly GCA_046314695.1. GTDB lineage: Bacteria > Bacteroidota > Bacteroidia > NS11-12g > UBA955 > REEB481. The sequence continues at coordinate 2,096 of JBKDBI010000163.1, read as the reverse complement.
AATCCGTCGTACCTGTCAAATACCTTAGGCATCGCAGAGGCGTTCCCGACGGTGGTGGAGAATTGCACTGCATACACCCAGAGCTACAGCGATGTGGTGACGGACCTGGGCTGCAATACGAACACGAATGTGACAGCGACCATTGCCCGTACGTGGGTAGTGAAAGATGGATCTGGAAATGTGAACAGCTGTACACAGACGATCAATGTAATGGGTAGCCGCATCACCGATGTGGTGTTCCCATCGGATGTGACCCTGAATTCAGCGGTGAACGTAAATACCCAGCCCGGTGCGACGGGTACTCCAGTAGTGGTATTTGAATACGCTGGTGGAGACCGCAGCTACGCGATCTGGCCAGCGGCAAATGCTTGTGAAATACAGGCAGTGTACAGCGATCAAGTACTACCGATTTGCGATGGTAGCTATAAGATTGTACGTACCTGGACGGTGTTAGATGCTTGCTTGCCAACGACACCATTCCCTGCTACCCAGAACCCACAGTACTACGTACAGGTGATTAATGTGGTGGACAGCGAAGGGCCGACGTGGACGAATCCGGAGGATATGACGGTATCGACGAACGCCAGCAGCTGCTGTGCGAACGTAGACCTGCCGAATGTAGTGGTTCGTGACAACAGCTCTCGGATCAACCGGGTAAGCGCACGGATTGAAGTGTCTGACCAGTACACGGGTGCTTTGATTGCAACACACGATCTGAGCGGTACGCTAACGACGTTTGGAGGGAACAATGTAAATGACCTGGATACCTTGGCGAACTTTGGCTACACGCCTTGCTTGCCAGTGGGTGTTCACCAGGTGACGTATGTGGTAGAAGACGACTGTGGCAATACCAGCAGCAGCCAGTTTATCTTGACAGTTGAAGACCAAACCCCACCGGTTGCAGTATGCGATGAGTGGACACAGGTTTCGCTGATCAACAACGGAACGGCGGAGGTATACGCGACGACGTACGACGATGGTTCCTACGATAACTGCGGCCCTGTATTCTTCAAGGCACGCCGAATGATCAACGATAGTGTGTTCAACGACGTAGTGAAATTCGATTGCACGAATGTAGGCGATACGATCACTGTAATCCTGCGTGTGTACGATGTGGATCCAGGAACTGGCCCAATCGCAATCGATGCTTACGAAGGAGATTACAACGACTGCATGGTGAATGTATTGGTAGAAGACAAGATCAAACCGATCTGCACGGCTCCTGCCAATGTAACGGTTTCCTGCGAGGCATTTGACCCAAGTTTGCAGGCGTATGGCCAGGCAACAGCAGTGGATAACTGCTCGAACCCAACTATCACGGGCACAGTAGCGTACAACCAGTTTGACAGCTTGTGCAACAAAGGCACGATCACCCGCCGTTGGACGGCCGTAGATGCAGCGGGTAACACCGCTACAGGCTCCCAGCGGATTGTGGTGACGTACAACCAGAACTACTACGTGAAGTTTCCGGATGACCGTCTGATCACGACATGTGACGGAACGGGCAACTACGGACAACCAGAGTTCTACGGAGCACAAGACTGCGAATTGATGTCAGTATCGTACACGGATGAATTCTTTACCGTAATTCCGGATGCTTGCTTCAAGATTGAGCGCACCTGGACGGTATTGAACTGGTGCCAGTACAACCCGAACGGAGCTTGCATCACCATCCCGAATCCGGAGCCGAACGCAATTACGAACAACGCACAGAACCGCTTGGGCGTAACAGTATCTGCTCCTGGCACAACGGTTCCTGGCTGGGAACCAACGGTACGTGCTTTGACACCAGGTGCTCCAGCGACGAACTTCAGCAGCTTCTGGAACAAAGAAGCGAACTGCTACAAGTACAAGCAGATCATTAAGGTAATTGACGCGCAGGATCCTGAACTTGTGACGCCATCCGCGCCCGAGTACTGCGATTACAGTGAAAATAACCCAGAAATGTGGAATGCGATGTACTGGTACGACAACACGATCAATAGCCACGACTTGTGCGAGGGCGATGCGAACATCGAGCTGACAGCGACCGACGCTTGCTCAGGTGCAAACATCCGCTTCAAGTACCTGTTGTTCTTAGATCTGGATGGAAATGG
>JBKDBI010000162.1:0-2435 GCA_046314695.1 Bacteroidota bacterium | reverse complement strand
ATCGTTGATTGAAAAGTTCCAGGCCAAAAGCATGGTGGTAAACCTGCAGGCAGATAACCTGGAAGTGTGCACAATTTCAAGCACCGATACCCAGGCTTTCGTGAACCACATGCGCATCAGCCAGGGTATGATTGTCGGAAGTCGCAACCTGGAATATCGCAAACGGATGGACGAACCGGATACCGATATCCTGCTGGCTGCCCTGGCCGAAATGTCTGACCCGGCGGTTCGCGGTTCGCGCGAAGTGATCGTCAGCGAAGTCCCGCCCGATTGGAACGATGAGCGGATACAATTCTCCGTACCCAAGGCGGGCGACAAAAAGAAGATCCTCGATCTGAGCCTTCGCAATTCCCTCTTGTTCAAACGGGAGAAAACAGCACAGTACGAAAAACTTGACCCGGCCCTGCGCGTGAACCGCTTGATGGACCGCATGAAGGAAGACCTGCGCCTCAGCGAACAGCCCCTGCATATCGAGTGCTTCGACAACTCCAACTTCCACGGTGAGCATGCCGTTTCGGCTTGTGTTGTCTTTAAGGAAGGCAAACCGGCCCGCAGCGAATACCGGCATTTCAACGTGCGCACCGTGGAAGGACCGGACGATTTTGCGACCATGCGCGAAGTGATTACCCGGCGCTATACCCGCCTCCGGGATGAGGAAAAACCGCTGCCGCAACTTCTGGTGGTGGATGGAGGCAAAGGTCAGCTAAGCTCTGCTGTTGAAGCGCTAAAAGCCATCGGTATGTACGGCAAATTCGCCGTCATCGGTATTGCCAAGCGACTGGAAGAGATCTACTACCCGGATGATCCGTTGCCGCTGTACATCGACAAGAAAAGCGAAACCCTGAAGGTTATCCAACACATGCGCGACGAAGCACACCGCTTTGGCATCACGCACCACCGCAAGAAACGCGATAAGGCAACCCTGGGTACAGAATTAACCCATATTCCCGGTATTGGTGAAGAAACAGCCCGGCAGTTGCTGCTCGCTTTCCGCAGTGTAAAAGGGGTGAAGGAAGCTGCCCAACAAGCCCTGACCGCCGAAATAGGTCCGGCCAAAGCCGAGAAAGTCTACCAATGGTTCCATCCGAATGAAGCCTGATCTGCGCATACCCATTGTTAGCCTTGAGGAAACTGCTGCCCGACTGGCCCGGCGTGCGCTGAAGGAAACCCATGCCATGCTGCTCGGCGGTCACGACGGCAATGACCCTTACGGAAAATACCTCTTGCTTGCAGCTTTCGGCAAACAGGATGTTCTGGAACTTCCTGCCGCTGCGCAATGCTTCGAACGTTTGCAGGAAGCCTGGAGCAAGGGTGGCTGGTGGTTTGGCCACCTGGGCTACGACCTGAAAAACGCCACGGAAGTATTGGAAAGCCACCACCCGGCATGGATTCCGTGGCCGGATATGGCCTGGTTTCAACCCGAAATTGTTTGTGCGGTTACACGCAAAGAACCCGATGTATTGCAGGTATTCGGAACGCGCAACTTTGACCTGTCGGAAGTCGTGGAGGGTACTGTGGTTGTGGATGCCCCGGTATTCCAACCATCAGAATCGGAAAATGCTTACTTGAATCGGATTGAGCAGATACGGGAAGACATCGCGGCCGGCACCTATTACGAAATGAACCACTGTGTGGAATTCAGGGCTGAGGGCATGAAACCTGACCTGGCTGCGCTTTGGCGAAGGATGTACCGGCGGGCACCCGCGCCTTTTGCTGCCTTGTACCATTTGGGCTCCGGAACAGCTTTGTGCGCCAGTCCGGAACGCTTTCTCTGCCTGCGGAATGGTCGGCTGATCTCGCAACCCATCAAGGGAACAGCTCCAAGGCATCCCGACGCGGAAGAAGATGCACGCCTGCGGGAAGCCTTGGCAGCCGATCCGAAAAACCGCGCTGAAAACGTCATGATCGTAGACCTTGTGCGCAACGATCTCAGCCGCACTTGTTTGCCCGGCAGTGTGCAGGTACCGGAATTGTTTGGTGTACACAGCTTTGCACAGGTGCACCAACTCATTTCGACGGTTACGGGCATACCGAAACCCGGCATCCATCCGGCCGACATGATACGATCCGCCTTTCCCATGGGCAGCATGACCGGCGCACCCAAAGTGGAAGTGATGAAGCACATTGAAGATTATGAAAATTTCCGCCGCGGCTTATACAGCGGCAGCCTCGGGTATTACGACCCCGACGGTGATTTCGATCTGAATGTGGTTATCCGCACCTTGCAATACGACAGCCAGACGCAGCGAATGGCCTATCATACCGGCGGTGCCATCACATGGGACAGCGACGGAGCAAAGGAATGGCAGGAATGCCAATGGAAAGCGGCAAGTGTGCTGCGGATTTTTGATTAGTACCGTCGGCCCTCGTGGCCGGCCTCCGTTTCTACGGATTAAATCCAGAGCAGAAGATGGCGGCCATGAGGGCCGATGCTC
>JBKDBI010000161.1:0-4534 GCA_046314695.1 Bacteroidota bacterium | reverse complement strand
GGAAGGTCAGGAAGGTTGCATGGGGGCTACAGACAGCCCACGAATCTGCCTTGCGTAAGCAGGTTTTTGGGTTTCGTCCATCTGAAACAACCCAAAAAAGCCATTATTTGGGTTATGTCGCGGTGAAATAACCCAAATGGCAGGATGAATGGGTCAAGAAGGGCTGAAATTGCTCTCTTGTGCCAATAGCAGTCTCCGCGTGCCAACAACGAAACCTGCGACTCGGCTGTTTTGGAACTTTTCAATACCACAAACCCGTCTGATGTTGGTTCAACACCGAAGTCAGACTTACTCCGCTTTTCTCAAATCGGCACAAGTACTAGTTCACCGTGTTTTTGCTCATTCGCAGCTCGAACACTATGGCTTTTATCGCCATACCGCGCTCATAATGAAGCCGCAATACTTGTTTTCCTTTGTTCATCGTCTTTGTCTGGTTTGCCATCGGTCTTGGGTTCCGAACCGAAGATCATGCTGCAATTGCCAAACAAAGGGGTAAGTTTTCCGGAATAAAACCCATAATCAGGGGGTCAACTTCCCGGAATAGGGGTCAGTTTGAAAAAGAATAGGGGGGCAGTTTGGTGCGGAATTCTCAGCCGGCCTTGAATTTTCAGAGGGCTGGCGGCAACTTGCTGTTACAACCCAGGCCGACTCTGCGAATAGTTTTATCCTTTAAAGCAAGCGTATTTATCATCTTCTACCAGTTTTAAGAAATCTGATAGTTTTTTGACCCTGGGTTTTGGATCGTAAGGATACCACTTGAGGTTTCCTCTCATCCAATAAATTTTCCATTCATTGTTTTTCAGAACAAGGGTTGCTTTGGCATAAGGCATGTGTTGAATTTCGGAAGGGTTATTCCAAACAGGTCTGATTTCAAAAAGTATCACACTTTGCCCGGTTATCTCATAGCCCAGATCAAGCTCTGGTCGAATTTCAACGGGAGGTCTGTTTTTAGAAAGATAGTTCTCCATCGTTTCTATAATGTCGACAGATTTTCTACTATCTAATGTCATTTTTATTTGTTATTTATGTGTTGCAGTAGGACTCATGGATTTGTGGTAACGTTTGGCATATTTGCGATGGGCGGGCTTTTCAGCACAAAAGTTTATGCGGAGCACAAAACTTTCGGCTACCACAAAACTGTCTGCGGGGCACGAAACCCCGCCAATTGCGAATGTGCTGTTATGCGCTGGCATTCGTTTTTTTTAGACGTTCAATTGTTTGCTTAACCGCAATTGCATTTTTGGTTGGCGAATAGTGAAAATGTTTATTGAATTTTGAACTGTCAAAATAGTAATCTCTGTCAAATTGATAGTTCATTTCTGGTAATTCTTTCATTATTGGAATAAACAATCCTAAAACTTTTAAAAGCCAATTTGGTAGAACCTGATATTTATTGCTTGCATTCATTTCTGTGGCAAATATATTTACCCAGCCTTCACCAGTTATTTTTTCAGGGTCTGTTGGTAGGTTCCATATTTGATTATAAGCATCCGCTGCATTACCAAGTATTGCAGTTCCCTTGGCAAGGTCTGGAGTATAACCCATGCTGTGAATTTTTTGAGCATCGCATAACCATTGAGCTTTTTTGCCCTTAGCCAGATTGTCATAAATCAAATTCATTGACATACTTGTAGCTTTCACTTCGCTGAAGAAATCAGGAGAACGGGCTATTATGGCATTAAGTTTTCTTTTTTCGATAGCATCCAAAATGAGTTTATCAACTTCGGCTCTAACCTCCCCTTTTTTACTACACGGACTGATAGGTGATTCTTCGGTGATATGTTTTACGTTATCACCACCTATAGCATAGACATTGTCAAAAAACACAAGTTTAGCATTATTTTGAATGCAGGCATCAATCACGTTCTTTATGAATGGAGGCCATAAAGTTTGCCATACTTTGCTATTGTATGCGAAACCCACGGTAACATAAACGATTTCGCTACCGGCTATCGCTTTTAAAACTTCTTCGCGATTGGTTAGGTCTGCTGGAAAAAGTTCATCATTAGGATTTACTTTCTTCGGATTCCGGCTTACGAGTCTAATATCAGTTGTAAATGCCGTTAATGCTTTTGCCAATTCGATGCCTATTGCTCCTCCTGAACCTAAAATTGTTTGCTTCATTGTGTAACTTTTATTGTTTTTGTCTATTGAACTTTCGTTTTGTATTGGTCTGTCTATGCTTGCGTATAACGGTTGGCAGCTAAAAGAAGTTGGCGGGTTTTTACCGTGGTGATTTTGCGGAGAAGAATATTTCTTTTACAACAAATCTTTCTGCGGAGCACAATGCCGCCAATTTCTTTTAGGTGCTGTTATGGGATGGGCTTATCAATAAATTTCAATTATCTTTTGATTATTTTAGAAGCGCTCAAACTAGATGATGGGAAACTTAGAAAATACATTCCACTTGGAAGTTCAATAATTGATACAGTCATATCTTCTGAAAGAATTCTACCTCTGAGCAATTGTCTCCCAGTAAAGTCGCTAATAACATACTCTTTGCCTATCATCAGTTTATCTGAGTTTATTGTTATGTACTCATCGGCAGGATTTGGATAAACATTAAATGTAGGAATCAGACTTTCATTAATATTGACCGTACTTAAATCTGTGACGCATCGGATGCAAGCGCCATACCCGGAAAAGTAGGCGTTGCGCACAGCCCAGTCTTGGGGATAGGCCAGTTCAAGGAAGAAGCCCATGCCCGGGCCCACTTCCGTGGATAACCAGTAGCTGGCCGCTGCATTGTAGCTCAAGGAGAATTGTCCCTGAGGGTTCCGGCCGCCATTGGGGATTGCAGAGAAACCACTGCTGTTCGTGGCACCTGCATTGGGGGGCTGATAATATGATAACCCCGCGCTCTTCAATCTGCCACCGGCCGTGTTGGGCTGGTTGCCTGGCTGCTGGACATTTGCGTTGGGGTCCAGGAAGAAGATGAGGTCATATAGGTCCGTCATGGAGGGAACCCGCCATCCTGAAGGACATGGGTTGCGTGGGTCGCGCGCCACATGGTGGTTGTAGAGTTTCCCGTATGGACAATCAAAGGCAGTATCATTCTTGTAGGAGCACATGCCGGGACCTGTTAGCCCACTCCACATGGCCGAGTCACTCACCTGGGGTATCGTATCTCCGTTCTGAAAGCGCGTCACTTTCAGGTTCTCAGAGAACCATACCTTGTCGTCAATAACGGTAGTTTTGTATGTATTTCCGTCTATATCAGATATCTGACCATATGAAAGTGCGCTGTTGTGAACATTAGCTGCACCACAAGTGTGGTCAGAGGATTGGCAAAAAGCCGTAAAATAGTTTGACGACAATAGAATTGTAAGCACAAAGCTTAAATTTCTTATTTTTTGATTTTCTCGATTCATATGTTCTTGTTTTTGGTTGTTTGCAAATTTTAAAGCCTTTCCCATAACTTGCTTATAGGTCTAGTTTTTTATCTCCTATACACCATATCCTGTTGTATAGGTCTAGTTTTGTTTCCCTTTTTGGCTGGCTCATAGGTCGTCGAATGGGCTGCGTATTTGTTGCAGGTTGTGCTGGCTTACATGCGTATAGATTTCGGTAGTGCGGCTGCTGTTATGGCCAAGTAATTCCTGGATATAACGAAGATCAGTGCCGTTTTCCAACAAATGCGTGGCATAACTGTGCCGCAACCAGTGAAGGGTTGCAGGCTTATCAATGCCGGCTTTGGCTAATGCCTGTTTGAAAACAAGTTGGATGCTTTTCTCACTATACTGACCCCCATCCTGGCCTTCAAACAGCCAGCCCTTCGGACGGTATTGCACGTAACATTGCCGCAGGCTTTCCAGTAACTTGGTACTCAGAGGCACCACGCGGTCTTTCTTGCCCTTGGCTTGGCGAATCAATAAGAGGCCCCTGGCCGATTGCGCATCGCTGAGTTGCGGGTTCAGCAATTCGCTCCTTCGAATTCCGCAGGCGTGGATGAGGCTAAGTATCATGCGGTGTTTGAGGTTGGGCAAGGCTTCGTATGTGCGCATCATATTAATTTCGCTTGAAGTTGGTGTAGAATGTTTTTTGTAGCGGTTTGCTTAGCCTTTATGTACAAATGTATGTGTTAGGTTTATTGAGGCAAGAGCCTGCGGATAAAAACAGATATGTGAGGTAACTGAAGCCCGTGGCATGTGAAAAGTTCATGTAACCGTGCTGGTCGTTGAGTAGCCGTAACGCAGTGTAGGCGTATCGAAACGATTCGCGAAGGCAGTAAGTAGCCAAGACTGTCATATAAACGTATCGTGCAGGTTAGGGAAATCCTTGACATGAGCTGTAATCTCTGTGGTTTAGTCAGGGTGGTAAAGTGTTGGCCTATTGTCTGTAGTTTCCGTGGCCCGATGTTGACGCGGAGGGAGTTGGGACTGCTGCGTTGTGATCGAACCGTTGTCTCCATTTTGTCGAAGAAAATTTACCAGGCTCATGTTTCTCATTTGAAGTAGATTAAATGTCTTGTCGGTGACAGATGTTGCCCGGGAATCTTGGGCCGCATTGTATTCGGTGTCCCGATTTCGACTGG
>JBKDBI010000160.1:0-6500 GCA_046314695.1 Bacteroidota bacterium | reverse complement strand
GTTACGCAGCAGGCCGCTATCCACCGGCACGCGGGCGCGGGCGCTTGCAACGATAGGCTTCGATGCGTTGCGAACAATGCGGCCTATTGCCTCGTTGGTGGCGCGGCCCTTCATGCTTTCCAGCGCGGTTATAGCGCCGTTAACCCCTTCCAGTTTCGCGTGAATCATTCCTGCCTCCTCGCTTTTAATTCCATCAAATGCTTGCGCCCTACCTCGGTAACCGCGAGAATGTTATACACCTGCCCGCCGTAGGTCAGCCGGTCTTTAGGATTCAGGCCGGAATAAAACCGGATAGTAAACACCACCGGCAGCTCAGCCTCTACCTTATCGCCGTTCACAGGTTCAGCGCCCGGGCTTGGTTTGTACGAAGCCGGTACCGTTGCAAGGGTTGCCCATGTCTTAATCGGTTCGCCGATTCCGCTTTGCGTAACCGTGAACCGCTGCAGTGTAACCAGTCTATCCATCCTGCCCGGGTTCATGTCTTATACAAATTCGTTCCAGCGGTAGGGGTTCAACAAAAATTCAGTGCCGCGGCTTAGGCTGGTTTCGATTGTGCCGATGATAGTGTTTTTGCGTTCTTCGTATAAATCGCCAACAGTCAACAGCACAGCGGCACGCACAGCGGCGGGTAATGCGCCAGGCAGCCAGCCCATCTGCGCATTGTATTGAATCGCATCCAGGCGGTCTTCGTATTGCGTCGGCGGGGTCAGCACAAACAATACCCTGAACCGGTCGCGGCGCGCGTGTGCGTTGTAATACGTCGTTGCCAATGTCTGTAATGAGTTGGCCGTATCGTAATACTTGACACTGGTCAGGCTTTGCGGCTTACCTATCAGGTCAATCGTTTCCGCCGGCCATTCTTCAGCAGTCCATTGCACTGTAGAAAGGCGCGCCGGATAGCCTAAGTAGTTTTCACATACCTCAAAAGCAGCCTCTAAAATCGCGCTTAAATACGCATCCTCATCCGTTCCTACAACGCGCAAATGATCCTTTACATCGGTCAGTGAAATGTACGAAGTAGCGGCATGGATGCGGTTGGTTATGTCGCGGTTGAGGATCATGTGGTATTATCGCTTGCGCTTAGGGGTTACGGTAGCGGTTTCAACTTCGGAATGGTCGGCCTCTGCGGTTTCAATCACTACCGCGCGGCCAGCATGAATAAGCGCCTTTGCCTTGTCGGCTTCCAGTTCCACTACGTCTCCAACGAAGTGACCTAAGCTGTAGGGCGGGGCGGTTACGCTGCCTGTAATCTTTACTTTAATCGTTGCCATAATTGGTAAGGCTTTAGCCTTTGTCCGGCGGGGTGCATCGGTGTACCCTAATCCGTGTCCCTCACGGCGCCGGTAATTGGAACAGCCACACACTCACAGCGGCGGCTGTTCCTTTGGGGGGTTAGGCGGGGTTCGCGTCGAGCATTGCGGCGAACGAAGTCGGGCGATGCACGTTTGCGTCGAGGTAGCTGTTGAGGATAACTTCAACGGTGCCGTCTTTGGCCTTGGTGTAGGGGTTCACCATAATGTCCAAACCGCCCCAGCTTGCCAGACCAAGGTCGGCCCAGTTGCCAAAGAAGATGGCAGACAGGATAGCGCCTGAGGTTGACTTTTCCAGGTTGCTCGCAACGTTGGTAGTCACAGCGCAGGGGAACCCGTTCAAGGTGTTAGGCACGTTCATGATGAAATTACCTTCAACACCGCTCGACTGCTTAGGTGTGTTCTGCAGCTTGTTTACTACCTGCGGGTTTGTAACGTAAGCCAAGCTACCCATGTCGGCGTTATCCACCGCAATCTCTTTGTAAAGACCGGTGATATCATCCCACAGCGGGGCGGCTCCGGTAGCGCCACCTACAACAGACCCGATACCAGACGTACCAGCTACACCGGCAATGCCTGAACCATTGCCATGCAGCGCGGCCTGCTCCAACTTAGTAGCTACAGCGCGCATCAGGAAATCGAAAAGATACGCTTCGATGTTCGCGCTTGACTGAATCATCAACTGCTTTGCAACGTCCACGAAAGCCGCAAGGCGGTTCGGGGTGTAGCTGATTTTGGTAGCAGCGGGGCTCACTTCGTCGGCTGCGCCGGTTTCGGTTTCCCATGCCGCTGTCGGCTGAGTGCCATACGAAGGCAGGTCGAGGTTGCCAATCAGGCCGTCAAAGCGGGCGGCTCCGAGCTGTGCCAAAACAAGGCGGGGGGAAAGCGCGGTAATCAAACCGCCTACGTTGGTCTGAACGGCGTACCCGCCTTCAACACCGGCAGGGCTGCCACCGGTAGCGGTCATGTCGCGGCGTTCGCGGTTGCTCAGGCTGCGCAGGGCAACGGCAGGGATAGCCATACCTTTCGGTGCGATACCGCTTTGCGCAAATTCGCTGCGACCTTCGGAATCCATTTCGCGGTTGATACCGGTTAAGCTGCCGTCGGTAGCTTCTTTCAGAAAAGTAGCGAGACGGAAATTCTTTTCAATTTCGCGCTGTTCGCCGTTACCGGTTGCCATTACCACAGGGGCGGTCACGGGTTTCGCGTTGCGCTCCAGGGTTTCGATGGTTTCAATGTCTTTGTTGAGTTTTTCAACAAGTGCGTTAATTTCGCCCGCGCGGGTGATCTGCTCGTCGGTCAGTGTATCGTGACCTCGGAGGGCGATAAGCTCTGACCTGAGGTCTGCCAGCTTCTCGCGCTTTTCTTTCAGTTGGTTCATGTTTATATGCTTTTTTTAAGTGCCTGATTGATAAGCCGCTTTGCGTCGGCCTGCTTCGTGCTGCCGGCTGAACGCTCGGCAATAATTGCAGCCCGTTCCCTTTCGATTGCTTCAGCATCGCGGCTGCCTACCGATGTGCCTGAATAGGCCGGATAAGTCACCGGCGAAACGTCATATAGCTTTTTTAACTCAAGGATAGTGCGGTATGAATCGTCTCCGTACTTTGCAGACGCGCTCCACATTGCCCGGCTTACCGTGAACGCAAAGCTGCTTTGGGTAATGTCACCGCGTTGTATGCTACGCACCACGTGTTGATGTACCGGGTTCTTTGCGTCCGGCACGAAGCTGTATGCAAGGTGGCCGGCGTCATTCACCCATACCTTAGCCGTGCCGCTCGTTGTGCGACCTACTATCTGATTTGCGTCATGATTGAACAAAACCGGTATATCAATCTCGCCCTGTAGCGCGGAATCAAAAGCGCCGCGCGCAATCTCTTCTTCAAACCAGCCGCCTATATCTGTGGCCTGGTTGACCACAGCGGCAACGCCTGTTACCTCTGCAGGCCAGTCGCTATCTTCACCGTCCATCCGTAGCTCAACGGTGCCGGTGTATGTCCTTAGTTCCCTTGTTTCTTTCATGCCTGTTTAATTAGCCCCGTCGGGGTTGTTTGTCTTTGCGGCCATTGCCTCCGCTGCATTGATCTTTGATTGTACCCAATCCTGCGACAGATTCGACGGAATCAAATTCGCTTCCATAAAATACTGCTCGCCCTCAGGTATAGCATTCATATCCTCATAGCCGCGGGCCGTATTGGCGTTCATCCAACCGCCGCGAATGGCCATGTTATAGAACTCCGCCCGGGTCTTTGCGTCGGCCCTGAGCAAGCTATTGAATACGAATTTGAAATAGTAGGAACCTTTTTCGTCTTCGCGCAACAGCTTGCGGCGCATCTCTTGTTCCATCATGGTAACAAGCGGCATAATCGTTTGCACGTAGAAGTCCTGCGCCTGCTGTTCCACGCTTGATTTTATCCCTTGCGAATCAGCGCCGATCATGTAAGCCGGCACCCCAAAAATGCGGGCTATTTCTTCCGCGCCAAATTTACGGGTTGCGATGTATTCCGCTTCCTGCGGTGAAAGGTTCATCTGCTGAACCTCGCTGTCTTTCGGTACGCCTGCGACTGAATCGTCTCCCTCCAATACGTCTTTGAAGGATTGTTTGAGTTCCCGGGACTTTGTTTCGTCCGGCGCGGCTGCTCCAAACTTGAGCAGGAATTTCAGGCTTGCCCCGGATTTATAGAATTTCGCAGTTGACTTCTCAGCAGCCAGGTTAATCCCTAACGTCTGCGCATGGGTGGCAATGGGGGACATACCACGCAGCGGTGTATCTACTGCAAGCCCTTTGAAGTGAAGCATATCAGATGCTTCGACAGGTATGTCTTGGCGGCCCTGAACCTTAATCGTGTAACGCGGTTTGCCATTATCCAACAGCACTACTTCTACGTTGCTCCAGTGGATAGGCTCCAGTAATTCCGGGTATGCGGTTTGTGAGTTACGGTAAATTCGAGCGTAGGCATTGCCGCCGGTGTCCAGTTGCGCGCTTACCCATTTCAGGAATTCGAAGCGGGTTTGGATCGCATTAGGTTCGTTAATCAGAAATGAAAGCGGATGTTCGTTATCCACAAGGCGCTGCCCGCCTGTTGCGCGGTACAACCGCAGCGGCATAGTTGCTACAGCGTCGGCCTTAACCCTTATACACGCTTGTACCGCAGCCAGTGACAGCGCGGTCTTAGAATTTACTGAAACGCCAGCGGCAGACCCACCACCTGCCAGCGCGTTCTGTAATGCGTCGATGAGCCATTTCGCAGGCGCTCCAAGCGATGAGCGGCGCTCAGGTCGAGCCTGCCGCGCGCGGGTAATTGTGAACCCTGCGATTTGCACGGTTCAAAATAATAGTACAATTTTCAGACTATTGCAAGCAAATGATAACAACGTTCACCGGCGGGCGCGTTTTCTTTTTTCGTGCCACCTGAAAAGCTGCACCCGGAAGCTGTTATAACTGGCGTACTTCCGCGCGCCGTGCTGTGCCATGCACTCGCCTTCGGTTGCATCATACGCAGCCCGGCCGGTGCTGCAGCGCGGCAAGTGATCGTAATACCGGTCAATGAATTGGTAGCGGTTAAGTAGGTTTACCATGTTTTGAAGTCGTTCCAAGTTGCAGGGCTTTCCGATAGCTGTGCGTTCAGTACGCACCCCATTGCCATGACCATAGCTACCACGCCGTCGACCTTATCGCCGCTCTTTGCCTTGTCTACTTTGATATTCCCCGCCGGATCTTTGGTTAACATTACATTGCCCATTTGCCAGCGCAACACCGGGTTTCCTCCGTGCATGATGGCCGCGCTGTTTGCCAGCCGTTCCACTTCTTTTGTCGGGGCGCTCATCATGGCATACCCCTGCCCGAACGGCTCCATGTTCAGGCCGGATTCTTTCAGCATTGCCACCGGCTGCGTAGCGTTCCAACGGTCATACGCGATCTGCTCAATCGGATGCACGCCGTGCTGCTCTTTGATGTAATCCACCAAGTACCGGTAATCTGTTGCCGCGCCCGGGGTTGCGATTATGTACCCGTCCCGCACCCATTGCCGGATAGCATCGCCGGTGCCGTCCGTCCGTTTGGCTATTGCATCCTCGGGCAGAAAAAACGTTGGCAGAATGAACATGCGTTCCCCATCGGTGAACGCCCGGACAAAAGCCGTGAAGTCGCCGGTGCTTGCAAGGTCTAACCCGGCGTAACACTGCATGCCTGCGACGTCGGCCATTGTGAACGGTTGCCCGCCCTGCATCCAGACCCGATCCGGTATCCACGTTACCGCCGTATCCGTCCAGATGTTCAGGTACTTGGTTTTGAACTCGACCTCTTTATGAGCCATTTCTTTCGCTTCGCGGAAATCCTGCCGCAGCTTTTTCGGTTGCACCGATACGCCCCAGTTTGGGTTTGCTTTAATCCAGTTGCTTTCATCCATCCAGTCGTCGCCATCGTCCAGGGTGTAAATTAGGGCGAAGGTATTAGGGTCGTCGATCGTGCCGCGTAACACCTTTTCGCAATAGCGCTGATACTTAAGCGCCGGGCTGTTGCGGTTAAACCCGGCGGTCGTTACTGCCAACATCAGCGGTTGTTTGCGCGCGCCCATGCCGGTCAGCAGCACGTTAAACAGGTCGTCGTTACGGTGTGCATGGTATTCATCCAACACTACGCCGTGAGGGTTCAGACCGTCAAGCGTCTTATCCTGTGCTACCAGCGGGCGAAGTTCAGACCGGCCATAGCGGATATACTTCAGGTTCTGACTGTTGGCAAATCGCAACTCCCGCGAAACGTCAGCCAGGTCGCGGCTCAAATCCTGAGCCATGCGAAAGGCTTCGTCGAACACGATGCGCGCCTGATCGAGTTTCGTTGCGGCGGTGTATATGTCGGCTGCTGATTCGCCGTCAACCATAAGCAGGTCGAGCGCGATGCCAGCGGCTAACGTGCTTTTGCCGTTCTTACGCGGCACCGTTATCAGGGCTTTTGAATAGCGGCGGTTGCCGTGTTCGTCAACAAAACCGAACAGGTTAGCCAGCGCGAAAGCCTGCCAGGGTTCAATAAAAAACGGCTTGCCCGCTTCGCTCCCTTTCGTGTGTCGCAGCAGCTGAATAAACTTTATCACAACCTTCGCGCGCTTTTCGTCAAAGCGGTAACCCGGCGGCGGGTCGGCCCTTTCGCGGATATATCGGTCGGCGGCAAGCCGTACCAGCTCGCAGGCTGGTATC
>JBKDBI010000159.1:0-2335 GCA_046314695.1 Bacteroidota bacterium | reverse complement strand
GTAACAGTATCTGCTCCTGGTACAACAGTTCCTGGATGGGAACCAACGGTACGTGCTTTGACACCGGGTGCTCCAGCGACCGATTTCAGCAGCTTCTGGAACAAAGAGGCGAACTGCTACACGTACAAGCAGATCATCAAGGTAATTGATACCCAGGATCCATCGGTAGTGACTCCAAGTGCAGCAGAATACTGCGACTACAGTACGAACGACGAGAATATGTGGAATGCGATGTACTGGTACGACAATACGATCAATAGCCACGACTTGTGCGAGGGCGATGCGAACATCGAGCTGACAGCGACCGACGCTTGCTCAGGTGCAAACATCCGCTTCAAGTACCTGTTGTTCTTAGATCTGGATGGAAATGGAACAAAAGAAACGGTGGTGAACAGTAACAATTCCCCAGGCTATCCATTCCCTGAATACAACAATGTACAGTTTGATAACGCGAATACTCAGAACTACCTGGGAGGTGAATCTCGTGCCTTCGACTTCCGTCCAGTACCATCTAACCAGAAATGGGGCTTTGGAATCCAGACGGATGCGCCAAGCGGCAACAACCGCTCGGCACGGGTACGT
This sequence comes from Bacteroidota bacterium, assembly GCA_046314695.1. GTDB lineage: Bacteria > Bacteroidota > Bacteroidia > NS11-12g > UBA955 > REEB481. Next base: position 1,753 of record JBKDBI010000159.1, on the reverse strand, counting down.
TGGGTAAACCAAGCGGGTCAGAACACCGTACCACAACTGCCTTACGGAACGCACCAGATTAAATGGATTATCGAAGATGGTTGCGGCAACGAGACAGTAGTCGACCAGGAGTTTATCGTGAAAGACTGCAAGAAACCGACGGTGGTGTGTGTGAATGGTTTGTCAATCAACTTGATGAACGTGAGTGGTGGCATGGTGTCGCTGTATGCAAGTGATTTCCTGGAATACACAGAAGACAACTGCACACCATCGAACCAGTTGACCATTGCGATTCGCTGCAGCGGTACGGGCACAGGCTTCCCAGTTACCTCCACCGGTGCACCACAAACGGAAGTTCAGTTTACCTGCGCAGACTTGGGTACACAGTTGGTAGAACTGTGGTCAATCGACAAGGCCGGTAACGCGGACTTCTGCGAGACGTACGTAATCGTACAGGACAATATGGGAATCTGCAACACCACTGCGGCAACGGTTGCGGGTGCATTGGAAACAGAATTGTCGGAAGGTATCCAGGACGCTACAGTGGAGCTGAACGGCCTATCGAACGGTTTGCCGATGTTCAATGAGGTGTTCTCGAACACCAGCGGCCAGTACTTCTTCTCTGGAGCACTGCCGTTTGGTTCGGACTATACAGTGACTCCAACGAGCGAGCTGGATCCATTGAACGGGGTGAACACCTGGGATTTGGTATTGATCAGCCGCCACATCCTGGGATTGGAGCCCTTGAGCACGCCTTATAAGTTGATTGCCGCGGATGCGAACAAGTCAGGAACCGTGACGACCTTCGATATTGTTGAATTGAGAAAGTTGATCCTGGGCACGTACACCACGCTTCCGAACAACAGCAGCTGGCGCTTCGTGGATGCATCCCAGCAGTTTACGAGCAACGACAACCCATTTGCGGATGTGATTCGGGAGAATATCAGTGTGGCTCAAATTCAGGCTAGTGCCCTGAGTGATGACTTCATTGGGGTAAAAGTGGGTGACGTGGACCAAACAGCGGTTCCAAACAGCCTAACTGGCAGCGACGATCGCACAGCAGGCACCCTGTTGTTTGACGTGGCCGACCGGAAGGTGGCAGCAGGTGAAGAATTCACCGTACACTTCAAAGCAGCGGAGCAAGTATCAGCGTACCAGTTTACCCTGAACTTCCGCAACCTGGAAGTACTGGAGGTAATTCCTGGAGCGAAGCAGACGATGGAGAACTTCGGTATCTTCAACAATGCGATCACGACTTCTGCGGATGCGACACCTGGAGAATTTGCGGTGAAATTCCGTGCGACAGCGAACGGCACGTTGAGCCAGTTGTTGAGCGTATCAAGCCAGATCACGAAAGCGGTTGCGTGTGAGGCGAACAACAAGTTGGACGTAGCGATCCGCTTCAATGGAGCGAACACGACGATCAGCACAGTTGGCTTTGAGTTGTATCAGAACACGCCGAACCCATGGGTAAGCAAGACCCAGATTGGATTCCATTTGCCAGAAGCAACGGAAGCCCGTCTGACGATCTACGACGCCTTGGGCCGGATTCTGTACACAGCGAAAGGCCAGTTTGCGAAAGGATACAATGTATTCACGGTAGACCGGAAGTTGGTAGACGGTGTAGGCAACTTGTACTACAAAGTAGAAACCGACAAAGATCAATCCGTGAAAGCAATGATTAATGGTTAATTGTTAATGATTAATTATTAGTGGTGAAAGTGGTGCCTGGGTTTTGTGGTTGAGGAGCTGATGTTGAGATTAGTTTCGAGCC
>JBKDBI010000158.1:0-2515 GCA_046314695.1 Bacteroidota bacterium | reverse complement strand
GCGCTCTTCGGTGGTGAGCATTTCATAGGGTCTGTGGATGGGAAAATCTTTCTTACGGGCGCGCATCACGAACTGTTCCTTCCACTCTTGCATAATCTCCCCTCTCCAGGGAGCGACACAACCTTCGTAAACCGACATGTTACGATCGGGTATGACCAGCTCTTCATCCACACCAAGTATCTGCCCGAAGCCTTCACATCGGCGACAAGCGCCAACCGGATTATTGAAGCTCAGGAAATCGCGCGTAGGTTCTTCAAAGGTGATGCCGTCAAGTTCAAAACGGTTGTTGAATTCTTCAGGCACAGAGGCGCCATCAGGCAGCACAAAGCAGGTTCCATGGCCTTCCCAGAAAGCACTTTCGGCGCTGTCTGCGATGCGGGAAGGCAGTTCTTCGTCTGTCGGATCAGTCAGAATGCGGTCGATTACGAGCAGGGCCTTGGCTTTCAGTGCTTTTTTCTTTTCAAGCAGGTCTTCAATTTTCTGCAGTGCCCCGTCCATCCAAACCCGGGTAAAACCGTTTTGTGCGATCAGTTCCAGTGCTTTTAAATCGCGTTTACCCTCGGGCAAAGGCGCCAAAATCAGCACTTGTGCATCGGCGGGCAAAGATTGGATAAACGCCACCACATCGGCTGCGTTGTGGCGTTTCACCTCGCGGCCGGTAACAGGCGAAAGGGTATGCCCGGCTCGGCTGAACAGCAGTTTGAGGTAATCGTAGATTTCAGTTGTGGTTGCCACGGTGCTGCGCGGGTTGCGCGAAATCACCTTTTGTTCCACTGCCACAGCCGGACAAAGACCATGGATGTAGTCCACCTCCGGCTTCTTCATCCGCCCCAAAAACTGGCGGGCATAGGCGCTGAGACTTTCCACATAGCGGCGTTGTCCTTCCGCAAAGAGTGTATCAAATACCAGGCTGCTTTTACCTGAGCCCGACACACCGGTTACAACAGTGAATGAACCCTGATCGATATCTACATGGATATTCTTCAGGTTGTGCAGGCGGGCGCCATGCACAGATATTACAGCCGAACCGCGTGTAGCCGGAGTTTTTTGCTGCGCAGGAACAGCCGGTTTGATTGCTTTCTTGGTGTTTTTGGGAGTGGATTTCGAAGGCACAATGATAGAACGTACTTACAGCCTGCGAAGTTCGTTGAAAGGGATGGGAAAAACACATCTCCGCATCGGTGGTTGAGCGCATGAAGCGAAGCGGTATGCTGCGTGCCCCGACAGTTTTAGTCGTGGAAACCTGCTCAAAAAGATTCATGAACCATCACCGAAGCAATGGTTGAGCCTGTCGAAACCTGTTCACAATTCAACCAGTATCTCATCGGCGCGGTAGTTGAGCGCATGAAGTGAAGCGGAATGCTGCCTGCCCCGACTTTTTTAGTCGGGGAAACCTGTTTACACAGACTCCTGAAAGGGTATCACTGCGTAAAGATTCACAAATACCATGGTTTCGACAGGCTCAACCACCGTGGTGCTTACTTCCCAAAAAACTTGCCAAAGCCGCCCATGAGGCCGCCAAGCTTACCCAGGAGGCCGGCGTCGAGACCGGCAAACTCCATGATGCCTTTGAAATCTTTGGTCTTGCCACTGGCTTCGAAGGCATCGCGGAGTCCGTTGAAGGTATACGCCATGGTCTTCTCGGCAAGTGCATGTTTGCGGGCCGCATCCCAGTCCAGGCCGTAATAGGTATTGGCAGCGCCTTCCACCATGGTCTTGAAGTAAGCGCTGTCGCGCACGGCATCGGCGCCTTCAGAAACCAACTTTTGCAATTCGGAAATCTTCCCGGAAAAAATCAGTCCTTTGAGCTGTTCGGTTACACCTTGCAGCGTTGTATCAAAAATCACTTCGCTCTGCCCGGCATTCAGTCCTTCAGCAGCGCCGGTATGGTCATGAAATCCGGCTTTCAGGCCGGCCAATACTTCTTGTAACATGGTTAAGATTCTGGATTTGGTCAGTCAAAGATACGTATGCCGAGGCGGGTCTGCATTCAGAGTTCTTCCGGCAGCACCGCGTTTCCGCTGTGATAGGCTCCTTTTTCGTTCAACAACACCCTGCTCATCACTGTGCGCGGGTCGTGCTCGTAAAACAGCAGCCAGTTATTGGCCTGGGCTTCGGCCAGGAGCGCAGATTTCTCCTGCATGGTTTTGAGCGGTTCAATATCATATCCCATCACGTAATTCACCGGAATATGGCTGGCAGACGGAATGAGATCGGCGCAATAGAGCAGGGTTTCGCCTTTGTATCGGATTTGCGGGCACATCATGGAAACGGTATGCCCGTTAACGGTGCGCATTTGAATATCCGGGCCAAATTCCAATCCACTTTCCACAAAGCGCAGCTGCCCTGCCTCCTGTATAGGCAGGAAATTCTCTTTCAGGAAAGAGGGTTTCTCCCGGGGATTCGGATCGCAGGCATGTGCCCAATGTGCCGCATGGCTCCAGTAAACGGCATTCGGGAAGGCGGGGCGGTAGCCGCTGCGGTCTTCATTCCAAACCACTGCCCCGCCGCTGTG
>JBKDBI010000157.1:0-2031 GCA_046314695.1 Bacteroidota bacterium | reverse complement strand
ATGGTCGAAGGCCATACAGATAACCGACCGATCAGCCAGGCCAATATTAAAGACAACTGGGATTTGAGTGTACTGCGTGCAACAAGCGTCGTTCGCATGCTGCAATCCCAGTTCGGTATGGATGCCCGAAGGATAATCGCTGCCGGTCGCTCCGAATATATACCTGTTGCAGAGAATTCGACCGATCAGGGCCGCGCCCAGAACCGAAGAACTCGGATTGTAATTTTGCCACAAATGGACCAGTTCTTCCGCTTGCTGGAGAACCAATAACCATATCAAACCGGGTAAAAAAAGAGGCGGATGTGTAATACCCGCCTCTTTTTGGTTCCTTTTGCTTGGCACGGCTGTGTATGTACACAGTTACTGTAAAACTTGACAATTATTACTTGTGTTGACGTGTAAAAATGAAACAAAAGGCGGTCATATTTATAGTTTTGGAAGTAATCATGATGTTATGGAACCGATGAACAACAACCGCAACGGCTCGCATAGTTTCCCGGTGTTAGATCGTTATTACCGCCGATTGGAGCTCGAAGGCGGCGATTACCATTGTCAGGTGATCATGGAAATACACCGGATACAACCGCTGATTATCAGTATCCTCCGCGCTCAGTCCGAGTACCTGAACCGGGATGAAATGGATGAAGTGGTGAAACTTGGTTGTGCGATATGGGATAATTTCTCTGAACGCCAATCGGTGCGTTGCCGGCAAATCAGCTTCGATCAATACACTGCCAGTTTCAGGCAAAATATGTTTAGCAGGAATTCAGTTTCTGAAGTGCATGAGCCGAGCACTTGTACAGACCGCACAGCCTCTGCCGATATATTAATACTTGCCATTCACAATCGTTTTGCCAACAACCCTGTGCTGAAGAATATGAGTGGTTATAACCAGGGCTTCCAGATTGCAGTACTAAAATCGTTGGCGGAATGTCTGGATGCGCTCTGAGGCCTTGCGTTGCATAGTTTTGCTGCGTGTGGAGAAACAGAGCGCTGGCTATGCGTGCAGTTGCCGGAATCGGATTGCATTTTCGGATCCTGACCATGTTCTTGTGCTTGCATGGTGCACTTGCAGGGCAGGTTACCGATACACTCGGAACACCTGCCGAGATAAACTAAACAGATTCGGCTGTCGGAGCAAGGGCCAACGATTCCAATGAACACAGACTCTCCTTGCGTGATTTTCGCACCCTTGCACGTGTGCTCAGGGTCAGCATGGAGTTGCGCAAGACCATACGCACGGATTACGCCGATTTGCCGTTAATGAAGGGTTGGCATCCCTTAATTGGGTATCAATACCAGGGTTTCGGCACCATGCAGGCAGGCATTGGCTACGGTCATCGGCATCTGTTCAAACCCCTGGCCTATACCAATGCCCATATCAATATTGTTTGGGCACCGAATCGCAGTGATTGGATAAATACAGGCCTGGGAGCCGGAATAACCAGATCGCAAAACATTGTCTTTTACGGGATGGAGGCATCTTGGTTTCGGGTTCCTGTGCATGGAAGCGGGTATGTCATCAGGCCCGAAGTTGGGTTCAGTTTCCTGGGCGCGTGGAACATCGGATACGGGTATAATATTTTTATTGGTGAGCGGCCACCTGATTTCGGACCGCACGCTTTTGTGTTCCGCTATACCCAACAATTCCTCATTCGTTCGGCACAGCGCAAGTACCGGGAAGTCAATTATATCCTGAACCGCGACCGCGCGCGCTGGGAGGCGTTTTGGAGAGAAGTGAAGAAGAAGGAAGGCAAATAAAAAGCCTCTGCTTTGGCAGAGGCTCTTGCGGACCCGTAGGGATTCGAACCCCAAACCTTCTGATCCGTAGTCAGATGCTCTATCCAATTGAGCTACGGGTCCTGGTATCTTTAATTCGTTTTTTGCTGCCAAATTCTGCCATTTGCGTAGGCTGAAAGGGCTGCTTTCCCGAATCGGACTGCAAAGATAGAACTTTACAATCAGAATGCAAGACCAATTTTGCATCCTAAGTGGTACCGCACCGCTAAGCGCAAATCCGGGATTTTACGC
>JBKDBI010000156.1:0-23909 GCA_046314695.1 Bacteroidota bacterium | reverse complement strand
GGTCTGCGCCTGCAGGGTAGCAATACCGGCGCAGCCGGCAAACAGGGTGCAGCAAAGTATATGAAGACCGGGAAGGAGGATTGGTTTTATTCTCATTTTGCAGTTTTTGCCGGGAGGTGCAGCAAGTTATGTCATTGATTTTAAGCCGCATAAGTAAAAAAGCACAAATCGATAGAAATTTATCAAGCAGGAGGAGAAGTACTACGACTTCCTATTCCTGATCTTGTGGATTTGCCCGAACTCCCCACTGTGGGCTCATTGAATTCGCTCGTGGTCAACCGGCTGAATCGGCAAACAGTTTATCCCCCCGTGGCATGGGTAGGCTTACCCGCTGCTTCGTGCTCGGCGCGGGAAGGAAGCTGATCCACCTCGGCGGCCCAGGTTTGCAGAAATACCCAGCCGTTGTAACCCCCGAACGGGCTTGGATTGAGAAGTGTACAGGCACTCTCCGGGTACAATTGCGCCATCTTTTCCAATGCCGTGCCATCGGTGTCGTCGTTGCCGAAGATGGGGAAATAAATTGTCTCGCCGAATTCTAAATAGCCGGCATAGGCTGCGGGATGGCGGCGACGGGCCTGCGCGTGCGGGTTGGGCAAAACTACTGTTGAAAGCTGCAGGCGTTTGAACTGGCTTTCAAGCCTGCGGCGGAATGCGTTATCCAGATCAACCGAATCCTGAATCAGAACCGTGCGTTCAGGGCCCATGCGCAGATAGCCGGCCAGGCTGCCGGTGTCTTCACTGTGCAGCGATGGCACAATAACGACTTTGCGCTCGAGTGCGTGTTCGAGGCTGTCGATAATCTGCATCGACTTGCGGTTGCGGTTGTCCCACAGCACTTTATCCGATACCAGGGCCAGGCCATCCTGCATACTGATTTGCGTGCCTTCAAGTCGCAGGCTGCTTACTTCTACCTCAGCTTCCGGGAAAATGCGTTCAAATTCGCCGGCTACACCCGCCTGACGCACAGCAGAGAAAAGTCTGCGCTTTTCAGAAAAGCTGCCGCTGCGAAATAAGACAAAACGTCCCGGTGCGATTTGTACCGGCATCACGTCGCGCATCTGCTGCTGAACCGGCAACAACACCATGCGGTGCCTGATGCCGTCTTGCTGCAGCATGTTCCTGAACAGCCGCGCAAAGTTTCGGCTGCCATGCTGATGCATCAATCGTTCGTTAAGCAGGAGTAGGTTAGGAGGGAACATACCACAAACCACGCCACCGGGTTCGCAGCCAATTTGCGGAGTGATAAGAATCTTATCTAAAACCGGAGCGTGAGGGAAATGCGCCTGCGCTGCACATCCACATCGAGCACGCGTACCGTAAGCTCCTGCCCCAGTTTCAAGACCTCTGAAGGATGCTTAATGAAGCGATCTGTAATCCGGCTGATATGCACCAGGCCGTCCTGCTTTACGCCGATATCTACAAAAGCCCCGAAGTCGGTGATATTGCTCACGATTCCCTGCAACTCCATGCCGGGTTCCAGATCCGTGATGCTGCGTACTTTTTCGTCGAATTGTACCGCCTTGGCTTCACCCCGCGGATCGAGCCCCGGCTTTTGCAGTTCCTTCAGAATGTCCGTCAAGGTTGGCAATCCGAGCTGTGCCTTTTCATCGACATACTGCTCCGGCCTGATCTTGTTCAATAGCTCACCATTGCCGGCCAGCCTGCTCACATCGGTCTGCAAGTCTTTCGCCATGCGCTCCACCACGGCATAGCGCTCCGGATGCACGGCGCTGTTGTCGAGCGGATTGCTGCCGCCGCGGATGCGCAGGAAACCGGCGCATTGTTCAAAGGCTTTTTCGCCGAGCCGGGATACGTCCAACAATGCGCGGCGGCTTTTGAACGGACCGTTTTCACGGCGGTAGGCGGCAATGCGCTGGGCGGTCTGCGGACCTATCCCGCTGACATACGCGAGCAAATGCGGACTGGCGGTATTGAGATTCACACCAACGCTGTTTACGGCGCTTTCTACGACCGTATCCAATCGTTTGCGCAACAGCGTTTGGTTGACATCGTGCTGGTACTGACCGACGCCAATATTCTTTGGATCTGTTTTTACCAGTTCCGCCAGCGGATCTTGCAAGCGGCGCCCGATGGAAATGGCACCCCGCACCGTAATATCCAGATGGGGGAATTCTTCCCGCGCCACATCTGAAGCGCTGTAAATACTGGCTCCGGCTTCGTTCACCATGAACAGGGGCAAACCGGGGAACTGCTTTTGCAGCCAGTCTGAAGTCTCACGACCGGCTGTGCCATTGCCTACAGCAAAAGCCTGTATGCGGTGCTTCTGTATCCAATCGCCCGTTTTGCGCTGCGCTTGATCAGGTTCATGCAGAAAGATGGTTCCGTGTTCGAGTAAATCGCCTTGTTCGGTAAGACAAACTACTTTGCAGCCCGTGCGAAAACCGGGGTCAATGGCCAGCACGCGCACTTCACCCAAGGGCGGAGCGAGCAGGAGTTGCCGCGCATTGAGGGCGAAAACGGCAATGGCGTCTTCATCGGCGCGGGCTTGCGCTTCATCCAGGAATTCGCGCTCCAGCTGGGGTTGCAGCAGGCGATCCCAGGCGTCTTGCATGGCCAGCTTTACCTGATCCGTGGCGTCGCCGTAACCATGCAGACAATGCCGCTTCAGGATCAAGGTGGTGTCGTTTTCGTCGGGCAGTACTTTTAATTTCAGGAAACCTTCGTTCTCACCCCTGAACATGGCGAGCAGGCGGTGAGACGGGCAGCGTTTCAGTGCCTCGCTGAATGCGAAATAGTCGGCAAACCGATCTGCGCCCTCGGCGTCCTTCTTACCGCGTGTCACCTTGCTGTACAGCACAGCCTGCTGGCGGAACTGCGCGCGGAGCTTGTTGCGGAGCACGGCATCTTCGCTGATCCATTCAGCTATAATGTCGCGCGCACCCTCCAGCACTTCTTCGCGGCTTCCTTCATAGCCTGAGGTTTTTCCGGGTGCGTTTTGATCTTTTTGGGCGTAGATCAGCGCAGCCAATGGTTCATATCCCTTCTCGCGGGCGGCATCGGCCTTGCTGCGCCTGCGGGGTTTGAATGGAAGGTAGAGATCTTCAAGTGTCTGCAAATCTTCCGCCGCCAGTATGGCTTTTTCCAGCTCTGGCGTGAGTTTACCCAAGGTCTGTGCCTGGGTCAGGATGAAACTGCGCCGCTTCTCCAGGGTGTCATAACGCTCAAAAAGGTCGCGGATGGCTACGATTTGCGTTTCATCGAGGTTGCCGGTTGCTTCCTTGCGGTAACGGGCAATGAATGGAACCGTTGCGCCGGATTCCAATAGCTGCAATACCTGAACAACCTGTTTCTCGCGCAGGTTGAGCTCTTTGGCGATTTTCAATGCGTGCACCGGGCGAATTTACACGGCCTGTAATCGCGTGCCTGACGCTTTATCCACCGCTTGTGCGGGTTACCAGCTTGTTCTTGTGCAAGTCGTGCACCGCGGCCCCGAGCTTCTTACCGGCTTCGTTGCCATTCCGGAAGTGGATGCCGCCGTACAATCTGCTCATCGCTGCTTCGTCTGCGGCTTCCACAAAGTTGTTGAAGGTGCGCGGTGAAATGCCAAATTGCAGCATGGTGCTGTCGGTGAAGGTGTAATCGCCAAACAAGTCGTGCAAAACCCTGCCGTTCGATGCAGAAATGGTGGCATGTCCGCTCGGGTATTCAGGGAAGGGTGGCGTCTGGATGAGCGGTGAATAATTGGGCTCAATGTGGCGGCGGATCACCGTTTCAGGGCGTATATAATCCCAGCGGTACTTTTCCTTCCAACAGGCAATTAATGCATCAAATGCTGAAATACTCACGCGGGTGAATGCCTCCGATGTCTCCATCAGCCCGAGCTGCTTTTTCTTCACAGCGTAGCGCGTAATGCCCATCCAATGGCCGGGAGGAGAGAGCTTGAATGTATTGATGGTAGCGTGGCCGAAATGGGTGATGGTAATCGGATTGTCATCCCAATACCAGGCTATGGCCGTTTGGGTTGAATCGAGTTTTTTCTGGATATCGAGTACTTCACGGGCAGCCTGCATAAAGGCACTTCCTGGCGTGGAATCGTAGGTTACCGGAGCCTCGAGCGAAGGGAAGTCGCTGGCCGAGAACAGCATGGAGCGCAAAGTGCCCCAATGCGGTTCGGTACCGCGGAGGAAATCTGGCGTGGTCGGCTGCCAGGATGCGGGCATATTGCCTGGGTTGTGTTGCGGCGCATTGCGGGTTTGGCGGAAATTGTCGCGCCCGGCCCAGGCCAGCACAGAGTCTGCAATGCGCTCGCCATAAGCCACTGAACGCTCCACGGCTTTCTTGCCTATTTGAGCTTCCAAGGCAGCCAGCGTCTTCATACGGAAAGTGTCGAGATAGCGGCTGTACACCAGGGCTGAACCGGTTTTCTGGAAGGCGGCTGTGACGGCTGCGTCGAGGTTGATACCCGCTGTGTCTTGTTTGGGCAAAACAGGAAATCCGTTCAGTTGCCCTTGCAGCGAACGGTATTCAGGAAAGAAAGGAACAAGTACCTCGTAAGCAGCGATATGCGGATACACATAATTGCGGCTGGCCTGTAAGGGGGGGAAATGGTCGTATATGATGCATTCATCAATGGCCGCCTGACACTTGAATAAAATATCCTCGTCGAGGATACGGGGAGTTGGCGTGTTCTTCCCGCATGATGCAAGCAAAAGCAAAACGCCGGCCAGTGCCGTTTGAATCTTCATGTGGGCGAAAATAGAAAAAGCCGCCCCATACGGAGCGGCTGTTCAATATTTTTCGACTTGATTCGAATCAGGCCTGCTGGTCTTCCAGGATAATGCCTGATTCACCTTTGAAAGGCGAAGCAATAAGCACCACATGCTTCAGGCGCTTGATGGTTTTCGCCTCGCGGGAAGATTTAGCCCTGTTGCGTGCGTCTTTTCTCTTGAGTCTGGTAACTGCCATAATCGTAATTGGTGCGCGAAAATAGTATCTGCAGCTAAATTGAGCAAGCCCGGTGGCGTTATTTTGGCAATAGTCTTCCGTCAGGTCGCACTTCCAAACCTGCGCCGTTAAAATCCAGTCGGCTGAGTTCGGCGATTTCGCGGATTACATCGCCATTCGGATCGAGTACCGGACCGCCTTCGCCGTATTGTTTCACCGGCACAATCCAGCCGCCGGCAAATCTTCCGTCAGGCAACAAATCCAGACTGAACAGCGGTGCCATGCCGTTCGGACCTTTCAGGCTGAAGCGGCCGTAGGTGCAGAAATTGCCCATGGAATAGGTGATAAACCGGCCTTTGTACACTTCGCTGCCCCGGGTGACATGCGGGCCATGGCCAAGCACCACGTCTGCGCCTTCATCTATAACCCGGTGCGCAAAGCGGTATACGTCGCCGCGGTTTTCACCCAGGAATACTTCCCTTTGTTTTGGCACATGCCGGTATCCACTGCCTTCAGCGCCGCCGTGGAAGGAAACAATCAGGATATCGCACTGGCTGCGGTGTTTTCTTACCAGGCGCATCGCTTCGGCCGTGTCATTGAGGGAAAGACACCCGGAATTGGGTGCGAAAGCGAGCATGCCTATCGTTTTTCCTTTGACTGTTATTTGGGTGTAAGGGCGGAAAAGCTGTCCTGACGATGCAATACCCGCGCTGTCCAGGTTGCGAACCGTCGCCCTGCGCCCTGCATCGCCGAAATCGCCCATGTGGTTGTTGGCCACGCTGAGCAAATCGAAGCCCGCTTCACGCAGATGGAAAGCATAGCGTGCCGGACTGCGGAAGGCATAGCACTTCGTCGGATCCTGGCAGTTTTTGACCGTCCCGGGGCCATCAAAAACCGTTCCCTCCAGATTGCCGAAAGCGACATCTGCCTTATGCAGCCAGGGCTTCACCTGGTCGAGCAGGCGTTTGCCGTCGTTGGGTGCCAGATAGGAGAGGGAAGGATACGTGGAACCGAGCATGATATCACCCACAGCCGCCAGACGGATCGTGTCTTTGCTGAACATGCTGTCGCTTGGGGCGTAGGATGCCGGTCTGGCAAGCGGCGCATCCTGGGCGCTTACCTGGGCAATGCCCGGAAGCGTGAATAACAAGAGGATGATGTATTGCTTCATGACCTGAGTTTGATGCGCAAAGCACCTTGCCCGTACTGGCGCGAATCGGCAGCCTGCCAGTCGCGCACACCCGGATTGCCGCGCAGTGCTATTTCAATGAGATTGCGGAGTACGCCCGTTCCTACGCCGTGGATGACGGTGAGATACGGCATGCGGTAGGCGATGGCCAGTTCAAGCTGCCGCTGGAATTCCTCCATTTGTTTCCGAAGGATGATGTCGCCGGCCAATCCTGCATCCAGCCCCAGGGCTTCGGCGTGCAGGTCGATTTCGTCGGCAGGTTTGTTGAAGTTGACAGCCCGGTATGGACCGGGTTCCGGAGCGGATGGCACAGCAATCGGCTCATCCCGGCTTTCCGTGTCTTGCGTGTCGAGTCTGAAGGCAAACAGCGGCAGCCCGCCCATGCGGTAGGGCGTGGATTGGAACTCGCCCTGTTTGAATCGCCGCGTAAAAACCATCAGGGCAGGAACCTGCCCGGGAAACTGTCGCACGGGCAGCGCCTGCAGGTGCCATTCGCCCCATTTGTCGGGAGAACTCATGCCCAACTCGCCGCAGGGTATTTCGCTTCCGTCTTTCAGTTCGCCATGTGCCATCAGCTCTGTGGCTGCAGGCGTGCGTCTGTAAAGGGTGAAAAGCACGATGCTTCCGCTGCGGTTGAGCAGGCGCATTACCCAGTGTTGCTTGTCGTTCTTTCCCACCAGCAGGAAAAGCCCTCCTTTAAGTTCTTCCGGAGGCTTGGGCGCATCGCGGCGCACCGGTTCCTGCCCGGCCTGCTTCACCAGTGGTTCGGTGATCACCACTTCCGAAGCGAGGACGTCAAGCTCAAAGCCGTCTTCTATCGTTACACCCAGCATGCCATCCTTCCCGAAGGACGTGATGGTGCCGGAAAGATTCTCGTTCAAAAAGCGCACTTTGTCGCCAATATGCATTACTCCTCCCATGTTTCTGTTTCCGTATTTACGGTACTGTCTGCAAAGGTAGGCTGTGCGCGCAGGTAACCGCGCGCTGCGCCACTGATTCTGACGCGGGGGACGGATTGTATGGTGTCTGCAGGAATTGCGATGCCGCGGTTTTGCATCACCTGCCAAACCACACGCAGGTGCAGGTCGCTGCGCACCAGGTTGCCATCGGCATCGAACCAGGATGCAAATCGCTTGGGTGATGGGATGATCGAAGCCAGCCATACCGCCTCTTCTTCCGTCACCTGCGAAGCCGGTTTGCCGAAATACCAGTGGGCCGCTTCGCCGATGCCCAGCACACCAGGGCCCCATTCGATGACATTCAGGTACACTTCAAACAGCCGCTCCTTGGGTACGAGTTGCTGCTGTTCCATCATCCATACCAGGATGACTTCTTCGATCTTCCGCGCCAGGGTTTTGCGCCGGCTCAGGAATACATTCTTCACCAGTTGCATGCTGAGCGTTGAGCCGCCCCGCCTGAACCGGCCGGCCAGGTAATTGGCAGCTATTGCATTGCGTATGGCTTCAGGTTCAAAGCCACGGTGTCCGTAAAAATTCGGATCTTCTGCCGCCAGAACAGCCTGCTTCAATGCGTTGGGCAGGGCGTGCACAGGGGTGAACGATGGGTTTTCTGCTCCCACGCGTATGCTGCGAACGGCTTTTCCACGTTCATAGAAAGTATACGTGAACGGGCCGTTGAGCATGCGCGGATCGGCTTCTCCGAAATGGGTGATCCGAAAGCCGTTCGTTTCCATGCGGCTGTCGAATTGCAGGGCTTCCGGATTTGCGGCATCCATCGCGAAACGCAAACGATAGCGGAGTTTGCCTTCGGCCCGCAAACCGTGTAAGCTGGCGAACATGCCGCGGGGCATGAAGCTGAAGAAGTCGTTTGCCGCCTGCCAGGGCGTCGTAATATTGAATGCGTACCGGATGCTGTCGCGGTAACGGAAAAAGACAAAAGGTTGAAACTCTGCCTTATCGATGCGGATAACAGAGGTGGAATCAATGGCCAGATAACCATTTCCGGCGTCGATATTCAACAAGGCTTCCGCCTTAGGCACGGAAACGAGGGTGTCGCTCAGCAAGGGGTGGCCACAGGAGAATTGCTCCGTTCCCAGGCGGATGGATGTACGGAGAAATCCTTCCTCACGCGCTATGCCTTCCAAAGAGAAGAGCAGCCTGGAGAAATCGGCGTACAAACCGGTGCTTTTTTGCAACAATGGGAAAACTGCTTTCTGACCCGGAAGCGGATGGCCCAGCGTGAAAGTTCCTTTGCGTTCCGAGGGAGAGAAATTGCCGCCCAGCTGCCATTGGAAACGCAGGCTGTCTTGTGCTATCTCAAGCCTGGAATCGAGCTTGCCGTCGTCCATGCGCAGCAAAGGAGCGCGGAGGCGGAATCCGAACAAGCTATCGCTGACCTGCATACTGGCTTCGCGAAAACTGAGGTTATCTGGCAAGATGCTGAATAGGTCTTCCAAACGGCCGCCCGATGCTTCGCTGCCTTCGGCTGCTGCCGTTTTGCGCGCTTTCTTCCGGAAACCCAGGTAATTCTCCTGACCTGGATAATGGTTGAGGTGAAAACGCGGCGCCTCCATCTCCAGTAATGATGTTCGTATTTGTCCGATGAAAAGCGGTAATACCCGTATTTTCAATCGAAATGATAAGCAACTGAAAAGGGTGTCTTTGCCTTCAGGAACCAAACTGAGCATGTCTGATTCAAGGCTGGCGAATCCGGTGAAGCGAAGATTGTCGCAGGCAAGCTTTACCGCAAAGCGTTCGGTAAATTGGCTTTGTACCTTGCTGTAAACGCGTTTCAGTACCCAGCCTCTGCCCAGAAAATACCCGACAAAGCCCAGCAAGAAGAGCCCGGCAAGAATCAGGAGGATTTTCTTCAGCCTTGGTTTCAAGACTTTTCGAAGCCGAAGGTGATACCCGTGTAGCTGAAGGGGGTAAAAGCGCGGAGCTCGGTTTTGATGTCAGCCGGCACATCGAGGGTTTCTATGAAATCAGCGATGGTTTCAGCGTTCATTTTTTCGTTGGTACGCGTGAGTTCTTTGAGTTTTTCGTAGGCGTTGGGATAGCCGATGCGGCGCAGCACGGTTTGGATGGCTTCGGCAACGACCGCCCAGTTGTCGCTCAAATCCTGATCGATTGCCGGGCGGTTGAGCAAGAGCTTGTCCAGGCCGCGCAGGATGCTGTTCCATGCCAGCAAGCTGTGGGCAAAGGGCACTCCGACATTGCGGAGCACGGTACTGTCGGTCAGATCGCGCTGCAAGCGGCTGATGGGCAATTTTTCGCTGAGGTGTCCGAACAATGCATTGGCGATTCCCAGGTTGCCTTCGGCGTTTTCAAAGTCGATTGGGTTGACTTTGTGCGGCATGGCAGACGAGCCCACTTCACCGGCCTTGATGCGCTGCCTGAAGTAGTTCATACTCACATAGGCCCAGACGTCGCGGCAGAGATCGGTGAGGATGGTATTGATGCGGCGCGTGGCGTCGAAGAGGGCGGCGAGGTTGTCGTAATGTTCGATTTGGGTGGTAACGTCGCTGCGTTCCAGCCCCAGCGAATGGTTGACGAAGCGGATGGCAAACTGTTCCCAATCGGTGGCAGGGAAGGCTGCATGATGGGCGTTGAAGTTGCCGGTGGCGCCGCCGAACTTGGCCGAAAAGGGCACGGCAATCCATTGGGCGCGTTGCACACGCAGGCGGTTCACAAAAACATAGATTTCTTTGCCGAGTCGGGTCGGTGAGGCCGGCTGCCCGTGTGTATGGGCGAGCATAGGAACATCGATGTATTCCTTTGCCATCGCGTCGAGCCGCTCAATCAACTGGTCAAGTTGGGGTATCAAAACCGAGCCCATGGCATCTTTGATGCTGAGCGGAACGGCGGTATTGTTGATGTCTTGGGAGGTGAGTCCGAAATGCACCCATTCCCTGAGTTCGCCTAGACCCTGCCGGTCGAGTGCAGCCTTGACAAAATATTCCACGGCTTTGACATCGTGGTTGGTAGTCTTTTCTGTCTCCTTGATTTGCAGTGCATCGGCTTCGCTGAAATCGGTATACATACTGCGCAACGCAGCCGCCTGTTGTGCAAAGGCAGCGGCGCCGCTCGCAGCGGGCAGAACATCGGCCAATGCGATGAGGTATTCCACTTCTACCTGCACCCGGTATTTGATGAGTCCGAACTCGCTGAAAAAAGGAGCGAGGGCAGAAACCTTGCTGCGGTAGCGCCCGTCGGCCGGACTGATCGCCGTTAATTCATTCAGTTGCACGGTGCAAAGGTAAGCAATCGACAAAGGGGGAATCAGGGGATGGATTGGCTGTATTTACTTTGCAGCTGATGTATTTGCGCTCCGGTATTGTATGCATGTTTTTTCCTGCGATCGTGTGCACTCAAAGCACAGAATCCACCGGGTCCTGGAATGTGCTGAATATCCGGATGCCGCTGGAAAACAACTGGAGCGCGGGAGCCGAAGCCCAGGTGCGTTCCCTGCAGTTCTACAACGACTTCCATTATCACGAAGCCAAGGCCTGGATTTCCAAGGAATGGCAAAAGGAATACCGGCTTACCCTGGGCGCCGGCCATTACGATACCTACCAGGCGGGTGGCGACTTCATCCGCCCTGCCAATGTGCGCGATTTCCGTGTGTGGCCGCAGTTTGAACTCCTGCACCCCGGCCGTGTCTGGAGCTTTGAACACCGCTACCGCGCGGAATTCCGCTTCACCAACCTGGGTTTTCGCAACCGTTTCCGCTACCGTTTCGCGCTGAGTTGCAAGCCAGTATCTATCCGGGCGCTGCGCCTGCAGGTGAGCAACGAACTTTTCTTCGGAACCAGGGAGCCGTATTTCGAAAGGAACCGCATTTCCGGAACAGCGCAATGGGCTTTCAGTCCGCAGTTCTCGGCACTGGTTGGCTATATGTACCAGTTCGATTACCGGATCAACGATGAAACGGGACGCGATTTTCTAATGCTGGGGGCCCTGTTCCAGATCCGGCCCATGCGCGCAAAGCCCTGAATCTTCAGCCCTTGAGTTGAGGGAAAATGCTCGGCGCGGTTTCGGGCGCGAAAAGCAATTCGAGTACCATCGGGCCATCCGCTTTCAGCAGTTCCGGCCAGGCTTCTTCCAGACTTTCAATGTCGTCGGCGAGGGTATATGCAATTCCCAAATCGCGGCATAGATGATCGGCCTTGCGCTGATGCCTGGTTTCGAGGAATGTTTCGCATTCCGGAAGCTGGCGCGGGCCGTCGATCACACGGAAAATATTCCCTCCGCCATTGTTCAGCAGGATAACTTTCAGGTTGTCTGGGCGCATTTCATTCCAAAAAGCATTGCTGTCGTAGAAGAAGCTGATGTCGCCAACAAACAAAAAGCAAGGTTTATCAGGATGGGCAACTGCGTAACCCAAAGCCGTGCTCACACAGCCATCGATACCGCTGGTACCCCGGTTGGAAAAGGTTTTACCCTGAAAACCGGCTGGCATCATCCAAGCGCCATAGCGCACGGCCATGCTGTTGCCGAAATGGACGGCCGCGCTATCCGGCAGATACGCCAATGCAAAGTCCAACGCTTCCCATTCCGAAAACGCAGATTCGCGCAGTATACGGCCTTTGCGCTCCCGAAATACTTCAAATGCGTGATGGCTTTCCACTTGCCAGGCTTGCAGATAGCTGAGATTGGAAGGCTGTTGTTGAAACAAGGCATCCAGCAATCCGGCCGGATTGCCAAATACGGTTTCCGGTTGGCTTTGGAAGGGATCACCAGTCCAGCCGCCGCTTTGCAAATGCCAGTGCCGCTTGGGCGGATGGGCGCGCAGCCATTGCTTGAGCTGCTTGTTGAGCATGGCCGTGCCGCAGGTGATGAGTGTGTCTGGCTGCAGCAATCCGTTCACTGTTCCAAAACTAAACATGGTTTCCCAATGAGCTACCGATGCGGCACTGAGCATATTGCTGCTGATATCGCAAATCACAGGGAACTTCTCCGCCATACGGCTGAGACTGGCCTGGAGGGCTTCGTCTGGCCGATGCTGGCCACACAATACCAGGATCTTGCCTAGGTCTGTCTGCCAGGCAGCAGGCACTGGTGCTTCCGGTTCCGCCGGGATTCCGGGCCAGGGTATTGCGGGATAGGGCGTTGCGTTGTCTAGCCCCTCGTAAATGGGATCGCGGAGCGGTATGTTGATATGCACCGGGCCTTGCTCCGTGCCTATAGCAGCCGCTAAAGCGCGGTGCATGGCGCGGTCTATGTCTTCGGCGGCATAAGGAGATTGCAATTGGTCAGGCCACTGCACCATCGCGCGGATATGGGCTGCAAAAACCTCCGGCTGGCGTATGGTTTGTCCGTCCCATTGATCGATCAGCTCCGGTGGCCGGTCGGCGCTGATGAAGATGAGCGGAAGGCGTTGGTAATATGCTTCGCAAACGGCAGGGTAGAAGTTCAGGAGGGCCGTGCCACTGGTGCAGCAAACGGCAGCCGGACGGCCTTCCAGACAAAATCCCAGGGCGATGAAAGCGGCGCTGCGTTCGTCGCGCACGCTGTGCAGGTGTATCCGGCCAAAGCGATGCAATGCTGCAATCAGCGGAGCATTTCGTGAACCGGGAGCAACAACCATATCGCGCACCCCGGCATTGTAAAGCCAGACAGGCAGGCGGTTCAGGTTGTCCCGGTACGATGGAATCATGCAGTCAGTTCACGGTACAGTCGGCGCAGGCGCTCTTCCACAGCGGCATTGACCGTCATCAGCGGCAGGCGCACCACATTTTCGCAGATGCCGGCTTCGTTGAGCATCACTTTGATACCGCCCGGACTGCCATCGGCAAAGATGAGCTGCATCATGTCGAGCAGGCGGAAATGCAGATTGCGGGCTGCTTCCCATTCACCGGCAAGCGCGTGGCTGACCATTCGGCTCATTTCGGCCGGGAAGGCATTGGTGGCAACGCTGATCACGCCGTCCATGCCCAGTGCCAGGTAAGGGAATGTGAAATTGTCGTCGCCGCTGATTACAAGGAAGTTATCCGGCCGGTTCTTGAGCAATTGCATGCATTGTTCCAGGTTGCCACTGGCTTCCTTGGTTCCGATGATATTGTCGAAACCGGCGATTTCCAGCTGTGTTTCGGCCAGCATATTGGCGCCGGTGCGTCCGGGTACATTGTAGATGATGATGGGACGCGGTGCATTTTCGGCCACAGCCTTGTAATGTGCCACCATGCCGCGCTGGTTGGGTTTGTTGTAATAGGGTGCCACGCTCAGAATGGCATCGATGCCAACCAGCGGTGCGTGTTGCATGGCTGCAGCGACTGCGCGGGTGTCGTTGCCACCAACACCGAGCACCAGAGGCACCCGCCCGGCATTGACCTGAACGACGGTTTCAACGATGCGTTTCTTTTCGTCAGCGCTGAGCGTGGGGCTTTCGCCGGTAGTTCCTTGAATAACGAGGTAATGTATGCCGCCTGCAATCTGGAATTCAACCAGTTTTCGGAGGGCCGGATAATCTACTTCTCCCGATGCCAGGAAGGGGGTGATGAGCGCGGTTCCTGCGCCGCGAAAGGAATGGTGTTTCATTTTTGAAGTTGCCTGATATAATGGTCAATATCGCGGATATACTGCGTGAAGTCTGCATTGGTTTTGTTGCCGAGCAGTAAATCGAAATAGGGTAAATTGCGGTCGCTGTACCAACCGATCCGCATGCCTGCATGCGAGAAGGCACTGAAACTGAGCAGGGCGGTTTTCCCTTCCTGATTCAGGTTGATCAGGTAATCACAAGGTTCGTTCAGCAGCTTGCGTGCTTTCGCGGATTGCGGCAGACCAATCAGACTGAAATCTTCGCTGTACAGATGAACCATGCTTTCTGTGTCTGCCGGGCGGGGATCCTTTTTGCGGAGTTTGCCCATGTAGATCAGGCGCAATACTTTTTTCCCGGCTTTGGCCAGGTTTTCGGCAAACTGCTCTATGGCTTTGATTTCCTGTTCTGTTTGCTGCCGGGCATAAGCCAACAGAAACGTGCGGGCCTCATCAAATGCCGTCAACTTGCGGTACCGCGTATGCTGATGTAACTGCTTTTTTACCTGCCTGAGCCCAATCCGGTGTCTGATGCTGTCTTTCATCCGCTATCCTTCGCCTCCAATTAATGCAAAGAACTGCTCTTCTGTGAGTATTTCCACACCCAATTGTCGGGCTTTTTCAAGTTTTGCCGGCCCCATGCCGTCGCCGGCCACGAGGTAATGGGTGTTTTTGGAAACGCTGCCTGCGTTTTTTCCGCCGTGTTTTTCAATCAACGCTTTCAGTTCTTCCCGCCCGATGCGCACAAATGTGCCGCTGATAACCAGCGTTTTGCCGCTCAGGGTATCCGATAGTTGTTCCGCCTGAACCGATTCCATCTGCAAGCCTGCAGCGCGCAGGCGGGCCAGCAGTTGGAGATGCGCCGGCTTGCGGAACCATTCATACAGGCTCTGGGCAATCACCTGTCCCACCTCTTCGGTTTGTTTCAGGGTCTCCAGGTCGGCCTGCTCCAGCTTTTCCATGCTTCCAAAGGCTTTGGCCAACTTGCGGGCCAGGGTTTCACCCACATGGCGGATGCCCAGCGCAAAGAGCAACTTTTCAAAAGGCACCTGCCGGCTGGCAGCAATCCCGTCCAGCAAGTTGCGCGCACTTTTATCGGCCATGCGCTCCATGCCCAGCAATTGTTCGTATGTGAGGTCGTATAAGTCTGCCACATTGTGCAACATGCCTTGGTTGTACAGCGCATCTATCGTTTCCTGGCCTAGGCTGTCGATATTCATGGCCTTGCGCGCTACAAAATGCTCGATGCGGCCTTTTGCCTGGGGCGGACAACTGTCGTCGTTCGGGCAATAATGCAGGGCACCTTCTTCTTCCTTTACCAAGGCAGTGCCGCATTCCGGACAATGGGTGATGTACACAAACGGAACACTGTCTGCCTTGCGCCGGCTGAAATCAACACCCGTTACCTTCGGAATGATTTCGCCGCCTTTCTCCACAAACACATAATCGCCGGGACGTACATCCAGCCGTTCAATCTCATTGGCGTTGTAAAGGGAGGCGCGCTTCACTGTAGTGCCGAGCAATGACACCGGTCGCAGATTGGCCACCGGCGTTATGGCTCCCGTTCGGCCTACCTGGAACGAAATGCTGAGCAATTCGGTATGGGCCGTTTCCGTCTGGAACTTGAAAGCAATGGCCCAACGCGGAATCTTGGCTGTGAAACCAAGTTCGCGCTGCTGCGCAAAATCGTTCACCTTGATCACCACGCCGTCGGTATCGTAACTGAGCTCCTTGCGCTTTTCATCCCAAAGGGCCAGGAATTCCTTTACCTCGTCCAGGTTGCGGCACAGCCGGCTGGAGTCTGCTGTTTTCAATCCCCAGGATGCTGCTTGTTGCAGGCTGTCCCAATGGGTGGCAAAGCGGTTCTGGTCGTCGAGGTAATGGTAGAGGACGATGTCGAGCGGGCGTGCGGCTACTTCGCGGCTGTCTTTGAGTTTAAGCGATCCGGAAGCAACGTTGCGCGGATTGGCATAGGCCGTTTCACCGCGTTCGAGGCGCTGCGCATTGAGGCGATCGAAGGCCTTGCGGTGCATGAAGATTTCTCCGCGCATCTCGAAGGATGGCGGAAAATCGCCGTGCAACTTTTTCGCCAGGCTGCGGATGGTTTTTACGTTTTCTGTTACATCGTCGCCGCGGGTTCCGTCGCCCCGCGTCACTGCCTGAACCAGTTCACCGTTTTCATAGAAAACCGAAATCGCGAGTCCGTCCACCTTCAATTCGCAGACATAGGCGTAGTCTTCTGTTCCAAGCCCTTTGGCCACGCGGCGGTCGAATTCTTCCAGTTCCTCATGGCTGTAAGTGTTGCCCAGGCTGAGCATGGGCCTGCGGTGGTTGACCGAAACGAAATCCCCTCCGCTGTCGCTGCCAACCGAGCGGGTGGGAGAGTTGGGGTCGGCAAATTCAGGATGCTGCTGTTCGAGGTATTCAAGCTCTTTCAGGAGGCGGTCGAATTCCGCGTCGCTGATCACCGGCTCGGCCAGCACGTAATAGCGGTAATTGTGCTCCTGCAATTCGCGCGTTAGCTGCGCCATGCGCTCCCTGATGCCGCTCTCATTCATGCCGCGCAAAACAAGCCTAAACTGCGGAATCCTTTTCCACAAAAAATGCGAGCAGATCGCGCAACTTGTCGATCGGAGAGGCCGGTATTCCGGCACCGCTCCATTCCACAAAATCGCGGAACAAGGCATTGCGGAAGTCTGCTGCGTGGGTAGGCAGCGCGGCAGACTGCTTTCCGGTGCTTTTGGAGAGCTTATCTCCCCGTGTGTCGGTTAAGAGGGGGTGGTGGCCGAAACGCAAAGGCTGCATCCCGGCGAAACAAGGTATTTCCATCAACCGGAGCTGAAAGGCCGTGGAAGCCAGCAGGTCGGCACCTCGCCAAACATGGGTGACGCCGTAATGCGCATCGTCGCATACACTCGCCAGTTGGTATGCCGGCAAGCCATCCCGCCGCCACAACACCATCCGTGGCGGGAATGGTTCCTGATGCGGACCCAGAAAGAGATCCTGCCAGTTGGAAGCGTGCAGTTCCATGTCTTTCCAGCGGAAGAGGGTGTCTTTATGCGCCGGATCGGCTGCATCACGGCAATGACAAGGCTTTCCATCGGCGAAATCTTTCCTGCTGCAGGCACAGGCATACACGAGACCTTGGGTTTGCAGGCAGGCGATTTTTCCGCGGTACAAATCCATGCGTTGGTGTTGCGACCAGGTTGCCATGTCATGCGATCCTGTGGGCCCAAGATCCCAGTCGAAGCCCAGATCGTAAAGGTTGCGAAAAAGCGCTTCCATGTAGGCTGGACGGATGCGCTCGCTGTCGAGGTTGTCTATGCGGAGCAGCACGCGGCTGCCGCTCAGGCGTGCCGTCAGCCAGTTCAGGAGGAAATTGAACAGGTTGCCGCGGTGCAAGAAGCCCGAAGGAGTAGGGGCGAGCCGGAACAAGGCAGGCGCTCCGCTGTTGCGCAACAACCTGGCGGTTTGGAACACGGCATCCGACAAAGGCTCCATAGACCGCGAATTTACGCAGGCCGGAATCAGGGTTTTCGCCTGGCAAAGAGCCGCATCAACAACAGAAAGCCCAGCAAGAAAGGCGCCATGATCAAGAACAGGCGCACCAAAGGCAATACCAGGATTCCGGCGCGTTTGGCCATGCTGAGCAGAAGCAGGAACAAAGCGAGTACCACCAGCCAGCTGCGCCCCCGGTTCATGCAAGCACTTTTTGGTACAGGGAAATGTACTGGGCGGCCACGGCCTGTTCAGAGAAGTGCGACCTGAGGGTTTCGACTGCAGCAGCAGACATGGAAGCCAGATCGGCCTGAAAGAGCATGTGCTCCAGGCCGTTCCGGAGCGCGCTTGCATCGGCGGCATCGCATATCCAGCCGTTCACGCCGTGTTGCACCATTTCAGGGATGCCACCGGTTTGGAACGCTGTTACCGGTGTGCCGCAGGCCAGCGATTCAAGCACCGTATTGGGCAGGTTGTCTTCCAGGCTGGGCGTGACATACAGGTCGGCCGCGGCATAGACCCGGGCCAGTTCCGCTTCCTTGCTGGTAAAGGGAACATGGATAAACGGTATGCCCTCCAGGCCTTCCGGCGAACGACCTACCGCGACCAACAGTACCCGGTCGAGCGACATACTCCGCAAGGCTTCGGTGAGCAGGTGGAATCCTTTCCGCGTTTCGTTCAGGTTTTCGGCGAGGAAGAGCAGCACCTTGCGATCTTCCGGCCAACCCAGCGCGCGCCGCAACGCCCTTCGATCGGCCGGAGCAAAAAGCGCCGTGTCGAGGCAATTGGGGATATGCCGGCAGCCGAAAGGTTGAAAGACGGCAGACCTGGCAGCGATGTCGGCCAGCCAGGCAGAAGGCGCAACGGGCTGCAACTTCATGCCTTGCAAGGCCTTGGATTTAATGCTTTCGTTGTGTGCGATCAATCCCGCGTATGCAAGGCTGTTCATCCCGCCCGGATAATGGAAGCCGCCGGAACAAGGTTGGTAGTCGTGGAGCGTCCAGACGTAACGGCCGTTGCGTTTGAAGAAGCTGCGGTAGTCGATGAATTTGGCCACCCAGTGCAGGTTGACGATGTCTGCCTCCTGCACCCAGGGATGGTTCTCGGGATGAAAAAAGGAATACGGACTGCTGAAGAAATGATAGGGTTTGCCCAAAAGTGGCAAACGGTTGCGGAGGCGGTTGAGAAAATCGGGAAGGCGGAAACGCAGTCCCATGTTCGCTTCTACGGACTGTATCCGCGGGTCATCGTTGGCAGGGCCGCGCAAGGTCAGAACCCTGCTGTCAACGCCGGCTTTCAGCAGGGCGCGGTGCAATCTCAAACAGGCTGCCGCTGCGCCCCCCGTGGCATTGGTATTGAGGTGTACGACCTTCATGCTTCGCGGCTGGCGAAAATATTGCACTGGAATTCGGGCGGTGCCAGGAAGGGATTCTTCCGCTTCACGTCGGTTTCGATATAATAGCGGAAGCCTTGCGCTTCCAATACATTCAATATTGTATGCAAGGCCTGGTTTTGCCCTTTGTAGCTGTGGTATTCAATGAACAGATAGCGGATGCGCTGCAGGCTGTCGCCCAGATGTGGCACCAGTTCGGCTTCGGCCCCTTCGATATCCATTTTCAGGAAGTCGATCTGCGGCAACTGTCCGATGACCTCACGGAGGTTGACAGTAGGAACTTCGACACCGCCGGCGTTGTCATCGAGTCTTCCACCATCGGCGCCTTCGCTGGCAAAACGCAGGCTTCCTTCGCTGATCCAGGTGGCTGCGCGGTGCAGTTTCACCCCGCTGATGCCGTTGCGTTCCAGGTTCCCTTCCAGATACTCCGCTACCTTGGGGTCGGGTTCAAAGGCTGTGATCTGCGCACCGGGGTAGTTTTCGTGGTAAAAGCAGAGGCTGAGCCCCACATTGCTGCCACAATCCACAATAACCGGCGGTTTGCTTCCGCTGTGCGGGAACGCATAAGCGCGCCGGACCATGATTTCGTGGTATTGCCAGAAGAAGGAAAGCGCGTCCGGAACGACAAAGCGTTTACCCTGGAAGCGGAATGTGGCTTCGCGGTAGCGCTGCTGCAAGGGCGATAACAGCAGGAAGCGGAACCAGGTGCGGAAATGCCGGTTCAGGGCGAAGAGGTAAAGGCCCCGCAGCAAGCGGCCTCCGATGATGTTCAGCCTGGTACGCATTCCGTGCAAAGATAAGCGGTATTAAACCTCCGGTTGCGGATCGATGCTGGCGCGGAGACCGAGTTCGATCACTTCGGGCTGCAGGATTTTTCCGGCTTCGATGCGAAAGCGGAGCATGGTGCGCACCTTGTGGAAACCGTGAATGCCGGCAGCACCGGGATTCATGCAGAGGGTGCCGGTATCCGGGTCGCGCATCACCCGCAGGATATGCGAATGACCACAGATGAACAGGCCCGGCCGCTCAGCCCGGATCAGGCTTTTGACTTTTTGCGGGAAATGACCGGGGTAGCCGCCGATATGCATCATCAATACCCGCAAGCCCTCCACTTCGAAACGCAGGATTTCAGGGTGGACATGGCGCAATTCGGCACAGTCGATATTGCCGTAAACGCCGCGCAGGGGCTTGATCTTCACCAGTGCATCGCTGACCTCCATGTTTCCACCCCAGTCGCCGGCATGCCATACTTCGTCAGCTTCCGCTGCATGGCGTCTGATGGCATCGTCAAGATGACCGTGGGTATCGCTGAGGAGCAGGATTTTCTTCATACAGGAAGGGCAAAAGTATATCAGGTGGGTTGGCTGCGCCTGGTTTCGAGTCCCCGCGCTGCCAATACAAATAAGAAAGGTGCGACCGGAAACAGATACCGTGCGCTGCCTACAGGACCTGCTACGGCACAGAACATCAGGATCAGCAACAGCATTACCCAGGTGTCTGCCTGCCTGTGGCTCCGGATCAAGCCGCGCAAAGCCAGTGCAAGCACCAACAAACGCAATGCAATGAAAAAGCCCAGATAGACCAAAACCGGCCTGGGCTGCTGCCAATACCCCGCTCCCTTGTCTTTGATTCCCATGAAGCCGTTGCCCGATTCCGCTTTCAGGAAGGCAAGGAGATCGTAACGTCCCGGATCCACAACTACCGCCACGCTGCCCTTGGCATGCAGCCAGGCGTATAACAGCGGATGCGCCAGAAGCTTTTCGCGGGTCTGTTTTTGCATGAAAGCAGCCCTCGCCTGATAATCCATGCCTTGCAACAGGCTGTCGTGGCGGCGGCTCAGTGCTGCTATTTCAGCTGCAGAATTCACCCGGTTTAACACAGCGCGATGGTTGTATTCGTAAGTATTTTCAACACCCATGCTGCTGTAATGAAACCAGCCGGTAGTTCGCTGGTTACTGCCGGATACGATCAGCACAATCGCAAGTGGCAGAAGTTGCATCCAGCGCTGTATTCCCTTCGTTTTTACCATGAAGTAAACCAGGAGTGGCAAGAGCACAATGAAGACCGGTTTTAGTAGCAAGAGGGCGCTAAGCAACCAGGGGATTCGCTGCCATTGCCGTTCTTTCCAGCTAAGCACCGCCCATAACAGCAGGCATTGAACCCATATTTCAGGCATAGGCCAGGCAGTGTAGAAGAATTGCAGCGGATACAAGAGTAACAATATCACAATCCAACGCAGTCTGCCGCCGCTGAGCTGTTGGGCCAAGACCGGAACCGCTAAAGCGGGCAAGCACTGCAGCAATCCCAACAAAGCCGGATGCAGCGTCAGCGCCATCATCAGCGGATAACCCGGTGTGCGGCGTGTAGCTTCCAGCCAATGCTGACCACATGGCAGCAAGTCCCCGCAGGCCGACCAATGGCCGTTTAATAGATTCAGCGCCGCCTGGGCAAACTCACTGGAGTCGATGAGCCATACCGGCCAGATCAACTGCTTCACCCAAGCCAATACAAGCAGAAAGGCATAGAGCCGGTATAACCTTGATTGCTTCCAGGCCCCGTGGATATCCTTCAACAGCTGCATGCGAAACAAAACTAAATATTTTGCCTGACAGACCATTGTGTCTTACTAATGCATGATATCCCATAAGATAATTGATAAAATACCTTTAACGAATGAGTAAACATGCAGGAATTGCTAATTCGAATATTATTTGTATATTTGAATGAGAAATAAGTCATAAAGTACTATTATGGCTGTAAAGATTGATAAATAAGGCAATAGTCAATGGAAACAGATATTGAAATCCTTCAGCGTATTGGCGGCTTCATCCGAAAGGAACGCCTGCGGCAAAACCTTACGCAGAGCGAACTGGCTGCCCATGCCGGCATCGGTCGTTCGACCCTGAGTTTGTTGGAAAGGGGAGAGGCAATCATGCTTCCATCCTTGCTCCAAGCCTTGCGTGCATTGGGGCGCATGGATGTGCTGGAGGCCTTCAGCGCCATCCCCGAAATCAGTCCGATCGCCATGTACAAGGCTGAAATGAAGCAGCGCCGCCGCGCCAGAAAGTCGGCTGAAACAGATTCCACTCACCTGGCCGCCGAGCCTGAATGGTAAACCATGCGCAGTGCCGAAGTTTCCATTTGGGGTAAAACCGTCGGAGCCATCTTCTGGGATGCGGAAAGGCAATTGGCTCAATTCGAATACAGCCCGGAATGGGTGAAGACCGATATCGAGCTGGCACCTCTGCGCATGCCGCTGAATGCCCGGCAACGCATCTTTTCTTTTCCTGAATTGCGGGCGCACCGGGATTGTTTTCACGGACTTCCCGGACTCCTGGCCGACGCACTGCCCGATCGCTACGGTCATACCCTGATTCACCGCTGGCTTGAACAACAGGGGCGCAGCAAAGACAGCATGAACCCGGCAGAGTTGCTATGCTTTATGGGCAGCCGTGGAATGGGCGCCCTCAATTTCTCTCCTTCCATGTGGAACGAAAACCAGAAGTCAGCCCAAATCGAAGTTGAAGAACTGGTTCAGGCAAGCCGGGAAGCTTTGGCCGAGAAAAGCGCATTCGAAGCCAATCTGGACAAAGACCGTGAACAAAGCTTGCGTTCCTTGTTGCGCATCGGAACTTCGGCTGGCGGTGCCCGGCCTAAGGCGGTAATCGCTTATAATCCGGAAACCGGTGGTGTGCGCTCCGGTCAGGCATCGGCGCCAGCCGGATACGAACATTGGCTGCTGAAACTGGATGGGGTGAGCGATGTACAGTTCGGCGCCAGCAGCGGCTACGGCCGGGTGGAAATGGCCTATTACCGCATGGCCCTTGATTGCGGAATCGAGATGATGCCCTCGCGCTTGCTCATCGAAAACGAACGCGCCCATTTTATGACGCAGCGTTTCGACCGGGGCGCCGGGCCAGTCCGCCACCACATGCAGACCCTTTGCGCCCTGCAACATTGGGATTACAACGATACACAGTCGTACAGCTATGAAGGATTACTCAGTACAGCCCGAGCGCTGCGCTTGCCATTCCAGGCGGCAGAACAGATTATCCTGCGCATGGCATTCAATGTCATGTCCCGCAACTGCGACGACCATACCAAGAACTTTGCCTTCCTTCTTGAAGAAGGCGGTAGTTGGAAACTGTCTCCGGCTTATGATGTCTGCCATGCCTACCGCCCCGACAGCGTTTGGGTAAGCCGACATGCCCTGAGCGTAAACGGAAAACGCAGCGAAATCAGCCGCAGCGATTTAATGGCCGTTGCAGCCGGTGTGAAACTGCGGGAAGGAAGCTGGAAACCCTTGTTTGAGCGGGTGAAAAAGGTTGTGGAGCGCTGGCCTGAATACGCTGAAGAAGAGTCCGTTCAACCGGCTTTGCGAGATGCTATCAACGCTACCTTACGGCCTTTGTAAAACGGAGAAGAATTAAACCTCGCGGTTAGGGTCCCACTGCTCCATGTAATCGGCCACGCGGCGCACGAATTGTCCGCCCAATGCACCATCAACCACGCGGTGGTCGTAGGAGTGGGAGAGGAACATCATGTGGCGGATGGCAATCACGTCGCCATACTCAGTTTCCAATACTGCGGGCTTCTTGCGGATGGCACCGGCTGCCATAATCGCTACCTGCGGCTGAGGAATGATAGGCGTGCCCATCACGTTGCCAAAGGTTCCGACATTGGTCAATGTATAAGTTCCGCCCTGGATTTCGTCGAGGGTCAGCTTGTTTTCGCGGGCGCGCTTTGCCAAGTCGTTCACCGAACGGGCCAGACCTGTGAGGTTCATGGTATCGGCGTTCTTGATTACGGGCACAATCAGGTTGCCATTGGGTTGTGCAGCGGCCATACCGATATTGATGTTCCGGCGGCGGATAATCTTGTCGCCGTCTACCGATATGTTGATCATCGGAAAATCTTTGATGGCCCGAACGATGCACTCAATGAAAATGGGAGTGAAGGTGAGGCTCTCGCCTTCGCGTTTCTGGAAAATGCCCTTGTTCTTTTCCCTCCACTGCACCAGGTTGGTTACGTCGGCTTCAACGAAGCTGGTAACGTGCGGACTGATTTGCTTGCTGCGCACCATGTTTTCGGCGATCATCTTGCGGACGCGGTCCATTTCGATGATTTCGTCGCCGGCGTTCACCGCGATCGCAGGTGCTGACTTTACTTCCACGCGGGGCGCAACCGGCGCTGCAGGTGTTGAAGCCGGAGCAGTAACCGCTGCGGGTGCGTTACTGCGGTTCTTGACGTAGTTGAGGATATCTGCCTTGGTAACGCGGTCTTCTTTACCGCTGCCGGGAATGCGCTCCAGCTCGTCCATTCCGATGCCTTCGGTGCGGGCAATGTTGAGTACGAGCGGAGAATAGAAGCGGCTGCCGGCGGCTGCGGGTGTTGCAGCTTCACGGGCCTGCTGCACGCTGTTCTGGAT
>JBKDBI010000155.1:0-3133 GCA_046314695.1 Bacteroidota bacterium | reverse complement strand
CTGCTAATACGTTACGATTCATTGTAATCTGCGTTAGGCAAACTTACCAATTAATTAATTGTTTAGCATCTCCAAAACACCCGATGGTTGAATGGAAGGGTGCGTTACCCGCTGTTTTTTGTCGATAAGTATTCCGGCAGGCAGTTTAACCACATGCAATTTGTCGTGGATATGCCTGGCACTGAACCCCATATTCCACCGTGCGCTGTAGTATAGGTTGAACCTTGCCACCCATTTCGGACTGTCACCGTAGTTCAGGCAAAGCACGCGTACGCCCTTCCTATTGTTGATAATTTTATTGATTGTTGCACTGTCTGCACCGAAACGATCGTGCTTGGAATTCCAGAAATAGATATAAACCGCCTCGCCACGCAAGCGCCGGATGCTCGCTTTTCTAACTTTTCCACTTTCAACTTTGCAATAACGGAACCTGGGTATTTTTTTATCGATACTAAGCGATTGTTCCAGGCGGGCATCGTTCAGATAGCGAATAGAAGCTGTTTTGCCATGCGCCGGTAAAGAATCGATGCGGAATCGCTTCAGCTCCCACTCAAATTCTGTTTTACCTTCTTCTGAAAGCACGATGGCGAGTTCGGATAAGAGCGGTTTTCCCCATTCGCCAACCAGGATTTCGTCGATACCTGCTTCGTTATAGAGCCCGTTGCAGTTCACATCTTTGAATCCAAGCCGGAACGAATCGCTGCCATGCCGGATATCGGATGCGAGGATATTCAGGCGTTGCTCCCTGAAACTGTGGTTGGCATCGGCAAACTTCTTCGTGCCACTGAATTTCTTGTAAAACTCATTGACCATATTCTTATAACTGAAGAAGGAATCGGAGGGGAATCGCGACAAGCGGACTGAGTATTCACCGCCTCCCGGCGCAGCAGACGGAATGCGGATATCGATGGCCGTTCGATAGTATACGGAAGTATCTGGCGGGCCATCGTCGCTGAGGTCGAGGTTGTTGTTGCGGTCAACCCAGACAGGATGTGGTAATTCTAAGCGTCTGTTGTTGCCCAAGACCATCAGCACATAACCGGGCGCAAACCCGGAAGTGGTGCCGCCGAAGAAAATGAACCCATAGGCAGTGTCTTTGCAGGCGCGCATATCGGGCAGCCGGATGGGGGCTTTTTGTAGCTGTTGCCCGGCACTGCCGATATTCCGGAATTCTTCGATGGGATTGGTATATTGAAAACAAGGTGCCACGAGCATGCTCCGCCCGAAACGGTCGTCGATGGCCCTGATTTTGTTCTCCACGCGGAAGGAAACGGGAGCTGGGGCCTGGGCAGAAAGCATACCGGCGGCCATATAGACCGCCGGTAGCAATAGAAGCTGTATTTTCTTATTCCCTTCCTGCATTCAGGAACTGCATCAGAAAATAGAGAAAGGTGAGGAGTGAACCGAAGGCAGCCACCACATAGGTAAGTGCGGCCCATTTCAGGGAGTCTTTTGCGCCTTCCATTTCGCGGCTGTTGACGATACCACGTTCGCTCATCCAGGCCAGGGCGCGCTTGCTGGCATCGAATTCAACCGGCAAGGTTACCAATGAGAAGAGCATGATGGCACCGTAACAGGCGAGGATGATACCCAATACGGCTTGTGCCGGGAAAGCGCTGTACAATGCGCCACCCAGGAACAACGAAGCAATCATGACAATATTCAGGATGCGGCCACTGGCATTCTGCAGAGGCACCAACTTGCTGCGCAGTTGCAACATGCTGTAAGCGGTTGCATGCTGCACGGCGTGTCCGCATTCGTGGGCTGCAACGGCTGCTGCTGCTGCATTGCGCTGATGGAAAACCGCATCGCTGAGGTTTACCGTCTTGTTCATCGGGTTGTAATGGTCGGTGAGTTCTCCTTCCACGTGAACCACTTTTACGTCGTAGATGCCATGGTCGGCCAGCATTTTGCGGGCAACTTCTTCGCCACTCATGCCGTTTTCAAGGTACACTTCGCTGTAATGCCTGAACTTGGAGCGCAGGCGCGCCGATACCGCCATGCTCATGATGACGATAAGGACGGTTAAGATGATATATCCGATTCCCATATTGTGTTGATTATTTCGAAAACCTCCAGATCATCACCGCAATGCCCACCAGGAACATCAGGATGCTGATTTTGTTGATGCCGTGCATCATGCGCAGGTACTGACTTTTCTCGCCGCTTTCCTGTTTACGGAAGGTGAGGTAGGAGATGAATTTGTCGATGATCATGGTTTGTAGTACAAGTATAACCTTTATGCAGGTTTTTGGTTGTGGCTTCCGTTTAAAGATGCCGATTGGCTGATAAAGCGTTCGAGTTGCTCCGCACCGCGCACCTTCTCTTCAAGCAAGGCGAAATCAAGTACTTCTGTCATGTTGCTGACATAATGGAATTGCAAATCCCCGAGATAGGTTTTGGGGATATCCGCCACGTCTTTCCGGTTCGATTCACACAAAAGCAGATCGCTGATGCCGGCGCGTTTGGCTGCCAGTATCTTCTCCTTAATGCCACCTACGGGCAATACCTTGCCGCGCAAAGTGATTTCACCGGTCATGGCCAGTTTCGGCCTTACCCGGCGCTGGGTAAAGAGCGATGCGAGGGCAGTAAGTATGGTGATGCCGGCAGATGGGCCGTCTTTGGGAATGGCACCGGCAGGGAAATGCACGTGTACATCCACTGCATCGAACAGCCTTTGATCAATATCCAGCTTGTCTGCATGTGCTTTAATAAAGGTCCGGGCAATGGTAGCGCTTTCCTTCATCACATCGCCCAGTTGGCCGGTGAGTTGCAAACCGCCCTTGCCTTGGGTAAGCGCACTTTCCACATACAGAACAGATCCGCCGCTCTGGCTCCAGGCAAGTCCGGGAACCACACCCGCGGTTTCATTGTTTTCGTAGGAATCGCGTTCGATTTTTTCGGCACCGAGGATGGATTCGACCGCTTCGGTGCTGAAGTTGCCTTTAGTCTTGCCATCCATCACCTTCATCTTCGCAGCGGCACGCGCCAGGGTGGCTATGCGTTTTTCCAGACCGCGTACGCCGCTTTCCAGCGTATACTGTTCGATAATTTGCTCAATAACCTTGTCGTTCAGCTTTAAATCGCCTGCCTTAAGTCCATGTGCTTTGCGCTGTTTGGGGATGAGGTATTT
>JBKDBI010000154.1:0-2202 GCA_046314695.1 Bacteroidota bacterium | reverse complement strand
GTCCTTACCCATGCAGTTGTAGGATCAGGAAGAATGAAGTCAGCGCTCAGCGAAGTAGGAAGACCGAGGTTGATTTCGAAATCTTCTGTTTCACCATAGTTCAACTGACCACAACCGTTGCCTGCACCCAAGGTGTAGAAGAAAGGCTCTGTCCGAACGCGCATGCGGGAAGTACCGGTGCTTACGTTGTTACAGGTGAGGGTAACCACACGGTCGGTGATGGCGCCTGCAGCGAACTGACCCCAACCGGTGGAGAGGTATTCGGTGTTAGCGAAGTTACCGTCGCGGTTGATGTCGATCCACACACCCACGAAACCTGCATAGCCCCAGCCGCTTTCCTGAGAAATGCGTAGGGTGTAGGTACCACCGGCAGTCATGTCGAACGGCTTACCGGAATTCATAAAGTAAGCTGAAGTTGAACCGCCAACGGTGGCGTTACAACCATCAGAAGTCTTACGAAACAGGCTCTTACCATCCTGCACCACTTCCACGTGGCCAACGCCTGCATAGGATTGGGTAGCAGTTCCATAACAGCCCCACTGGTGCGTACCTGCGCACCAGGTTTGTGCCGAGGCGGATGCTCCGAATCCCAGCATTGCTGCCAGGATTCCGATTCGCCACTTGGCTCTGAAGTTGAAGTACTTTCTATTCATATTGGTTGATTGTTGTTTTACGATGTTGTTTATTCTATAGTTTCTGCTGCGGTCAGCATGTAATGGACGCATCCCTGCAAAAGGGTTGCATCTACTTTACAGTTTGTTGACAAATGACCTGAGCTAAGTCGCATTTTGTTAATCAGTCGGGAAAATTCACACCTGCAAGCCTGACTTCCTACATTTCGCTATGTCATTTTTGTGTCATTTGGGTTGTAATTATGATTCCTGTCAGTTGTATTTCGATTTAACTATAAGAAAAACAAACACTTAGACCAAGAATCCTTTCAAGCTCTTTTGCATTCTTTGTTGGCCAGGCCCAAAAACAAAAAACCCGGCCGAAGCCGGGTTCTTTGTAAAAGGAATCTGGATATCAGTGTTTCACCACAACCTTGCGGGTGGCACTCTGACCGTTGTTGGTGATGCGCACCAGGTAAATGCCTTCGCTCATGCCGCCGAGATCAACCAGGCCGGTGCCGCTTACAGCAGCTCCGTTTACCATGGCCACGCGCACGCCGGTTGCATTGAATACTTCAATCTGAACCGGGTTGGCATTGTTCAGCTGGTAGCGAACGAACACCTTACCATTGCTGGGGTTCGGGTATACGCTGATCGCTTCGTCGAGGTTGAAGCTGGCCACCGAAGTTGCCAGGTTCCAGGCATTCAGAGAATTCTGGCAATTCGGGGGATAACCGACAAATACAGGGCGGGTTACCACTGCGCTGGTATTGTTACTGGGGTCGGTTACGCGGTAGTTGATGTAATACACACCGGCTTCCCAGCTGTTTACGTTGTGGTTCATTACCTGTACCAGGCTCAACAGTGTGCCGGGTGAATAGTAGTTGTCGGTGATCTGCAGTCCTTCCATCGGATCGAAACCGTATCCGATACAAACATTCACGCTGGGCGCGATGATTTGGGGAGCCTGCATATCCAACACGCGTACATAACGGGTGCGTGTTGTGCTGTTAC
Source organism: Bacteroidota bacterium (assembly GCA_046314695.1). Taxonomy (GTDB): domain Bacteria; phylum Bacteroidota; class Bacteroidia; order NS11-12g; family UBA955; genus REEB481. The sequence goes on along the minus strand of JBKDBI010000154.1, from coordinate 577 downwards.
CGCTTGCATCGGTAGCGGTATAACGCTCGGTGTAGAGACCGAGGGTGTAGGGATCAACCGAACCGGTCTTTACAACACTCACCTGAGAGTTGCTGTAGTAGTTATCGGTAACCGTTACCGGCTTGCTGAAGTAAGGGGTGTTTACTTCGAGGTAAACGGTGTCTTCGGTGTTCAGAACAATCAATGGAGCGACATAATCGTCTACGCGGTAGTTCAGCACAGCACCGTCGTTGGTTGCCACATTGCTGCTGGGGTCAGCTGCAGTGTAAACTACAGGATAGGTGGCACGACGGGTGGTGTTTACCGGACCGTTGAAACCTGGAGTCTTGGTAGTATTGATGATACCGGTGCAAGGATCTTCGGTGTAAACCTGATCGAAGAACACGTCATTGATCTGAACATTGATGGTGGTACCGCTTACAATCGCCTGACCGTTTAGCATCATGGTGGGCTGCTTGGTGTCAACCACATTCACGATACGGTTCAAGGTTGCAGTATTGCCTTGTGCGTCGCGCACGGTGTAGGTGATGGTGTAGCTGCCGAGTACGTTGGTGTTCACGCTGCCGGTAGTTACGAT
>JBKDBI010000153.1:0-2440 GCA_046314695.1 Bacteroidota bacterium | reverse complement strand
GTATCCGGCCGGTTACCACTGTGATCCGAAACAGCCCTTGCCCTTTATGGGACTCGCATCGCAGAAGAACAACATCTCTTTTTACCACATGGGGCTGTATGCCGACCAGGCCTTGCTGGATTGGTTTGTCGGAGAATATCCTAAGTACAGCAAAACCAAGCTGGACATGGGAAAAAGCTGCATCCGTTTCAAGAAGGAGGAAAATATTCCGTTTCCCTTATTGGCGGAATTGGTCCGGAAGATGAAACCGGAAGATTGGATTCGCCTGTATGAAGCGAACCTGAAGCGCTGAAGGCTCCGGATCAGAAGCTATAGCTCAGGCCAATCGCAGGCAAAATCGGCAACTGATCCACGCGGCGGAAACGCACCCGGTCGAAATAGAAGATATTGTCGCGGTTGTACATGTTCGTGCAGGTGAAAGTGCCCTGTAGTTCACGGCCCATCGGGCGTTTCCATTTCTTCTGCAGCGTTGCATCCAGGCGGTGGTAGGAGGGAAGGCGGCCCTGGTTGATCGGACCGTAGTAGATACCCAGATCGCCGTTGGTTGAGGTGTAATTGGATGAAATGCCGCGCGAGAACGTAAGCTTTTCATAAAAGCCCTGGGTCTGGGTAAAGGGGAAACCACTGCCGTAGTTCCAACGCACAGTGAACATCGTGCTTTGTTTCTTGTCGAGCGTCACCGAACCCATGAGGTTGACGTTGTGGCGGCGGTCGAAAACGGGATTGTAGGTAATGTTGCCGTCGAAACGGTTGACAAAGGTGAGCGAGTAAACTGCCCACAGGTACCAACGTCCCATTTCGTATTTGTAACGGAAGTCGGCACCGCTGGCCTGACCCGTCTCCACAATATAATCCTGGCGCAGGCGCACCGGCTTGTCCTGGTTGCGCAGATCGTCGTCAAACAACTTGTCGCGGTTGATATTGGTAATCTGGGTAAAATCTTTCAGATAGGCCTCGATCATGATGTTATGCCCCTCGGCTACATCCCACTCCAGACCGCCGACGAAGTGATTGGCTTTCTGGAGCCTGTGCTGCAGTTCCTGCCCGTTGAAATTGTTCGGCAGGTTGTCCGGACCGGAAAGGAAACCGTAGAACAGGTTCACCACATCGCGGTCGCTCACCGCTGACATGAGGTTCTGGCTGTACACACCGGCAGCCATTTTCAGGCTGAGCTTTTTACTGATATTGTATTTCGCAGAAAGCCGTGGCTCCAGGCTTGAATTGCCGAGCGAAGCGTAAAACATGCCGCGGAATCCGGGTTGCAGAATCCAGCGGCCCTTTACTACGCGGTAGAAGGTGTACCCTCCGATTTCGGTGGTGTTTTCAAACTGGGTGATATAGCGCCCGTTTGGATTGTAAATCTCGAAGTCGGTACGGAAGCCATTGATTTCTGCGCCGTAGCGGAATTCATTCTTGCCGTTGGGATAGCTGAAGTTCAGGCCGACATTGAAGCCGCTGATGCCCGAACTGCGCGGTTTCTGGTCGGCTTCAATCTGCCGCACCAGGTAATCGCTGTACGTGAGGAAGCCGTCGATCCGGGTTTTCGACTCGTCTGGTACGATCATGAACTTCGTTCCGAAACCATTGCTGCGCCAGTTGTATTCGGTGGTTCCGGGAAAGGCTACCCTGTCCTGGAAACGGAAACCGAACAGCTTGAGGTAGCTGCCGGTGGAGCCGTTGAAGCTCATCTTGCCGTATAAATCGCCGAACGTGTAGGGCAGTTTGTCGGGATCAGCATATCGATACAGGAGCTTCGAACTTTGGCGCAGGTAAGAATTGCGGTAGGAAAGCGCATAGGAACTGCTGCCCTGGCCTTGCTTGAACTTCTTCATTGGCCCTTCCAGCAACACCTTGCTGGTAAAGGGATTCACGGCCACCTTGCCGCGGAAGCGGGTCAGGTCTCCATCGCGGGTTTTTACATCCACAATCGCGGAAATGCGGCCGCCGTATTCGGCATTGAAGCCGGCCGAGTATACATCGGTGCTCTTGATCAGGTCGGTTTCAAAAACGGAGAATAAGCCGATGCTGTGGAAGGGGTTGTAAATGGTCATGCCGTCGAGCAGCACCTTGTTCATTACCGGTGAGCCACCGCGGATATAGAGCTGTCCTCCCTGGTCGCCGCTGAAAACCACACCCGGCAATACCTGCAGGTATTGGATGAGATCGGGTTCGCCGCCTACACTGGGCAGCCGGTTGATTTCCTTGGGTGTGAGGGATGTAACGCCGATCAGCACTTCGCGGTTGCGGCGTTGGTTGCGGGTTCTGATTATCTGTGTTTGCAGTTCCACCACCTTCTTCTTCATGTAGAAGTTCTGGCGGAGGTTTTTGCCGGCTTCAACCTGAATATTGGCGCTGAGGCTGTCGAAATCGGGGTGGTAGAAACCGATGGTATACTTACCTGGAGGCACAGCAGTGAAGTTGAAGAAGCCATCGCCGTCGG
>JBKDBI010000152.1:0-2173 GCA_046314695.1 Bacteroidota bacterium | reverse complement strand
TTCCAGTTCATGGATATAGGGAATCTGGATCTGGTTTTCGATATTCTTTACGGTCAGCTCATTGTTCTCAATCACAGCGATTTCCCCATCGTTCAGGTAAATCACCTGGCGGGTGTATTCAATGATCGGCGTTGCGTCGCTGGCTAGGTAGTATTCGCCTTTGCTGTTGCCAATACCTACCACGAGCGGACTGCCTTTTCGCGCAGCAATCAAGTGTTCCGGATGATTTTTGGACATGATCACGATGGCGTAGGCACCAACTACCTGTTTGAGTGCCGCACGCACGGCATCCTGGAGCGACAGATTGGTATGTTGCATCACATCTTCAATCAGATGGATGAGCACTTCGGTATCCGTGTCGCTTTCGAACGTATGGCCCCGGAGCTGCATGCCTTCTTTGAGTGTGGCGTAATTCTCAATGATGCCATTATGTATTACAGCAAGATCTCCGCTTTGCGAAAGATGCGGGTGCGCGTTCACATTGTTGGGAACACCGTGGGTTGCCCAGCGGGTATGACCCATGCCAATGTTACCGTTTACCGGTTTGTCGGTCAGGTAATTTTCCAGGTCAGCAACCTTTCCTTGTTGCTTATAAATATTCATCGTGCCATTCATAAGCGCGATGCCTGCGCTGTCGTAGCCGCGATATTCGAGTCGTTTCAGCCCTTTGATCAGCACCGGGTAGGCTTCACCCGGGCCGATGTAGGCAACAATTCCGCACATGTTTTTTGTTCAAATTTAGTTGGATTTATTCATCACTGCGGACCATGGGGCAGATGGGCTTCAATGCGAGGGGATATTTTCTGTTTCAGGAGAGCTTGAAAACCTTCTTGATGGCAGGAACAGCATTCAGTTCTTCCCAGGGGAACAACTTTACTTTAACGGTTTTTTCGTTGGCCCTACCCTTATTGAACACCTTGGTTGTCGTTTTGCATTCGCGTCCCATGTGGCCGTAGGCAGCGGTTTCCAGGTAAATGGGCGTACGCAGGTTGAAGCGTGTTTCGATTTCGTATGGACGCAGGCTCAGTTCCTTCATTGTCAGGATTTTGTCTGCGATTTCGCCGTCGCTGAGCTTCACCTTCGAGGTACCATAGGTGTTCACGTAAAGACCAATAGGATCTGCCACACCGATGGCGTAGCTCACCTGCACGAGGCATTCATCACAAACACCGGCTGCTACCAGGTTCTTGGCGATGTGGCGTGTTGCATAAGCTGCAGAGCGGTCAACTTTGCTCGGATCTTTTCCGCTGAAAGCGCCCCCACCGTGTGCACCGCGACCACCATAAGTGTCTACGATGATTTTGCGTCCGGTGAGACCGGTATCACCATGTGGGCCACCGATAACGAATTTACCGGTTGGGTTGATATGGTATTTGATCTGGCTGTCAAACAGTTTGTGCAGGCGCTTGGGCAGGAGCTTCATCACGCGTGGGATGAGCACTTCCTTCACGTCTTTGTTGATTTGGTCGAGCATTTCATCGTCGGCCTTTTTGATATCGGCTGGCTTGGCAGATTTAGGCTTCACCCAATCGTCGTGCTGGGTGCTGATAACGATGGCGTCGATACGGAGCGGCTTGTGGTCGTCTGAATATTCGATGGTCACCTGGCTCTTGGAATCGGGGCGCAGGTATTTCATTTTCTTGCCTTCGCGGCGGATATTGGCCAATTCTTCCAATAACAGGTGGGCCAGACTGAGCGGCAGCGGCATGTAGTTGTCGGTTTCGTTGGTGGCATAGCCGAACATCATTCCCTGGTCGCCGGCACCTTGATCTTCTTTCTTGCGGCGCTCCACACCCTGATTGATGTCTGGGCTTTGTTCGTGGATAGCGCTGAGGATGCCGCAGCTATTGGCTTCAAACATGTATTCGCTGCGCGTGTATCCGATCTTGCGGATTACTTCGCGGGCAATGTCTTGCACATCGAGATAGGCGTTTGATTTCACTTCACCCGCAAGCACAACTTGTCCGGTGGTTACAAGCGTTTCACATGCGACCTTACTTTCAGGGTCTTGTGCAAGGAAGTTGTCGATAAGGGCGTCGGATATCTGATCCGCTACTTTGTCAGGATGTCCTTCTGAAACGGACTCGGAAGTGAAGAAATAGGGCATGTTTGCAATTAAACGGGCGCGAAGATACACATGCTGAGGGCAAAAATTCCACCCGGCTGGCGGCTG
>JBKDBI010000151.1:0-3152 GCA_046314695.1 Bacteroidota bacterium | reverse complement strand
CGATGAGAAGCAGGAATTATAAAAATGAGTTTTCGCTGATATACATAAAAATCAATTGGTAGTAGCTGATTAAGAAAATCAATATACACGCAGAGACCGCAGAGAGGGCAGATTCCAACTGTCTTTGCGCGCTCTGCGTGTGACCCAATTCTGGCCGAAGCATGGGGTTATAGCATGTATCCGGGCACACGTTGCCAGCAGGCTGTCTTTGCGCGCTTTGCGAGAAACAGTCCTAAGCTGAGGTTCACGCAGAGACCGCAAAGGAAAAACCACGCAAAGACCGCAGAGAGAGCAGATTCCAGATGTCTTTGCGCACTTTGCGTGAAACAGTCCCAAGCCAAGGTTCACGCAGAGACCGCAAAGGGGAAAACACGCAGAGACCGCAGAGAAAGCAGATTCCAAATGTCTTTGCGCTCTTTGCGTGAAACAGTCCTAAGCTGAGGTTCACGCAGAGACCGCAAAGGGGAAACCACGCAAAGACCGCAGAGAGAACAGATTCCAGATGTCTTTGCGCTCTTTGCGAGAAACAATCCTGAGCTAAGGTTCACGCAGAGACCGCAAAGGGGAAAACACGCAGAGACCGCAGAGAAAGCAGATTCGAAATGTCTTTGCGCGCTTTGCGTGTGAACCCAATCTGGCCGAAGCATAGGTTTATAAAATGTATCCGGGAATATGTTGCCGGCAGGCTGTCTTTGCGCGCTTTGCGTGAAACAGTTCTAAGCCAAGGTTCTCGCAGAGACCGCAAAGAAGAAAACACGCAGAGACCGCAAAGACCGCAGGTTCCGGATGTTCTTGCGTTTTGGGTAGAAAGAATCCGGAGATAAGACAGGGCGGCCACAAGGGAGGGCCGCCGTTGCTAGTTCATCCGGTTCAGGAAGGCGGGGTTGCGGATTTCAGCGAAGATTTCGAATTCGCGTTCCTTCTCCCAGCTGTGCCGGTAGGCGCCCTTGACGCTGTAACCGCGCCCCGGTTGATAAGCCAGGCGGTAGCGACGCTGCGTGAAGAGCTCGTCCGTCTCCCAGTCCGCCTCCATCACCAGAAGCTCCCCCTTACCATTGTAAAACAAAGAAAAACGCTGCAAAGGCGTCTTTTCATCCCGGGCTTCGTACAACTCGAAACGACCGCCATCCGCAGTGCGCGTCAGCGTCGTATCCCATCCATCCGCCCATTCGGCGCGGTTCAGGTCCACCCGCTCCCACAGCGCGAATTCGCGGTCCCAGTTCACGGTATCCCGGCGCTCTGTGAACACTGCATCGCCCCATTGAACCGTCTTTTCCACCGCCGCGTTCATGCCTTTCAGCGCCGCTTTCTCCGAGGTCAGGAAAGCCTGGACATTGAACCAGCGACCGGGGCCTGCGCCGTTTGCCGCCGGAGTGCGTTCGCAAGCCGATGCCGACAGCAGCAGGCCGCTAAGCAATATCAAGGTTTGCCTGCGCATCAGAACAAAGCTATGCCGTCCATTTCGGCAGGTTGATCCAATCCCATCATTTTCAGTATTGTAGGTGCTACATCGGCCAGTTTCCCTTCGTGCAACACAGGCCTGAGATCTTTGCTCACCAGCCAGCAGGGCACCGGATTCATGCTGTGCGCCGTATTCGGCGAGCCGTCGTCGTTCACCGCGAAATCGGCATTGCCATGGTCGGCAATGATCAGGAAATCGTAGCCGTGCTCCAGGCCGGCAGTCACGAGGTCGCGCGTGCAGGCATCCACCGTTTCCACCGCCTTCACGATGGCTTCAAAAACACCCGTATGCCCCACCATGTCCGGATTGGCAAAATTGATGCACATGAAATCGGCCGCTTCCGAGCGGATCTTCTCCAGCAGCCGGTCGCGCAGTTCCGGAGCACTCATCTCGGGCTGCAAATCGTAAGTCGCCACCTTCGGCGAAGCCGCCAGCACCCGCTCTTCACCGGGGAATTCAGCTTCCCGGCCGCCGCTGAAAAAGAAGGTCACATGCGGGTATTTCTCCGTTTCAGCCGCCCGCAACTGCTTCAGCCCTGCACGGCTGATCACCTCGCCCAGCGTATTCGCCAGGTTCTGGTCTTCGAACAACACCTTCACGCCCTTGTACGAGGCGTCGTAGGTGGTAAAAGTGATATAATCCAGCGGCAGCGTATGCATGCCGTATTCGTGCATATCGGTTTGCGTCAGCACTTGCGTCAGCTGCCGGCCGCGGTCGGTCCTGAAATTGAAGAATACCACCGCATCGCCCGGCTTGATCCTGCCTTCACCGCCCGGAGCTACCAGCGGTTCCATGAATTCGTCCGTCGTGCCCGCAGCATAGCTGTCGCGCAGGGCCTGCAGCCAGTTGCTGCAAGGTTCGCCTTTGCCGTGAACCAGCAGGTCGTAGGCCTTCTTCACCCGCTCCCAGCGCTTATCGCGGTCCATCGCGAAATAGCGCCCCACGAGCGATACCAGTTTGGCCGGCGTATGAGCCGTGCGCGCCAGCACTTCCTTCACAAAACCTTCCCCGCTCTTCGGATCGGTATCGCGCCCGTCGAGGAAACCGTGGATATACACTTTTTCCAGCCCCTCTTGCTTCGCAATTTCACAGAGCGCAAACAAATGTTCGCTGGATGCATGCACGCCGCCATCGCCCAATAAACCCAGCAGATGCAAGGCCCCGCCTTGCATCCCGCCTTGCTCCTTCACACGCCGCATCGCCTCCAGCAAAACCGGATCTTGCGCCAGCTGTCCCTCGCGGATGCTGCGGTTGATCCGCACCAGCATCTGCCAAACCACACGCCCGGCGCCGATATTCATATGGCCCACTTCGCTGTTGCCCATCTGCCCGTCCGGAAGCCCCACAAACTCGCCATGCGTCAGCAGCCGGGTATGCGGATAGTTTTCGCTCAGGCTGTCGGTGAAAGGCGTCCGGGCCTGCCAGACCGCATCGCTGTGGTCGTGCCGCCCGATCCCGAAACCGTCGAGAATGATGAGGATGCTCTTGCGCGTCATACCCCGCAAAGTTACGTTGCCATTCAGGTTAATCGGGGCGCCTGATCCTCGCCTTCCGGGTTCCGTGCTGCGCACCGCTCCGGCTTCGCCTGCGCGCCTCCAGTCTCGGGGCGCGGCCCCACAGAAACACCCATGTGCCTGCTTCCAAAGGGCATCCGGCTCCCACGCAGCGCGCCAAAAAACACGATAAGCCG
>JBKDBI010000150.1:0-4791 GCA_046314695.1 Bacteroidota bacterium | reverse complement strand
GCCGATGCCTTCATCGCTACCGATGGCTATTCCGAATACCTGATCGAGCAATTGGGCATTGGTTTCAGGCGGGTCATGCGCGTCGACACCACGGAATCCTATTTCCTGAAGCACCCCGATTTCAAGGGCAAAGAATACCAACTCAGCTATTTCTACCGCGATACACTGAGTCAGTATTTTTGGGCCAGTTGGGAAACAGCAGACCAGGCTTATTACCTCAACCAGAACAACGATGTGGTATTGCTCGGTGTAAATGCCCTGGGCAATGCGCATTTTATCCGGGCCGGTTTGGGGAAAGGCCGCGTTTTCCTGCATTCGGCGCCGGTGGTATTTACCAATCTCATGTTGAGCCGCGATTCGGGTCTGGTGTACAGCCTCGACGTGCTACGGCATCTGAATCCGAAATCGACCTTGTTGTGGGATGAAATCAGCCGCAAGCCCAAACCCGACTATGAACCCGGCAACAGCGACAGCCGTTCACCGCTTTCGTTCATCCTGTCTGAACCCGCTTTGCGCACCGCCTGGTATATCCTCCTTGGCACATTGGTCTTGTTGCTCGTTTTCCGTTCGCGCAGGGCGCAGCGCATCATACCCGTCTTGCCGGTGAACCGCAACGGCACCATGGAATTTACCCGCGCCATCGGCCGCGAGTTTCACCGCACCCGCAACTACAGTGCACTGCAGCGCGAGCAATGGCAGGTTTTCCTGGCCTATGTAAGGCAACATTTTGGCTTGAGCACCCAAGCCCTTGACGCGAATTTCATCCAACGCCTGGCCTCGCGCACAGGTCAGCCGCTTGAACAGATCAAAGAACTCATCCAGACAGGAGAGCAGTTCGCCCAACGGCGTATCAGCGCACAGGAGGCGGAACTGTTTCACCGCATGCTGGCAAGCTTTTACCAACAACACAGAAAAAACCAATAGGATCCATGGATACGCATACACCCAGTGAAAATCCCACCGCCGACATTGCCAGCAAGGTTCAGACCGAGCTCGCGCGGGTGCTGGTAGGGCAGGAAGAAATGGTTCGCCTCATGCTGGCCGGCCTGTTTTGCAATGGCCATGTGCTGATTGAAGGTGTGCCTGGCGTAGCCAAGACGCTGGCTGTAAACCTCCTCTCGCGCGCCACCGCCCTGCGCTTCCACCGCATCCAGTTCACACCCGACCTGATGCCGGCCGATGTGACCGGCAGCAGCATTTTCAATGTCCGCGATTCGGCATTCGAGTTCAAGCAAGGGCCGGTTTTTGCCAATCTGGTACTCATCGACGAAATCAACCGCGCCCCGGCAAAAACGCAGGCAGCATTGTTTGAGGTGATGGAAGAGCAGCAGGTGACAATCGACGGAACCACGCACCGCCTGCCGCAGCCGTTTATGGTGCTCGCTACCCAGAATCCGGTAGAGCAGGAAGGCACGTACCGACTGCCTGAAGCGCAGCAAGACCGTTTCATTTTCCGCATCCGCGTCGGTTATCCGAGCCTGGAGCAGGAGTTTCAGATTTTGAGTCGCTTCAGTCTCGATTTCCGCCAGCAAGTGGTGCGCGATATACAGCAGGTTTTGGAAGCGGCTGATATCGAAGCTTGTCGCCGCTCCGTCGAAGCCGTGCACATGGAAGAGCCTTTGCTGCGTTATATCGCTGCGGCTATCGATGCCACACGTCGCCATCCGGATATCTACCTCGGCGCCTCGCCCCGCGCCGGCCTGGCGCTGATGAAGGCCGCCAAAGCCATCGCCGCGATGGACGGCCGCAATTACTGCACACCCGATGATATCCGGCAGATCGCGTTTGCCGTGCTCAACCACCGCCTCATCCTCAAGCCTGAAAGTGAAATGGACGGCGTTGAAATGCAGGAAGTGGTGAACCAGATTTTCCGCGAAATAGAAGTTCCACGCTGATGCATCGCTTCCGGGGCCGCTTCAGTCTGTTTCTTCCCACCGCCTTTTTCCTGTTGCCGGGAGGGCTGTTCCTGCTGTTTGCCCTGGCATACCGCTACGAGAACCTGCTTCCAGTTGCACGGATTGCAGCGTTTGCCGGGGGCGGATTGCTGCTGCTCGATGCGTTCGTCCTTTTTCTGCCCGGCAGGCCGCTGCTGGCGCTGCGCAAAACCGCTTCCCATTGGGGCCTTGCCGACGCCAACCGCGTGCGCATCACCTTCCGCAACCGCACGTTCATGCCCTTGCGCCTGGTGGTGATCGACGAAATTCCGATTGAATTGCAAATCCGCGACTTCCGCCGCCATGTTCAGGTTGATGCCGGTAAAGATGAAACCCTCGTCTATACCCTTACCCCGAATACACGCGGCGTTTATGCATTCGGCCATATCCAGGTGTTTATGGATTCACCCTTGCGCTTGCTGCGGCGTCGGCTTACGCTCGGAGAACCCTGCAGCGTGAAAGTGTATCCGAGTATCCGGCAGATGAAGCATTATTCCTTGCTCAGCCTGCCCCATATCGCCACGCATTACGGCATCCGGAAAATGCGGCGCATCGGCCACAGCTACGAGTTTGAACAGATCAAAGACTATGTGCAGGGCGACGATATACGCTCCATTAACTGGAAAGCCACCGGGCGCCGCGGCGGGCAGCTGATGGTCAACCAATACGAAGACGAACGCGCCCAGCCGGTGTATAGCCTGATCGACAAGAGCCGGGCCATGCACATGCCTTTCGAAGGCCTCAGCCTGCTGGATTACGCCATCAATACCGCGCTGGTAATTTCCAATGTGAGTGTGCAGAAGCACGACAAGGCCGGCCTGCTTACTTATTCCGATAAGCTCGGCGGGTTTTTACCGGCCGACCGCAAGAGCGGACAAATGGGGCTGATCCTGGAGATGCTGTACAACCAGAAACCCAGGCAAACGGAGTCAGACCCCGAGCTGTTGTACAATGCCGTGCGACGCCTCATCCGCGGCCGCAGCCTGCTCTTCCTCTACACCAATTTCGAAAGCATGCACAGCCTCGAACGCGCCTTGCCCGTGCTGCGCCGTCTGAATATGCAACACCTGCTCATTCCCATCTTCTTCGAAAACAAAGAGCTGACCGACTATGCCTTTGGTGAAGCAGACAACGAAGAAGACCTCTTTGCCCGCACCATCGCGCAGCAGTTTGTGCAAGACAAGCGGCAGATTGCCGGAACGCTGGCGGCGCATGGCATACAATCCATCCTTACGCCACCCGATAAACTGAGCATTGCTGTGGTAAATAAGTACCTCGAGCTGAAGGCCCGCGGGGCAATCTGAATCTGCTTCGCTTACTCAACCATCAGGCGCACGCGCACAGTCGTTTCGCCTTGGATGGCTTCCAGCAGGTAAACGCCGGATGACAGGTGTGCGATGTCAAAGCTCAGCACCGTGCCATTGGCCGACCGTGTCCCGCTGAGCCATTCGCTGCGCCCGTCGGTATGCAGCAAACGCACGCGGGTTGCAGGATTCCATTGGCCTTTTTCAAGTTGCCAGTTGGCTGTTTGGCTTGTCGGGTTGGGATAAAGACGGCTGCCTTGCAGGAACGCAATATCACGCAATCCGGTCGGATCGACTGCGCGCAGCAAACCGCTCAGGGTATCGTTTCCGCTGAATACATCGCCGTTGAGGCTGAGGCGCGCTTCCACACGGAAATCGCCCGCCTGGCTGAGATTCCAGTTGCTGCCTGCATTGATCAGCACGCTGTCGCCGGGGTTGAGTGCCGTTCCTGCACTGAGGTCTTGCCAAACATTGGCGCCGCCCGCTGCCGGGAAGGCCCTGAAGTCGATGCTATAGCCGGATATCGCGCTGCTGCCGGTGTTTTTCACCCAAACTGCCGGGCGTAAACCACCGGGAACGCGGAACTCCTGGCTGAAATCGGGCGTGGCAAAACGCAGGATACCGCCATCGGTGGTGGCTTCGGCGTTGAAATCGATCCACTGCGTGTCGTTGAAACGGTTTTGGTCGGTGATAAGCCGCGTCATCACCCACAAACGGTGTTTACCCGGGCGCTCCGGTACAAAACTGTCGGGCATGATGATTTCCTTCGTGATACCGAATCCTATGGTATCCGTCGGGTAACGCGCGAAGACAATGCGGTTGAGCGGATCGCGGATTTCAAAGGCAGTCTGGAACGGCGTCAGAACCGCGGCTTTGCTTTCGTTGACAATGCGTGCCCGGGCGAAAAGCGCATCCTGTTTGATGCGGTAAGTATTGCCGGCCGGTGGTTCGAGGATGGAAACCACGCCCACATCGATGCTTCGTTCGGTAAAGAATTGGGAGTAGAAGGTGTCGTTGCGGCGGAAAGTGTCGTCGAGTTCCGAAGCGAATACCCGCACCACGTGCCGACCAACCAAACTGGGAATGAAGCTGCTGTCGAACAGAATCTGCCGGGTTTCGCCGGTATCCATAATGGTTGACCGGATGCTGGTATACACCACGCTTCCATTGTAGAGAATCTGCGCCGTAAAAGGCACAACCGATACCGGACGCACGTAACCGTTGTTGCGGAAACGCGCACGAACCCGATACGGTCCGCTGCCGATGCCGTAGGTGCTGTCACGCCGCGGGAATTCCACACTGAGTGCCTGGTGGTCGTGGTTCAGCCCAACCTGGAAATTGTACACGATGGAGTCGTTGGCCGGCACCTGATCGCCGGGCAGGAAAGCGCGGAAACTGATGCGATATGGGCCTTTGATATTTGGAACAAAACGGCGGGCGAAGGTGATCATGCCTGGAGGGCCATAATAAGCCGGAACGCGCTGGGTATCTGAATAAACCTGGGTATTGCCTCTCCAGATGCGGCAACTCACACGGAAGTTGTTGGTCTGGCT
>JBKDBI010000149.1:0-2657 GCA_046314695.1 Bacteroidota bacterium | reverse complement strand
CTCGATGCTGTGCAAATGGAAACGCGACAAGCTGCGCAGCTTTTCATCCACTTCGTCTGAACGAAAGGCGCCGTTGGCATCCACCCGCAGCTCCAGCCTTTCAGGACCATATGTGGCGCGCACCGTTTCCAGGAGCCTGCATTCAGCATCGAAATCCAATGCGCCAACCTTGAACTTGATGCAACGGAATCCTTGGGCCGCCTTTTCCATGGCAGCGGCCAGCATCGCTTCGGCGTCATCCATCCAAACCAATCCGTTAATGGGGATGCAGGCTTCGCCACGGGTAAAGGCATTGTCCCACAACAGTCCGGGAATGCCGCTGAGCCATTGCCGGCGCAGGCTTTCGAGCGCAAAGGCCAACGCCGGGAAGCGGGATTGTTCTGTTTCGATTTCGAAGGCAGCTGCTGCGATGCGCTCCGGATGCCTGCACCAGTCGTCGAGCGCCGCCGGCAGGGCTGCCATGTCGTCGCAGCTCAGATGGGGCAGCGGCGCACACTCGGCCCGGTAGCTCCGGCCGTCGGCCAATTGCAGTTCGAGCAAGTACAATTCGCGCGTCAGATAAGCGCCCTTGCTCGTGGCTGCCGGTTTCAGGAATTGCAGGCTTTCGCTGCGGTAAGTAAGTTTCACGCAACCGCAAAGGTTAAGCGGACCCACATCCAGATGCCGATGCCCAGCACCATGGCCAGGATGGAAAGGCTGAGGCGCTTGAGTTCACGGTTGTAATCGTTGCGCGCAGCCTGGGCAATGTGCGTAAAGCGGCGCAGGTGCAGGCGGCCGAGGATGAGTATCAGCAGGGCGGAAGGAATAAAGCTGCGTCCGTATGCGATATACAAAGGCAAGACCATGGCCACCATGCCAAAACCGAGCAAAATGGACTGGTAGCGCCTCGCGCCGGCGAATCCGAGCCTTACGGCGATGGTGTGCTTGTTGCTCAGGGTATCGCTTACCAGGTCGCGGGTATTGTTGACATTGAGCACGCCGGCGGCCAGGAAACCGAGGCCGAGCGATACAATGCCGACATAAACATCGAAACGGGCGGTATGCAGGTAATAGGTGCCGTTTACAGCGAAAAGACCGAAGAAGAGTACAACAGCCAGGTCGCCCATGCCATAATAACCGTAGGCGCGTTTTCCGGCGGTGTACTGAATGGCGGCCCAGATGGCGAGGAGGCCGACGAGCAAGAGGATGAGCCAGGTTTGAAAGGCGTTATCGTATACGGGCCGCAAGGCGAAGAGGCCGCTGCAGAGGGCCAGCAAAGCCAGCGCGATTAGGGCCTTGCGCATGGCAGCGGGTTTGATTTCGCCGCTGGTGAGCATGCGGTCTGCGCGTCCTGCCGCCTTATCGGTTCCTTTGATATAGTCGCCGTAATCGTTGGCGTAGTTGCTGAGTATCTGCAGCAGCAAGGCAGTGGCGAGTGCGGCAGCGAGTACCAGGGGCTGCAGGGCATCAGCTGCCAGGAAACTACCCAGCAATACCCCTGCGGCCGCCAATGGCAGCGTGCGGAGGCGGGCAGCGCGGATCCAGGGTTTGAGGTTCATTTGCTTTCGTGGTATTCCATCTCCGTGTTGATGGCCCAGAGGTTGGCCTTGTCGCGGCGTCCGGCTGCGATATTATCTACTGCCGTCATGGCTGTGAGCATGCTGTGGTCGCTGTTGTTGTACTTGTGCATGCCGTTGCGGCCGATCGGGTAAAGGTTTTCAATGCTGTCGAGGTACTGGCGCACGGTATCGAAGTCGCTGTACACACCGGTATAGGCGGGATAAGTTTTCTTCATGCGGATGACGGTTCCGTCGAGCACATCACGCTGCTCAATCAGCCCGATTTGCTCGAGTTCAGCGGCGGCAAAATGGCGCAGTGCCGCATCGTCCATCGACCAGAGTTCATCGCCTTCCATGCAGAAATATTCCAGCCCAAGCCAAACGGTTTCTGGGTCTTTCACCAGCCATGGACTCCAATTGTTGAAGACCTGCAGTCGCCCGATCTTGACATCGCGTTCCTGGATATAGACCCAATTGTCGGGTATGGTACCCGCTTTGCCGTCTACCGTGAGCTTTTTCAGGAGCAGCCCGACGGTGATGAAATCGCGATAAGGCAAACCCTCCGCGATCGTTTTCACAGCTTCCGGCACCGGGAAGCGCATACCGGCCACGAGGTCTTTCACCGGCATGGTAGAAAACACATAATCGGCCTTGAACGCCTGTTCCACGCCGGCTGCGTTGCGGGCATAAACAGTATCGAGCGACAGGCCGCCGTTGGACGAACCCACGCCGCAAACTTCCATACCCGTATGCAGTTCACCGCCTCGGGCGCTGATTTCTGCCGCTACATGTTCCCACATTTGCCCCGGACCGAGCTTCGGATACAGGAATTGTTCAATCAAGGAAGTCTCCGTTCCGCGCTGCCGCAGGTCTTTTTTGTTGCTGCCCGCGAGCTGCTTCAGGGCATGGGCGATGGTTTTGGAAATGCTCAGGCCTTTGACGCGCTGTGCACCCCAGTCTTTCGAAATCTCATGGCATTTGAAACCCCATACTTTCTCGGTATAATCCTTGAAAAAGGTGAGGTACAGCTCTTTGCCGAAGCGGTTGATGAAGAAGTCTTCGAGGCTCACTTCGGGTTTCACAGGAAACAACCGATAGCGCAGGTAGCTGAAGAGGATG
>JBKDBI010000148.1:0-8323 GCA_046314695.1 Bacteroidota bacterium | reverse complement strand
GAAAAAGGCGCGAACACCTTCACGCCGGTCGTGTTTCCCATTACAAACGCCTATGCCAATATCAAACTGTTGCCATCGCGCATAACGGGCCGCCTGCTCGATGAAAGCAGCAGCAAACCTGTAAAAGGAGGTTACGTACGCATCAAAACGCCGGGTATGAGCGATTTCCAGCAGGTGCCTTGCGACGATTCCGGCTACTTCGAAATCGTGAACGGCAGATTGCATGCCGGCGGCGTAACCTGCAGCTGGAACGACGGCACACCGATTACCCTGCAGGCGCGTTGCTGGGGCTATACCCATGCAGATAAGAACTTCACCATCAACAAAACCGGGCAACAAATGGCCTTTTCCTTCCAGCTCAAACCCGGCGGGAAAGTGATAGGCAAAGTGGTGGATGAAAACGGCAAACCGCTGGAAGTCTATATCATACGCGGCGACGAGATGGTGTTTGAGAACAAGGTCGGGAAAGCCATCACCATGAGCGGCCCGGGCAAGGTTACGGTGGTTAAAACCGGCGGTAATTTTGAAATTCCCGCCACCAGCATGGGCAACCAAAGCATCCGCATCCTGCCCAAAGACCTTGGATACTTCGATACCAGCTTCACGTTTTTCCTGAGCTATACCAAAGACCTTGGCACCATCCAGGTGTTCCGTCGCAAGCACCGCATCCGCCTGCGCCTGCAGCTGCAAAACGCAGAAGGATTGCCCATTATGGCTGGCGGCGGTGGACCGAAAAATACGGTGCGCGCCATCATCAACAACGATCCGGATAAATCGGCCGCCAATAGCGCCAACGCCTATGTGATTGATATTCCACCTTTTGAGAACGTTTCTTCCACACAATTCACCGCCCTGCTCGGCGACGCTGCGCAACCGGGAATGGGTTTGATTCCCGTAACCCTCAACCTGCAGAACAAGGAAAGCCGCGATTGGGTGGAATACAATGTCACGCTCCGGCTTGGCAGGGTGCTCACGGGCATTGTGCAACTCAACGGAAAGCCGGTAAAGAACGCCCTGGTGTACGTGGACCAAAGCAGCAGCCCTCTTCCCGGCAAGCCCGGTAAAACAGGCTGGAGCCAATTGCAGGCCCGCAGCGGCAACGATGGCAAATACCGGATTGACGGTATACCGAATATCGGCACCGGATTGACAGTTCACGCCACACTCGACACCAGTTTCACCACCATAGGTGCCAAAGGCAGCATGCCGGCGGGCGGTTCCACGCATACGCTGAACCTTGAAATCAAGGCGTTTGAAGGCCCGGCCATCAGCAGCCTGTACGGCTTCCCGTTAAGTGTGGAAAGCCTGACAGAGCCCAAGAAAGGCGTGGTACGCGTAACCGGCATGGTCGACCTGGGCAGTTCGGGGTCTTCGTTCACCTGGTTGAGTCCGGGCACGAAGGTGCGGGTACGCAATGTTGATTTTGATATCAGCGGGTCACAAGCCAAAGCACTGAAAAGTGAAACCGAACTCGACGCAACGGCGCTGCTCAAGATGAAGTACCGCAACCGTTACAATGTAGACCTCATCGCAGAGCCCGGCGCGACGCTGAACCCCAAAAACCTGCGCCTGGGCAGCAACCAAAACAGCGGTCACATCGATTGCTACGCGCGGATTGCAGACAATTCATTCGACTTCCCTTCCACCTATCTCAGTTTTTCCGAAACCGGACCCTTTTACCTTGGCATCCAAAAACAGGGTGGTAGCATCAGCACCAAAATCCGCGCGATACAAACTTCCGGAGGCGGAGAAACCGCATACCGGCTCAGCAACAGTTCGGGCGGCAACCTCCTGTTCACCTTTGCCGGCTTCAAGGCCAGTGCAGACGCTGCCGCTTCATACGTAGATGGCGAAGGCCGCCTGCGCATGAAAATCACGGTAACGGGCAATATTCCCAACTCGCCCCTGAACCAGGTGAAGTTCACTGCCGACGACGTGGTAATCGACAACGACAAGGTCTATCCTGCCTCTTCCAGCACTCCGCTGGTATTGGAAATGGAAAAATGGAAGCTGGAAGTGCGGAACTGGACGCTCGATCCGGCGAAGGGCGGTTTGTATTCCAGCCAGGCACTCATCAAGACCGGTATCCTGGATATCCCGGCTTCCACATTCAACCTGCGGCACGACCTCTTCGTGCTGGATGATTTTGTGCTGGGGAATATCAGCCTGGGAGGTGGAACGCTCAACCTCAAAAACGTGTCCAGCAAAGCCATCTTCCTTTACGACGAAGCCTGCGGATACGACATGTCCGGTCATTGGCGGCTTGCGATTTCCAAAGGACCGGCCGGCTATGCCGCTATGGTCGACGGCCTGAGCCCGACGCTCAACGGCAGTCTCAGAATCGACTATATCCAGCTCATCAGCAACGGCGTAGATGTGATCTTGTCCATGCAGAACCAAACCTTCAACAGCGTATTCGGCAACGACCGCGTTTCGTTCGAACCCAAAATGCTGGTGAGCGGCGGCAACAACTTCAAACTGGTCGGCGATGCGCGCTTCGACGTTCCCCGCATGCCAACGGCTTCCATGGCCCTCAACTTCACACGTCTCGGCACCAACCTCACAGCGCAATGTGAAGCCTTGTTGTTTGAGTTCGAAGCAAAGGGTTACGTGAAGTTCAAAGGCGCACCCAAAGCACCTGAAATCAACGCCTTAAGCAAAGAGTTCACCATTTATGGCAGCGTGGCCGAGCCCGGGAAATTCAATCCGATTCCCGCGCGGCTGGTGATTGGCAGGAAGGATGGCCAGAAAGGACGCGTATTCCTCAATGCCAACGACATTGTTTACCTCGTAAGCGCAGGAAGCAGCGGGCCCCGCCTGCAACTCAGCGCCGATCAGAACAAAAATGGCATGTGGGTGGATGGCGCCGACTGGAACCTCTTCCGGTTCTCCGGGAAGTACAAAGACAATACAATGGATGGTGTCGTGAAGAGCGACCCGGATATGGACTTTGTGGTACATGGAGAAATCAAAGCCTCTTCCAATGCCGTCAGCATGAACCAGATCAGCACACCGTTCGGCGAACTGGAGATGACCTACGATTTTGGAGCCAAGCGCCTTCACGGCTTGCTTGTGATTCCCGAAGGAACGCAAATAGGATCCTGGGAGGTTGACGGGCAGGTGGAAACGATCATCGATCCGGGCGGGTTTGTGGTCGTCGGGCTTGGGCGCGTAAACACCGGAACCATTTTCGTGGAAGGCTACGGCATGTTCAAGATTGGTTTTGTGCTCGGCGGCTACAACCTCACCGATGCGCTGATCAAGAAAGCCACTACGTACACCGTGAATCCAAATGCCCAGTGCTGGTTGCAGGCTAACAAGAGCACTTTCAAGGGCTTCTGGTTCTGCGGTGCCAACCAGTTCATCAACGAGCATTACGATTTCTACGCCGTGATTGCCAATGCCTATATTCATGCCGATGCCACACTTGAAGCCTCGCTGGGCGTGAATTTCAACGCATCCACCTTCAACCTCGGGCTGGGCGCTTATGTGGATGTGCGCGCGGGTATGAGCGCCATCACTGGAACTTCCATTTCCGGCCATGTGAACGCAAGCGCGCAGGCTACCATCAACTACAACAAAGGCCTCACCTTCGATGCCCTAGGCGACTTCAGTTGCGGGTACAAGATTTGTCAATCCTTGGTGGTGGATGAGGTTTGCTACGACAATACCATTGGCGCCGGCCTGAACTTCGGATACAACGGATCCAGTACCTATTTCAACTTCAGCCTCGGCAATCCGGGCAATTTCAAGGGATGCAAAGCCGCCAACTGATATGCGCATGAAAACCATCTTCTCTTTTATTCTCCTTACTTCGCTCGCCTGCACAGGCCTACAGGCGCAGCAGGCACAAGCCCTGGCCGGACCGGCGGGCATCTGGGTATTGGCCGGAACCGATTTGCCGGAGGGAAACCACTTCACCATCGAGCGGCGGCAGGAAGGCGGCAACTGGACGGAAGCAGGAAAGCTGCTGCGTCCGGGTTCGGCAGACGAAATGCGCGCGCGCATCCTCGATATCAACGGGCTGGACATTGGCTTCGACCGCTTGCCCGGTGCCAGAGAAATAGCTTTTCTGTGGAAGGAATTCTCAGCCGGACGACGCGATTCCCTGCAAGGCTGGGCGGCCGATCTTCCCGTTCTGTATGCTCTGGGTCGTGCGTGGTATGACGCGAACGCCGAAAAAGGCAAGCGCTATGCCTACCGCATTCAGCAGACCCGCGGACGGGAAACCCTGGCCGGCAGCAGCGCTGAAACGCGCGCAACCGCATGGCCCGGCAATCCGGCCAATACGCTCTTCCGGCCCGTCAGCGCGAAACCGGGTATCGGCGGCATGTCGGTTACCTATCGAATTCCCGTGCGCGGCAACCTCGCCCGCGTGAAGGTTTTCCGCGCCTATTACCAGCGCACCGGCTTCCAGCGCATTGAGCCGCAGCTGATTTTCTATACCGAGAACGATACCCTGATGCTGCGCTTCCTCGACCAGACTGCGGTAGAAAAGGTGCCTTATGCCTACACCGTGCAGGCGGTTGACATGGCGGGCAATGCCGGCAGCCTCGCTCCCGTGGTTTCGGCCTATCAAATGCCGGCAGGTTCCATACAACCCTCTGTCGACCGCATCAAGACGCGCTCGCTGACCGAACAAAACGCCATCCGCGTTTCCTGGAAACTCAAAAACGCCGATGGCATTGTTTCCATCGACCTGTACAAAAGCCTGATCCATGATGGGCGCTTTTTCCGCATCGCCTCCCTGGCGCCCGACGATACCGCTTACACCGACAACGACGTAACGCCGGTGCGCACGTATTACTATACCATCGTGCTCAACGGCGCCTATGAAAGTTCACCGCCGTCGCCCCGTGTTTCCGGCATGCTCGAAGCGGGCAGTGGTAACAACAACCTGTTACCGGTTCAGAATCTGGAAGCAGCGCAACAACACCGTGTTGTGCGGCTCATCTGGCAGCGTACAGAACCCGATACCCGCGGTTATTACGTTTACCGGGCAGCGGGCAGAGACGGCGCATTCCAGCAACGCGGGGATATCCTGCTCTCCGATACCACGCAGCTGGTTTTCATCGACACCTTGCCGGAGACCGAAGGTGCGGTTTTGTACCGCTACCAGGTGCGCGATGTCAATACCGCATACCATATCGGGCCGCCCAGCGAAACAATCTCCCTGCTTGTTGCCGGTCGCACGGCTTTTCCGGCCATTACTCAGCCTTGGTTTGATGTGATAAGCGCCGGTAAAATCCGTTTGTTCTGGCCGGATATGACAGAAACTTCAGCCTGGGTTTCGCGCTATATCGTGATGCGCCGCAGCGATTGCGAGGGTGGTTCGCGGAAGGTACTGGCGCTTCTCGATGCATCACGGACCGTTTTCACCGACAGCAGCCTGAAGGAAGGCTGTACTTATTATTACGCTGTTTACAGCACCGGCAACGACACCGCTGTGCGCAGCACTTCTGCC
Source organism: Bacteroidota bacterium (assembly GCA_046314695.1). Classification (GTDB taxonomy): domain Bacteria; phylum Bacteroidota; class Bacteroidia; order NS11-12g; family UBA955; genus REEB481. The sequence goes on along the minus strand of JBKDBI010000148.1, from coordinate 2,859 downwards.
GGTGAGGCGGCATACAGTTTCATAGAAGAACGCCTGTCCGAACTAAGCGATATCCGGATTTTTGCCGGCGACGACGGTGTTCGGATTTCCTGGGTTACGCCCTTCGATTCAAGATTGGCGGCCATCCGCATCCTGCGTGCCTCCGGCGGGGCGGAAGCCATACAGATCGGCCAGGTTTCACCCGCCACGGAAAGCTTCCACGACAAGACAGCCGGCGCGGCGCTCACCCATTTTTACTATTTCAGAACCATCGATAGGCAAGGCCGCGAAGGCGCTTTGCAAGGCCCGATAGGTGTTTACAGGGAATAAGACTTTGCGGCGTTGCACATAAAAAAAGGCCGGACTGATGATCCGGCCTTTTTGTTATGTCCTGAATTGACTCAGGCTTCGGTTTTGGGCTCTTCGGTTTCGCTTACCTCAGGTGCCTGTGTGGTTTCAGGTGTTTCCTTTTCGCGGTCAGCGTTTACAAACTCGTCGTAGGTGGTTTTGGTGTTGAAAGGTCGCTTGCCGATCAAGCGCTCAAGGTCTGCCTGGAAGAGTACTTCCTTCTTCAGCAGTTCCTGCGCAAGTGCTTCGGCGTGCTGACGGTGTTCGATCAGCATATCCTTGGTGCGGCGATAGGCTTTGTCTACCAGCTCGCGCACTTCGCCATCAATCAGTTCAGCCGTCTTTTCGCTGTAGGGTTTCTGGTAGCCGTATTCTCCCTGAGCATCGTAGAAACTCAGGTTTCCTACTTTTTCGCTCATACCATAGATGGTCACCATGGAATAGGCCAACTTCGTTACGCGCTCCAGATCGTTCTGTGCGCCGGTGCTCACTTTGCCGAAGAAGACATCTTCTGCTGCGCGGCCTCCGAGTGTCATGCACATGGTATCGAGCAGTTGTTCGGTGCGGTAAAGGAATTGTTCCTTGGGCAGGTATTGGGCATAACCCAGCGCAGCCACGCCGCGCGGCACGATGGATACTTTCACCAGCGGATCTGCATGTTCGAGGAACCAACCGGCTACTGCGTGACCTGCTTCGTGATAGGCAACAATCTCTTTTTCTTCGGGAGAGATAAGCTTGTTTTTCTTTTCCAGGCCGCCGATAACGCGGTCGATGGCATCCTGGAAATCCTGCATATCCACCTGGTCTTTGCCTTTGCGGGCTGCGATCAAGGCTGCTTCGTTGCAAACGTTGGCGATTTCGGCTCCGGCAAAACCGGGGGTTTGTGCCGCCAGTTTGCGGGCGTCTACGTCGGCGTCCAGTTTGGTAAGTGGTTTCAGGTGAACCTTGAAGATTTGCTCACGGCCGTTGAGGTCGGGTTTGTCTACCGAAATCTGGCGGTCGAAGCGACCCGGGCGCAACAAGGCTGAGTCGAGGATATCGGGACGGTTGGTCGCCGCCATCAGGATTACGCCGCTGTCGGTACCAAAACCATCCATCTCTGCCAGCAATTGGTTGAGTGTGCTCTCGCGTTCGTCATTGCTGCTTTGTACCAGGTTCTTGCCACGGGCGCGGCCGATGGCGTCGATTTCATCGATAAAAATGATACAGGGCGCTTTTTCCTTCGCCTGCTTGAACAGATCGCGTACACGGCTGGCACCAACTCCGACGAACATTTCAACGAAGTCTGAACCGGAAAGCGAGAAGAAAGGCACGCCTGCCTCTCCGGCTACTGCTTTGGCGAGCAGGGTTTTACCTGTTCCGGGAGGGCCTACAAGCAAAACGCCTTTGGGAATTTTGCCGCCCAGGTTGGTGTATTTTTTGGGATTTTTGAGGAAGTCAACTACTTCCATCACTTCCATTTTTGCCTCTTCCAGACCGGCCACGTCTTTGAAGGTGATATTCACCTTGGTGTCCTTATCGAACAACTGGGCGCGGGCACGGCCGATGTTGAAGATGTTCGGTCCGCCGCCGCCACCGCCGGAACCAACACGGCGCATTACCAGCATCCAGAATCCGACGAAGATCAGGATGAAGAAGAGCCAGTTGAAAATCTGACCGGTGTAGTCAACCCGGCGTTTAAATTCCAGGTTGATGGCTTCAGATGCGATGTTTTTGCCTGCCAGTTCTTTTTGCAGTGCTTCCCATTGGCGGTTGAAGTAATCGATTTCGATTTCGAAGTAGTACTGCGGAACATCGCCACCGAACATATCGTTGGTGTTTTTCAGCTTCTTGTGTTGTTCCTTATCGAGTGCTTCTTTGGTCAGAAACACTTCCACTTCGCTCTCGTTCCATACAATCATCCTGCTTACTTCTTCCTGCAGGACCATTTTCTTCACTTCATTCCAATTGGTTGGTTTTCCCTGTTCACGCGGAATCAGGTTGATGATGATGAAAGCCAGAACGATTAACCCATAGATCCAATATGGGTTAAACCTGGGCTTCTTCTCTTGTGCCTTGTCGTTTTGCTGATCGTTCATTCCTCTAGATAAATCGCCTTGGGCGCCGTTTGGATTTCTCAAGAAACGCGCCGCTTTGTTGATAAACGACAAAAGTAAGGCTTAATCGGACGGAAAACAGGTGCACTTGTATGGGCTTGCATTTGTCTGACAAAATGGCCGCTCCCGCCTGACACCTTTACTTCAGGCTGCTTTAGCTTGATTGAACTGCAGAAAAAATGACCTCCGTCATGGAAAATGCTGATTATTTGACCCTTCGCCCAACCTTTTCCCACAAAGGATGTTAATTTTGCACTTTAGAATCAGTCTAAACCATGGTGAAACTTCCCATTTATCTCGACAATAATGCCACTACACCGGTAGACCCCCGCGTGCTGGAGGCCATGATTCCCTATTTTACCCAGCATTTCGGAAACGCAGCCAGCCGCAACCACCCATTTGGTTGGCAGGCCGAAGACGCCGTCGATACTGCCCG
>JBKDBI010000147.1:0-14037 GCA_046314695.1 Bacteroidota bacterium | reverse complement strand
CCCCGTCAATGCGCTGAGCTCCGTCTCCGCAACCCGCAAACGCAACAAAGCATCTGCCAACGCCAGCTGCAAATCGTTCTCGTTCCGCAGCGCCTCATTCAATTCCAGCAACAAAGCTGCCCCCGCGCGGTAACGCGCTTCCGTCACCTCGCGCGCCTGAACAGCCGTAGCCAGTGCCTTCGCTGTCTGACGGTACACCTGCCGCGCCGTTTCCAACCGTATCCATGCCTGCCGGATATCCGATTCCAGGCTGCGGTTCAGTTCTTTGTATTCCAATGCAGCATTCTCTCGCTGCAAACCCGCAACCTTAATCTGGTTCCTCACCACGCCTCCGCTGAAGATATTCCAGCTCAGGTTCAGCGATCCGTTGAAACCGTAGCTTTGGTTCACCAGGAAGAAACCATCCGAGTTGCGGTTGGTATTGTAGTTGAAGCCGGTACCGGTGCGCAGCTGCGGCCAGCGTTGGCTTTCCCACTCGCGCACCTGCAGCGCAGCCAGTTCATAATTGATTTTTACCGCCTGCATAGCCGGATTGCGGTTGATGGCCGAAGTCCAGTTTTCCAGGGCTGATTGTGGCGGAAGCAGCGTATCGTAATCCAGCCTTTCCGGCAAACGGTCTGCAGGCACAGCCATTTCAAAAGCCAATGCTTCGCGTGCTTCGCTGAGCCGACCGGCCTGCTGCGCCACCTGGGCTTCCCATGCCTGTGCTGCCGTTTGGGCACGCATGGCTTCCACGGCGGCAACCGTTCCCGTCAGGCTGCGCTGATCGGCCAGTTCGGCCAAGGCTTTGCTGAGGGCCAGTTGCTTCTGCATATAGGCCAGCACGGCCTGCTCGCGCGCCGCACCGTGAAATGCCAGCCGGGTGGAGGTGCTGATACGTACCGTTTCTGCAAAAACACCCTGCTCGCCCAGGTTTTCGAGTACCTGAAGGCGATCGCGCATCACGAACATGCGCATGCCGTCGAACAAGGTCCACGATGCGCCGATGTTGGCATTGGCGTTATTCACCTGCACGCCGTCGCGGCGGATCACCGTGCCGTTCGAAAACTGCTGGTCAATGCTGGTTCCGGAAAGGCCAAGCCCGCTGCCCAGGCTTACAAAAGGCAACATGCCCGCCATACCCGGATTGTTCTGCAGGCGCGCCATCTCGGCTCCGTTCCGCGCGATTACCAGCCCCAGCCGCAGTTGCAATGCGCTGTCGAGTGCGGCATTCAGGCTGAGCTGCGCCTGTGCCGGCCCGGCCAAACCGAGCAAGGTCAAGATGATCAATCCATTAAATTTCATCGTCGTCTTCATCGTATCCTGCCAATTCAGGTGAAACATGTTTGCGCGCCAGAAGCAAGTATGCCGCCGGCACCACGAAAAGGGTCAATACCAAAGAAAAAGCCACACCGCCCATCACGGCAATGCCCATTCCCATGCGACTGGCGGAAGCGGCACCAAAGGAAGCGGCAATCGGCAAAGCGCCCAGCATGGTTGCCAGGCTTGTCATGAGGATCGGCCGCAGGCGCATCACGCTGGCTTTGAGGATGGCGGTGTATTTGTCTTCACCCCTCAGCCTGCGCTGGTTGGCGAATTCCACCATCAGGATGCCGTTCTTCGTCACCAGTCCGATGAGCATGATGATCCCGATCTGGCTGAAAATGTTCAGCGTCTGGTGGAAATACCAGAGCGCAAACACGGCTCCGGCCAACGCAAGGGGAACCGTAAGCATGATGATCAGCGGATCGGTAAAGCTTTCAAACTGCGCCGCCAGAATGAGGTAAACCAGCAGCAAGGCCAGCATGAAGGCCATGAGCAGGTTGCCCGAGCTTTCCTCAAAATCGCGGCTCGGTCCGGTAAGCGCTGTGCTGAAGCGGTCGTCGAGCTGTTTTCCGGCATGCGTCCGCATTGCCTTGATGCCGTCGGCAATGGTTTTGCCTTGCGCCGGACTGGCCGAGACGGTGGCAGACATGTAGCGGTTGTAGTGGTAGAGCTGCGGCGGACTGCTTTCCTCTTCCATCTTCACCACGTTATCGAGCTGGATGAGTTGTCCGCTTTTGTTCCGCACGTAAATACCGCTCAGGTCGGAGGGCGTATTGCGGTTCTGGCGTTCAAACTGACCGATCACCTGGTACTGGCGGTTGTTCATTGGGAAATAGGCCATGCGCGGTGTCGAGAAAGCCAGCTGCAGGGTCTGGGCGATATCGAGCACGCTCACACCCAGGAGGGCCGCTTTTTCCCGGTCGATGCTGAGCACCAGTTCGGGCTTATTGAATTTCAGGTTGACATCGACAGCGGCGAAGGTTTTGTCTTTCCGCACTTCGTCCATGAAGGCAGGGAGCTTTTCCTTCAGCGCGTCGAAATTCGGCGCCTGGATCACGAATTGCACAGGCAGGCCGCCGAAACCACCGGTCGAAATGGTCTGTTGTTCGATCACAAAAACCCGCGCATCGGGATAACGTGCCGCCTGACGCGTCACGTAGCGGGCGATCTGCGATTGTGTGCGCTTGCGTTCTTCCGGGTCTTTCAGCACCAGCCGGATGAAACCGGTATTCGATGCTCCGGAGCCGGCAAAACTGGGCGCCGTTACAGCAAGGATGACCTTACTTTCCTTCACCGAATCCTGCAGGAATGCCGTAAACCGGTCCAGGAAAGCGTCGGTGTATTCATAGGTGGCACCTTCGGGAGCGGTGATGCTCATGCGCATCCAGTTGCGGTCTTCCAGCGGTGCGAGTTCGCTCTTGAGCTGCCGCCCGAGGAAGAAAACCGCGCTGAAACAAACGCCGAGGATTACCAGGGCCAGCCAGCGCCGGCGCAGGAAAGCCGCCAGCCGCACTTCGTACCAGCGGTTCATGCCGCGGAAGAATGGCTCTGTGCGTTCGTAAAACTTGCTATGCCCTTTGTTCTTCCGCACCAGGTAGGCATTCAGCATCGGAGTGAGGGTGAGCGATACGAAGGCAGAAATCAGCACGGCGCCGGCCAGCACCACACCGAATTCCTGGAACAATCTTCCCACAAAACCCTGCATGAAGATCACCGGAAGGAAAACTGCGGCGAGGGTGACGGAGGTAGAAACCACAGCGAACAAAATCTCAGCAGAGCCCTTGATCGCGGCTTCCACCGGCGCCATGCCTCGCTCCACCTTGCGGTAAATGTTTTCGGTTACCACGATGCCGTCATCCACTACCAACCCTGTGGCCAATACCACGGCCAACAAGGTGAGTACGTTCACCGAATAGCCGAGCAGGTACATGAGGAAGAAGACGCCGATCAGCGAAACGGGGATGTCGATCAGCGGGCGGAAGGCGATGAGCCAGTCGCGGAAAAAGAGGAAGATGATGATCACCACCAATACGATGGCAATGAGCAGCGTTTCCTGCACCTCGACCAGCGAACGGCGCACGAATACGGTATTGTCGAGCGCGATATTGAATTCGTAGTCTTCGGGAACAATCTTCTTGATCTCCGCGAAGCGTTTTTTGAACTCATCGGCTATGTCGATATAATTGGCTCCCGGCTGCGGCACAATGGCCAGACCGATCATCGGCACACCGGCGTTTTTGAGGACAGTTTCTTCGTTTTCAGCCCCCAACACAGCGCGGCCAATATCGGCGAGGCGCACCACGCGGCCACCGGTTTCGAGCACCACCATCTGGTTGAATGCTTCTTCGCTGCGGTAACGGCCTTGTGTTTTGACCGCCAGTTCGCTGGTATTGCCGGCGATCTTGCCTCCGGGCAGGTCGATGTTTTCACGGTCGAGCGCGCGTTGGATATCGATGGGCGTGACGCTGTGGGCGGCCATTTTCACCGGATCCATCCACAGGCGCATGGCGTAACGGCGCTGCCCCCAGATCTGGATGGAACTCACACCGGGTATGGTTTGCAGGCGCTCTGCCACTACGTTTTCGGCGAAGTCGCTTACTTCCAGCGGATTGCGTCCGGCGCTTTTGAGGGTTAAGGTGATGATGGCGTCGCTGTTGGCGTCGGCCTTGCTCACCACGGGCAATCCGTCGATATCGCGTGGCAGCGAACGCACGGCCTGGGTGGTTTTGTCGCGTACGTCGTTGGCCGCGGCTTCCAGGTCGGTATTCAGGTCGAACTCTATGGTGATGACGCTCGAGCCGAGGTTGCTGGCCGAAGAGATGGAGCGGATGCCGGCGATGCCGTTGATCGCCTTTTCGAGCGGTTCGGTAATTTGCGATTCCACCACATCGGCATTGGCGCCGGCGTAGTTGGTGCGCACCGTGATGACAGGTGGGTCGATGGAAGGAAACTCCCGGACGCCGAGATAGCGCATCCCGATGAAGCCGAACAGCAAGATCAGCAGGTTCATCACAATGGCCAGCACGGGCCGGCGGATACTTAGCGAGGAAAGCGACATGGGCTCAGCGTTTGCCTGTTGGTTTTACCTGACTTCCCGGACGCAGCCCGAGCAAACCGCGCACAATGACGCTGTCGCCGGCCTGCAAGCCGGAAAGGATTTCCACCCTGCCGGCATTGCGCAACCCCGTTTCCACGTCGCGGGCCACGGCCTTTCCACCTTCCACCACATATATCTGGGCTCCTTTGAGCACTGGAACAAGGGCTTCTGTGGGCACATTGACAGCCCGGGCATCGGGCCGCGTCTGCAGCCACACCTGGGCGAACATGCCGGGTTTCAGACGCGTTCCGGGTTGCAGCACGCGCGCCCTCACGGCCAAGGTCCGTGTGGCGTTGTCGAGGCTTCCTTCGGTAGCGAAAACCACCGCGCTGAAGGTGTCTTTGCCGCCTTCGGCCAACAAACGCACCTTGTCGCCTTCGCGCAACGATGCGGCGTAGCGGGCAGGCACGGAGAATTCTACTTTCATGCCATCGGTTTTCGTAAGGGTGCCGAGGATGTCCTGGCTGCTGACAAAGCTGCCTTCGCTGACCCGGCGGAGGCCGAGTTTGCCTGCAAAGGGCGCGCGTATTTCGCACAACGCCAGCCGGGCCTGCACGCTTTCGCGGTCGGCTTCCAGACTCTTCAGCGTTTGCTGTGCGTTTTCGTATTCGTCGGCACTGGCACCACCGAGCGGTTTCAATGCGGCCAGGCGCTGTTCGCGCTGTTTGGCGAGTTGTATCTGTGCTTCCAGCTTCTGCAGCTGGGCCTTGAGGTCGGCGTCGTTGAGCCGCGCCAGCAACTGGCCTTTGGCTACCATGCTGCCTTCCGGCATCTGCAGCCAAACGATGCGGCCGCCGGTTTCGGGGCGCAGGTCAACCTGTTCTTCGGCCAGCAAGCTGCCGGTTACAGAAGCATCGCCTTCCAATCCGCCCGATTGCACCAATTCCACCTGGACGGGTGCAGGCGGCTTATTGCCAACCGGGCCGCCTTTTCCGGCTTCGGCCCCTTCCCCCTTAAACACCCAAATGCGCAGGGCAATGGCCACCAGCAAGAGCAGGATGGCGATGCTGATTCCGCCTAACTTCTTCACGCTGATCAGAATTTACGGGCCGGTGGGAAGAGGTTGCTGCGCCGGGCTTCGGTTTCGCGTTGGAAGGCCGCCCATTCCGTCTCAAAGAAACGGTTGATACGGCTGCATACTTTTTCGGTTTCTCTTTCGGCGGTCCGGATGGCGTTCATCGCGTTCTCACCGGGTGCGTTCTCACTCTGCATGGTCAAACTAAACGCTTCCCAGAGGTAATGGTTCAGGCGCAGGGTGGCGTCTTCGTAAGCCCGGAAATCGCGGGGCAACATGAACAGCAGCTTCAGGTTAGACAGGCTGTCCTGCATCACTTTCACCTTCTTATCCAGCTCCTTCCGCACGCTGTCGGGTGCCAGCCAGAAAGATTCTTTCACGGCGGCGAGGGTCTTTTCTGCCTTTTTGAGCGCTTCGAAGGCTTCGTACGCGCGGTTGGCAGTGGGCTTGAATTTCTCTACAGCGTCTATCAATCCTTTGTGGGCAGCGGCATCCCAGTTTTTGCGCGGATCAGCTTTCACCGTCACCCAGGCGGAATCGGCCGAGCTGCCAGTGCGCAATACGAGCTTGTAACGGCCCGGCGGAACCGCCATGCCTTCGGGCAAATCGGCGTTGTCTTCGGGCGTGTAATGGGAGGGGAAGCGGAAACCGTCGCCCATCAAACGCCAGTGGATTTTATAAAATCCGCTGGAGTCGTGCTTGAAGCGGTGTGTGCGGATCTTGCGTCCGCTTTCGTCATAAACTTCACCGGTGATGGAAATCTTATCGGCCTTGGCATCTGTTTTCTTCACCCAATACTGCAAAGCTGCGCCATAGGGCTTATTGTCGCCTTCGTAGAAAGCATCGGCCGGGAAACGCATGCCGGCAGGGCGGTTATAAGCTGCTAAAACGGCATCAGACACAGGCAACAATCGGATATCGCCGGAGAACATGCCGGTTCCCTTGCGGGCGTATTCGCGGAGCGGAAGGATCTGATCGATCACCCAGACAGAGCGGCCGAAAGTGCCAATCACAAGGTCGTTTTCACGGGTCTGCAGCTGCAGATCGCTTACAGGAACAGCCGGGAAATTATTCTTCCAGCGCGTCCAGGCATTGCCGCCGTCGAAACTCACCCAAAGGCCTTGTTCTGTACCGAGGAATACGAGTTTTTCTTCTTCCGGATCCTGCAATACGCTGAGGCAGTGGCCGCGCACTTTCTTGCCATCGGCCATGCGCTTCCATGTCTGACCGAAATCGGTGGTCATGTACAAATAGGGTTCCCAGTCGTTCTGGCGGTAATTGTTGATCACAACCCAGGCGGTTCCTGCGGTTTTTCCGGGCTGGATAAACGGAATCCATGCGCGTTGCGGAGCACCGGGCAGGCGGGCGATGAGGTTGGTCCAGGTCTTGCCGCCGTCGCGGGTGAGCTGCAGGTTGCCGTCGTCGGTGCCGACCCAGATCACCTGCCGGTCTGCCGGCGAAGGCGCAATGGCGAGGATGGTGCAGTGGTTTTCGGCATCCGTAGCGTCGATGGTGAGCCCGCCGCTGAGCGCCTGTTTCTGCTTGGCGGTGTCGTTGGAAGTAAGGTCGGGGGAAATGATTTTCCAGGTTTTGCCGCGGTCTGGACTGTAATGCACGAACTGGCTGCCGTAATACACGGCATCGCGTGCAAAGGGATCGGGAGCAAGGGCCGCATTCCAGTTGTAGCGAAGTTTGAGGCCTTCGGGATGAACCGGGCGGATATTGTGGGTCTTGCCCGTGTTCAGGTCGTACAAGGCGAGGTTGCCTCCCTGCGACATGGCATATCCGATTTTTCCGTCTTCCGTAACCGGAGCTACATCAAAGCCGTCGCCGAAATACACTTCCTGCCAGTCGCTGTTGCGGATGCCACCCTGGCGCCAGATATAGCCAGGCCCGATCCAGCTGCCGTTGTCTTGCAGGCCGCCGTAGATATTGTAAGGGATCTGGTTGTCGACGCGTATGTGGTAGAACTGCCCGAGCGGAAGATTTTCCGCAAAGCGCCAGGTATTGCCGCCGTCGTAGCTGATGTTCAGCCCGCCGTCGTTCCCGTTGATCAGAAAATCGGGATTGTCGGGATGGATATACAAGGCGTGGTGGTCCGGATGCACATGGTTCCAGTCGGCCAGCACCTGCCAGGTTTTTCCGCCGTCTTCGCTGCGCGATATCTGACTCCAGAGACTGTAAATGCGGTTTTCGTTTTTAGGGTCGCAGTGGATTTCGTTGTAATAGAATGGGCGGTTGCCAAGGTTGGCATCGTTGGATAGTTTCTGCCAGCGGTAGCCACCGTCGGTGCTGCGGTAGAGGTCGATGGTTTTCGATTCCACGATGGCATATACGATATTGGGTTTGCTGCGCGAAACGGTCAGGCCGATGCGGCCGAGGGTTCCGGCAGGGAGACCGTCTTTGTCCGTGCGCCGCGTCCAGGTCTTACCGCCGTCAAGGGTCACGTACAAGCCGCTGCCCGGTCCGCCGCTGCGGAATGTCCAGGGTTTGCGCTGGTAATCCCACATCGCTGCGAAGTACTTATCCGGATTCGATGGGTCGGCTACAAGCTCAGCACAGCCCGAGGTATTGTTGGTGAAGAGCACGCGTTCCCAGGTTTTTCCGCCGTTGGTGGTTTTGTACACACCGCGTTCTTCGGAAGGGCCCCAGGCAGCACCATGCGCCGCGACATAAACGATATCCGGATTGTCGCGGTGGATGAGGATGCGGTGGATGGTGCGGGTATTTTCCAGCCCCATCTTCGTCCAGCTCCTTCCGCCGTCGATGCTCTTGTAAATGCCGTCGCCGCTGTTGTGGCTGTTGCGCGGATTGCCTTCGCCTGTGCCGGCCCATATCACAGCGGGGTTGTTCTGTTGGATGGCTACGGCGCCGATACTGGCCACCGGCTGTTCGTCAAAAATGGGTTTCCAGGTGATCCCGCCGTCGTCGCTGCGCCAGGCGCCACCGCTGGCCGTGCCGATGATGATGGTATTGGGTTGGGAACGCACCACGTCGATGGCGGTGACGCGGCCGCTCATGCCTGCCGGACCGACACTGCGCGGTTTCATGGCCTGCATCAGGGTTTCCGGGCCGGTTTGTGCTGTAAGTGGAAGGCTGCTGAGGGCCCATCCCAAAGCTAAAAACAGGATACGCATTGGGCAAAGATACAGCCCGTTCCCGCCCTGCCTAATGCCGGAAAACGCAGGTTATCAGTTTTTTCTAAGGCTCCATCGACCGGAAAGGAAGGTGTCGGCGATGGTGTAAACGAGCCAACCAGCCGGTCCGGCCATGAAAACCATCGCCTGCACCGGAACCACCCAAACCTTGCTGTAACCTTTGTGGTGCGCCTCCAGGCCGATGCGGGCTCCGATGAGCAAATCGAAGGCGAGGTAATGGAGCCAGCCGGCCAACAACACGCCATCTTGTACAAACAGCTTTTTTACTTCGGCCAGGCTGCTGAAACCACCATCGGTCCCGCCCATATAAGTGCCTAGCAAAACGATGTATGCAATTGCCAGCAATCCGGGTACCCAGCCTTTGTGCACAAGGTTGCGGGTGAATGGCGCTGCAGGAAGGAACATGGCGGGAATCCAGCCGATGAGGGCCAGCAATCCGGCAAGGTTGAACAGGGTTTCGAAATTCATGGGGTTCGGCGAGTCAAAGTGCGGAGTTATTCAATCAGGAGTTTTTGCGGTGCCTGTCCTGCAATATGCAGGAGGTACCAACCCGGAGCCGTTGTTGGCAGGGGGATGGCTTCGCGTTGGCGCAAGGTTCCCGCTGCCAGCACACGGCCGCTCAGGTCGAGCAGGCGATACGCGGCGGGAGCTGCCAAGCCTTCCACACGAACTTGGTCGCGCGCCGGATTGGGATAAATGCGCAGGCTTTCAAGCGCATTTGCCTGGATGGAAAGGGCAGGATCCGCATAGACATCCTGGCAGTTGGCCGGGGCGCTGAGCGGCAGAATACCACAGGCGCGGAAGCTGAAGTTGCGGCTGAGCGACACATAATGTCCGATGGCTGTTTTTTCAGCGGTGGTGATGCTGTCGCGCATGCTCCAGTTGGAAGATGGGAGCAGCGTCACAGACGGGAACATGGTTTGTCCGGGTTCATCCACATGGCCCAGGCCAAGTGAATGGCCCATTTCATGCATCAGCACATAGCGGAATTTGGCCTTGCCCGATGGCGGAGTGCCGGTTCCGAAATACCAGTTCTCACGGGTGCCGAGGCGGATGAGCTGTGTCTGGATTGTGAAGAAAGTCTCGGAACCGAGGATGCAGGATGTCCAGAGCCGGTCGTTGAAGCCTACCACGCCCAGGGCCGAATCGGGTGCGATGAGGTGGATATTGGAACCCAGGTTCAGCGGCGTATCGGTCAGCAAGGGCGCGATGCGGTAATTCACGCCAGTTTTGCAGCGGAACTCGCGCACCACTTCGGCAATGGCATTGCGCGCTTCGGGTAGGTTCCAATAGCTGCGGTGGATGTACCAGGTGATGCCGCCGTTGCCGTCGCGGGCGCTGAGCAGGTCGTACAAGAGCGGATTCACCTGCCGGTAGCCCAGGTTGGCACCCACATGCAAGGAGTCGGAAGAAATGCTTTCCTTACCCAGCACCACCACTTTGATCTTGCCGTTGTACGCGTTCGGCATTTCAAGCTCAATCCTGGTGTCAGTCCAGCTCAGGTAGCGATAGCTTTCTGCCAGTGCCGGCGCATTGTATTGGCCATTGTCTTGCACAAAGGCCACATAGGAGTTGTTCCGGCTGTTGCCGAAGCCGGTACCATTGATTTGCAAGCGTGTTCCTGTGCCGCCGATGATGGTTTTCGGGGTGAATGAGTTAATCTGCTGGGCTTGAACCGGGGTATTTCCTGCCCACAAGGCGATGAAAATCAGGGGGGAAGCGAGGAATGGTAATGGTTTCTTCATGAATGCAACGACGCGGCAATTTAGGCAGCGAATGCATTTCCTGCCTATTCCTGCATAAACCGTGCGGCAAAACCAGCCAACCAGCTCCGGGGTACAAAGCGGGTGCTGAAAACCAGCAAGCGATTAAGGCGGCCATGGATGATCACCGGCTTGCGGCCGAACATCGCATTGAGCGCTTCCCTGGCCACACTTGCACTGTCTTGCGCGCCCATCTTCACGAAGCGCGATTTTTCCGTGCCTGCCCGCTTATGGAAGCCGGTGTCTACCGGTCCCGGACAAGACGCCGTTACGCTCACGCCACTGCCTTTCATTTCATGGTTCAGCGCCTCAGAGAATGGCAGAACGAACGATTTGCTCGCGCCATACAAGGCCAGGCCCGGAGCGGGCTGAAAAGCAGCCAGGGATGAAATGTTCAGTATATAGCCTTTGCCGCGTTTGCGCATGCCGGGCAATACCGCATGGCACAATTGTACCAGCGTTACCATGTTCAATTGCATCATACCGGCATTGGTAATTGCGTCTGAGTCGCAAAAGGCCCCTGCTGTTCCGAAGCCTGCATTGTTGATCAATACCTCAGGTTCCATTTTTTGCAGCTGTTTTTCCAGGGCGCTGAGGCCTTCCGGAAGTGACAGATCAAGTGCCATGAAATCGCATGAAACCGAATGTTTAGCTGATAATTCACTGCAAACTGCAGCCAGGGCATTGCCATTGCGCGCAACGAGCAACAGGTTATACCCTTTGGCAGCCAGTTGTCTTGCGAGTTCAAGGCCAATACCTCCGGATGCGCCGGTTACCACTGCGAGTTTTTGTTTCATGCAAACACAACTACTGCGGCTTCAATTTGTTTCCGCACAAAACTGTCAGCCGGGGCATGTTTTCAAGAGTTAAACAAATCGCCTACGCCAACAAGCTGTTGTGGGACAATGCAATGCGGGCATATTTCAATCGTTATTTACTGATTTTCAGGAAGAAATCAGGCTGTTATGGCATTATAGTAGCTTTATGAGCGGAATCAGATACAAAATACCACTTAATGGCACAAATAATGCATCCTTTTGTCAGTTAATTTGTATTTACCTGAATGTTGTATTTAGGTCAATGTACTTATCATTCAATTAAAAATGTGTGCATCAAAACTTCAACAATTAGCTGATTCCGTCGCCGACTATCGGGGCAATAGGGAAGGGTATTTTCGGGCCGCTGAGCATCCGGCCTTGCGGTTTTCAACGTGTGCCGGGCTGAGCATGAGGAGGTCGCGTATCCATGGAAATTGAAGAGCGCGTAATTCTCAATATCCGCAAATTGCGCGAATTGCGCATGATGTCGAGAGCCGAGATGGCCAATGAACTGGCGCTGAGCTTGTCGGGCTATGGCCGGCTTGAAAGGGGTGAAATAGAAATGACATTAACGCGTTTGAAGAACATTGCCGAAATACTGAATGTCAATATAGCTGAGCTTTTCGATTTCGAGCCTTCAGAGGTGCTAAAAAAGAACCTGGATAAGACCCAAAAGCTTGGACCCAATTCGCCAAAAGATTTGCAACAACACTATCGGGAGAAATATGTGGCCATGCTTGAAATGGAGTTGGAACGGCTGCGGCAAGAGAACAGAGAGCTGAAGAAAGCTTTCAATTCTTAGATCAGACCGCGGTTCATAAAGCCCAGGATCGGCTCACGCCTAAGCTTGGCATCAAGACGCCGTTTACTTTCAGGATAGTCATCTCCATGTTGGTTTGCCGGATCTTGATGTTGCCGCTTACGCCTAAAATGGTGGGAGAATAGGAATAACTGTGCCCGTCTGCTACGTTGTGTCTGATCCAGAAGGCCTGGGTTGACAAGCGAGGTGTGATGGTGAGGCGGGAATGATCATTCATCTGTATGGTAAATGGCATGAAAAGATCGGCACTGGTGATACCCGCCACCTCTGGATTCAGGGCATTGGAGCTTCCCCAAATGCGTATACTATCCCTTGAAAGCACAAACCCCAAATCGCCCCCCAAGGCAATATTGAACTTAGAAGTTGCCGGAAGAAAGGAATACTGCAAACCACCCCTGATTCCAATGCCGCCGATAATAAAAGGGAAATTCAAACTCAGTCTGCCACTGAGGTTGTTCTTCAAATGGCCCTGGGCTCCGGCGCATAAATTGGGCATAATACTCAGCCGATTGGTATAGTACACTTTGCCGCCGGATGAAACCGAGTCCAGACGGGGCGCCAAGCCGGATCCTATACCCAGATAAGAACTGCCGTTGCCTTTTTCATATGGAGTGGCATCGTTCATGTACAGGTTGTTACTGACAGCACAGGCGTTCAAGACCAGTGCAAGGCCAGCACCCATCATGATTTTAATGGCGGGTTTGGTTTCCATTGCTTTCCAATTGGCTGTTCTTGCGAAAATAATCATGATTTTTAGATGACAAAACGAAGCGATTAGATAAAAAAGATATATCGCTTCAGGTTCCCGAAAACATAGTAAAATGCCGGATCAGACTCAAACGGCTGACCCGGCATCTTTTCAAGATTCTCTTTCTGATTTATGTAGCTGAGGCTTGTACCTGTTGCTTCCGCATCCCGGCAAACAAGAGCCCGAGCGCCAGCACCGACATGGCCAGCAGCCATCGCCAGCCGCCACCTTTTCCGTTGTCTCCGCGGTCTGGGGCATACAGAATCGGGAAACTGCCTTCTTTGCCGTTGTTGGCTTTGGGTGCTTTACCGTCTTTGATATAACCCTGGTAGGCGTCGGTGTTCCAGCCGGTTAGCATGGCCAGTTCCTGCAATTCCAGGCTGCGGCGCCCGGGCAGGCTTTCCAGGTACTGTTTGGCTTCGCTGCATTCCATGGGGCCTTGGGCTGGCCAGGTGATTACATAGCGCGCCTGGCGGTTCTGGGTATTGGCGGTTTGGGTGAAGAAGAGGTCCTGGGGGAATTTTTCTCGTCCGTACCGTACATGCAGCCGCGTGAAGAAAGCCCGCGGATCGGTTTGCAGCCAGTCTGCCCCCGATTCGATAAGGTCGGCATAATTCGGCGGCAATCCGACGCAGGGATCGCATTTCATTCCGCCCCAGTTCGGCGACACATTCCAGGCGTATTCGGTGAAAACGGCATTGCTGCCCTGGCGCCGGTGTTCCTTGGCGAAGAGATCCTTGTAAAAACTGCCAAAATCCTGTTTGATAAAGGTGGGAATTTTATTCCCGGTTGGCAGGTCGACCGTGCGGTAATTGGAACATTCCACCGAACCGCTGCGGGTGATGGCATATACAATCAGATCCTGTTCGCCCTGGCTGTTGGCCATGCCCAGGCGGATGGGCAGCATGAAACGCTCCGATTCAAACTTGATCTGGATCGGGCGCAGGTAATTGAACCCGGTTTGCTGCAATTGCTTGAGGTTCACTTTCACCACAAAAAACTTCATGCCGGAACGGATGTATGGCATCAATACTTCTTCGGCAGAAGGTGGAACGGCATATCCATTTTGGATCAACCAGTCTTTCAATCCGCCGCTTTGCTCGGCGCTCAATACCATGATATCGTATTCGCCGATGCTGTAGCGGGCTTCGATTTTCACACCGAAACTTTCGTCTTCCTGAGCATCCGCTGTTACCGGTGCTTTCGATGTTCTTTCTTTCCGAATATTTGAAGTCACTTCAACCAGATTTTCATAACAAGGGTTGTGGTCGAAATACTCCACCAGCCGCGGAGCGGAATACGCGTCCCAGCGG
>JBKDBI010000146.1:0-2175 GCA_046314695.1 Bacteroidota bacterium | reverse complement strand
AAGGAGTAGGTAAGGCTGATGGAGACAGCCGCGCGCTTCTTGAGCGTCAGCTTCATTCGGCCTTCAGGAAATAACCAAATCCGGGACGGGTTTGAATCAAACGGGTAGCGTGCCCTTTGTCGATTTTCCTTCTGAGGAAATTGATATACACTTCAATGGTGTTATGGCTGGTATCAACCGATTTTTCCCATAACTTTTCAGCGATACCGGCTTTGGAAACAACTTTTCCATCCGCTTGAGCAAGGATGGTGAGCAGTTTAAACTCTTTTGGTGATAAAAGTATAATCTGACCTGCGCGTTCAACTGTTGCTTCCGGTATATTAATAACCATGTCGTGGATGCGCAGAATATCTCCTTGTTGCAAAGGCTTGTTTTTTCTGCGGAGCAATGCTTGCATCCTGGCGAGCAGCTCTTCAAAGTGGAATGGCTTAACCAGGTAATCGTCTGCACCTGATTTGAATGCATTGACTTTGTCTTTTACATCGCTGTATGCGGTGAGCATAAGAACAGGCGCCTCACGATCAGCCTGACGAATGCGCTCGCAGATCTGGATTCCATTCATGCCCGGAATATTAATGTCAAGTATGTACAAATCATACTTCTTGTCTTGCGCCAGGGTTTTGAAATCCATACTATCATGGCCAACATCACAGCTGAAACCATGGTTGATGGCAAATTGCCTGATCTCTTTGGAAAGGGTCAAATCATCCTCGAGCAGGTAGATAGAGGGTGCTTTTTCTTCAGGTTGCATGGTGCCTTGCATCGGGTTCAGTCCGCAAGTTAATACGGAGGATTCCGGATTTGAAATATTACAGGGCTTAAAAATAAGTAAGCTACAAGCCTTTTATTTAGCTTAAATCCATATTTGGATTTACCGATACCCCCACCTCATGCAATTCATGGCAATCTGCAGAAGCGTGCTTTTGGCTTCTGGCTTACCTTTGGCGCATGCCTCTGAAACGCATTCTTGTAATTTGGATCGGCAGTGCCGTTCCAAGCCTCTTTGGCCAATACAGCATGGCCGAGTACCATCGGCTCGACCGGAGCAATGATACGGCCGGTATCCGTTTGATGATGGAGCGTTGGGCTGCAACGCAAAAGGGAGAAGCCGACTATTTTATTGCCTGCTTCAACTACAGCGTGCAGCAAGCCAGGAAAGAGGTTGTGGTGCTGACCCAAGAAGAGCCTGAAGGGCAACACTTTGCAGTTCGCGACTCGGTGAATGGAACCGTGGCGTATCTCAGCAGCGTCACACAGTACGATTCTGCCAGGTTGAAAACAGGTTTTGATTGCATAGACGACGGTATGAAAAAGCATCCGCGCAGGTTGGATATGCGTTTCGGCAAGATCTATGTTTTGGGCATAACCGAGAACTATACCGCTTATACCGATTTACTCATTCAAACCATGCGCGATGGCGCAACGCATGGTCAGCGTTGGCTTTGGGCAGATGGGAAAAAATTGAAGAAGGGCAATGATTTTATGGAGGAAAATGCCCACCAATACATTGTAAAACTGTTCAATGTGGAAGCCGATCTTTCAGCCAATATCCGTGCTATAGCCCAGAACATGACAATATTGTGGCCCCGCAGCGTGGTTGCCCATGCAGATCTCGGCCTTTCGTATATGTTGAGCGGCGCTTTTCAGGAAGCCCTTCCACACCTTTTAACAGCGCATAAGCTCGCTTCGCGCGACCAGGTGGTTTTATCCAATATCGGATACAGCTACAAGCAGTTGGGTGAAACACAAAAAGCCATCACCTATTACCGCTTGCTGAAAAAGCACGGCAGCAAATCTTACAAAGAACTAGCCGACACGCAATTGGCAGAGTTGGGAGCAGCTCAATAGGCCAGGAGGTTTTCCAACGCGCGACGCGTTCCTTCAGCGCCTGGAAGGATTACTTTTTCAAGGCCCATATTGAGTGGAATTGCAGGAACATCCAACGAGCCAAGTGTTTCTACCGGAGCGTCCAGATCGCTGAAACAATGGCGTGCGATGCGGCCCGCAATGGCTTCAGCAAATGAATTGTGCAAGGTTTCTTCCGTCAGCACCAATACTTTTCCATGGCGGCGTACGGCAGCATAAATGGCTTCATCGTCGCAGGGATTCAGCGTGCGGAGGTCTACAATTTCCAATTGGCCGGGCAAGTGTTTTTCGGCTGCCAGGGCCCAATAA
>JBKDBI010000145.1:0-4419 GCA_046314695.1 Bacteroidota bacterium | reverse complement strand
ATCAGTAACAAGAATATACGGATTCTCAAGTACTACTTCAGACTTATCAAACTTATTAACAAAGTACGGAGATAAGTAGCCTGTATTAAAATTATATCCTTCAATAATCTTAGTATAGGTAGATCCTGTTCTAGAATCTTCGACTGATATAGCACCATCTTTTCCTACCTGAATAAAAGCATCAGAGATAATCTTACCTAAGTAAGGATCATTATTAGCGGATATGGTAGCAATAGATTCTAGTTTATCTTGTGTAAGTGGAATAGACAGTTTAGAAATCTCATCTAATGTAAGAGTAAGATAATCATCAAACTTTCGTTTGATATCTATTGGAGAATACCCTTTTAATATAAGTTCATTAGAATTATTAATTAGTGCTTGTGCAAGAACAGTAGCAGTAGTAGTACCATCACCAGCTATATCTGCTGTTTTAGAAGCTGCCTGCTTAATTACCTGCGCACCTATATTCTGTATAGGATCAATTAATGTTATATACTTTGCTACAGTAACACCGTCCTTAGTAGTGGATGGAACACCGTACGTATCTACAATTACATTTCTACCTTTTGGTCCGAGTGTTACTCCTACGGCATCTGCTAAAATGTTGATTCCTTTAATTAAATTTTCCCTTGATTCAGGGTTAAATGTTATTACTTTTGACATAAAATTGTTGTTTAAATAATTCCTTTTTCTAGTAGTGATTCTTCAATATTACCTAAAGTCTTTTGTTCTTGTTCCTTTAGGAATAACGATTCTATCTCTTTGAACTGTTTCATCATAGGATATGAATCTTTCATAATCTTAGTAATAGTATCCACAGTTTCAGATGAAAACTTAAGTGAGTCTAAATACTCAGATTGTTCTAAGAGTTTATTATACCAAGTAGATATTAGACGTTCTGCAGGAGTTAATAAAGACTTAATCTTATTAATCGTAGCTTTATATTTATCAAAATTAAATTTAGGATCGTTAAGATAATCTATCTTTATTATCTCCTCTTTAGATTTTAAATCCAGATTAAAAAACTGCGAAGTAGGATAGTGACATAGCATCAATGCCCACATAATATTAGAAGGTATTGTCTTGTGTTCATCCTTAAACAGTAGCAGTCTTTCAGGGTCTGCATAAAAATCCTCATCAGGATTTAGTTTTATCCTCATCTTTTGTTTTAAGCTTTTGGATAGCCTCAATTATAAACATTAGAACCTCAATAATAATCTTACGATTACGTACTAACCATATAATAGAGTTTTGTATGGCAGGTAGTTCCTGAATCTTAGCATTAACATTATCTAATGTCTTAGCATAAGTTAGAGAAGTAGTTGCTACAGTATTTAATACTTCTGAACGATTCTGTAAAGTTTGTTCTAATTCTTTAATCTTTTCTTCTAATTGTGCTTTAGTTTTCATTTGTTACAACTGCTTCTATTAAAGTGTGAGGTACACATATATACCCTTCGAATGTTTGTACTAACTTGCTTCTATCGTAATAAAAGTGAAATGCTTTAGATGAAAGAGCATTCTCTGATACATATACCTTATCAGATACGGACAGTTCAGTAAGTTCTTTAGCTTTATCAGATATATCAATAATAGTACCTACTAAAAGATGCTTTTGAGCTGATGTTCTAGCTTTAATTCTTCCTGAATCTGTTTCATACACAGTAGAAAGTGGAACAATAAGTCCTGATTCCGTAGTGGTATGATCTTCCATTTCATCTAATTTAATAACAACTCTATCACCAAGTAATTTAATCTTTTTCATATTTCTTTTTAAATCTACGTTTTAGATCGTGTGTAACCAGTAATCTTACTGGCCATAATTTTTTAAATCGTTCATATTCTTTGTACCTCAACAAGTGTGATAACATCCTATATAATCCATTTCTGGATACTCTAAATACACCAAGATAAGTTAGTCTAAGACCAGCAGAAGTTGGATTTGTTAAAAACTTTTTAAGGTATAGAAATACAAACTGTATTACATCTTGTATTACTTCCGGAGGATACTCTATTTTGGAGTTAAGTTCCTTTACTATTACATCTATTCTTTTATCTGCCATAATATATTTATGTTAAATTCTTTATTCTTCCTAAAATTATCGAGAGCTATCAATAGATTCTTAGGTAAGTATAAAACTCTATCTTCATCCCTTCTAAGAAAAGACTTCTTAACCAAGGCATGTAGCCTATTATTAAGATTGAATATAGACATATTCCTATCATTCTCCTTAAAAGCTTCTATAACTTTTTTCTTAGCTAGTGGAGAGAATCTTTGATAATCGAATTTAGGAGGCAGTGTAGCAAAGTAAGCAATAACTTCCATTTCCACATCATGTAATTGTGATTGTGGAGGAAGTAACAAGTTACTCATTTTAAGATAAGCAAGAATGAATTCTTTCTCAGAGCTTAATTTAATGTTAATCTTCATAAAATGACCACTTTAAGTATGTGATATACTCTTTTTTAGTTAAAACCATATTTTCAAAAAAGTATAAAGATGTAGCATGATGCCTTTCAACTTCTATTAAAGAATAGTGATCATCATTCCTTATAAGATGAAATTCCAGAGCATCGTCAATCAATTGCTGAATATCCATGTTGTCTCTTTTACATGGCTTCGCCCTTAGCCCAGCTTTTGACCTGCTTTTGTACTTAAATATTAAACTTATATTGTAGCAGTGCACGATTACCTCGATCCTCCGAGTCTCTAAAACAGCTAAGTGTCTGATGTTGACTTTTCTGCGAGCCCTCCCCTATCCTTTATCTGGAGAATCACACTACAACTTTCGTATTAATACAATTTTTACCCTATCGGAGAAAACTTTTTAGCTAGCACCATTATTTGAGCTAATATCAATCCGACTTCTGGGCTGCTATTGCGGGGTTTCCTCTTCACAGCCGTAATCTCGTGGGACGTTCACGAAATGAGCAGTACAAATATACGAATAATAAAGTATAAAAAGCAAGAAAATGTTTAAAAAATATTTGATTCTAATAGCTGTATTATTGTGCTATCTAATAAAACATTAGCTGGGTGAAATAACAAAGCCTTAATAATAGTAGTGATTGGCGGAGTATGCCCGAATATAAACATAGTAGATGGATACGACTTAGTAAGCTGGATAAACTCAGATATATTCCTTCTAATAGTAGCATCATCTAAATACCCATGTTTACTATTAAATATCGGAATACCATATGAATTCTTATTGTAGTGCGTAGTATCTTCTACTGCTCCGAAATGCTTTACAGCAATTAATCCAGAAGAAGTGTAATGCTTACCTTCCACATCTGTCCAATAAACATATACAAACTCCATATTAAGATAACCTGTAAAGATACTTGAGCTTATTACCTATCGCAACAATCTCATCAGACGTATTACAAAGATCTGGGTAAGTCTCTTCAGCAAACTCATCTAATGCTAATCCAGCATCAATTATTGCTTGAGGAAGATTAGGAAACGTAGTAGAAGGCGATTTAAATGTCATAGGCATTATCGGCCCTTCATTTCCTACCAGTGTTTCAGCTACCGTATCTACTAATTCTTGTAAAGATTCATAAGCATCACCTAATGCTTTATGAGCTGCATACGATTTTGTATTCCAATGATGATGACGTAGATCAATTACTACTTGCATCAACTTCTGTACTATCTTCGTGTATTCCATTGCTAAGTTCAAATTCTATAGGAGTACCTAAAACTTCCTCCAATCTATCTGTATGTATAATATACCAGAAATTATCTGGTTCTGAGTAGGAATAATCCACCCAGTAAAGAGTAGTACCATTAGGTACTGGTAAGCCCTGATAATCAGCAGCGGCTTGTCTGGCATTAATCGCCTCTTGTTCTGTTTGAAATGTATATCCTGTCATTAGTAAATAGAGTAATATTGATTTATGTTAGTTGATAGCTCTTCTCTATTTGAACTTCTATTTATAGGATAATATATAATTTCCTGAAAAGTTCCATTTAAGTACTCTAGAGTATTATTTCTTGGAATTGCGTATCCTATTTGCATATTTAATGAAGAATCTCCAATGCTAACAGGATTTGCAATAGATCCTTTAAGTATATTATTAATATATATAGATTGCAAAGAAGTATCTTTAAATGCAAAAGTTAAATTGTGGTAATTAACAGTTTCAGAGGTATTAATTTGATTTGTGGTAACAGCTGTCCAGTACTTAATTTGAAGATCCCAAAAAATTATAGAGTTAGGACTATTGTACTGTACAGATAATATATACCCTAATGATCTTTTGAAAACCATAGCAAATGTGTGAGAATTATAACTACCTACAGCTAAAGCTTCTAAATAATCATTTGTCCCATCAAAACTTAAAGCAGGTTTAGAATTTAAATTTATTACATTCCCGCTACTAACTATCTGCGGTTGAGAAGCAGCAGTAGAT
>JBKDBI010000144.1:0-2669 GCA_046314695.1 Bacteroidota bacterium | reverse complement strand
CGCTATTCAACCGACCGCAACGTGTTCCGCAAGACCCAGGGCAACGACTCAACATATCGGCAATACGGCGCGTATATCACCAGTATCACCCCGTTCAGGTTCACGGCCAAGCTGAACATGATGCATTATACCGATCGCTGGAACTGGGATGACCCTGCTTTTCACGGCGTAGGCTATGTAAGCGCAAAGGATTCTTCGGAAGTGTCTTTGTATGCCGATTTCTCCGGCAACCGCGAAACCAGTTTGAAAGCTACGCTCGGGAGCCGCGACCTCATCGAATCTGATGAAGGATCGGCAGCACTGTTCAGGCAAAAAGAAGTTGACATGATCTATTTCAGTCTCAATATTTTCTATTTTTATCAGGAACTGGAACTGCCTGCTCAATACAAAGACGTAAACCTCACTCAGTTCAATCAATACTATGAAGAGTTCATCGCATGGGGTTACGGTGGAAGCAATTATATCTGCGATACGATGAAAAACGGTACAAGGCTGCGATCGCGGAACGCTCCTTTTACGAGCAGGCTTTTCGACGGGCATTATCTCACAACTTTCGTTTTCGGCAATACCGATTCGAGCTTTGTTTACAACCGCAACCGGGAGCTGATCGAGCCCTCAGAAAACTTTCCCTATCCAACGTCAGGTTTCAACCGGGCCATGGTGGTGCGCAGCCATCGCTTCACCCCGGTTAAACTGATTATGCCCGACGCAGGAGAAACGGCCACGTTGTTTTCAACCATGGTTTTCGATACAGAAAACCTGATTCAATTGTATGCCGGAGCAGACAACACGCCGTATACAGCCGACGATATCATGGTGTACGCCCCCAATTTCTGGGAACGGATAAAGGTGAAACTGGAAATGCGCTAAACATATATCGTTGCGCTCATTCAATCAATTGAAATCATACTTTAGAAAAGCGATGCGGGATGCATGCGCAACAAATTCTTCCAGTCCAACCCGTCGCGACCGGTCGTGTAAATGCGGTGTGGCCGAAACAGTTTCCGGAACTTATCCAAACCCTTTGAAACGCCTCCGGCAGATTTTATTTCAAGCGCTATTGTTTGCCCTTTCCAACTGATGATGAAATCGACCTCGGCGTCACCTTCACGCCAATAAGAAAGCTTGAATCCTTCATGCGCAAATCCGAGTAGGTGCGCTCCAACGGCAGATTCTACCACGCGGCCCCAAAGACCAGGGTCCTGCAAGACGTTCTGAAAACTTGACTGGGCATAGGCTTGCACAAGCGCCTGGTTATAGGTTTGGAATTTGGGGCTCGATGCACGTTGCTTTGCCGTGTCTCCGGAATATTTCTGCAACCCGGTTAATAGTCCTGCGCCATCCAACAAGTGCAGATAATGTGCAAGTGTAACCGTATTGCCCGCATCCTGAAGTTGCCCCAGTAGTTTGGTATAAGATAAAAGCTGGCCGCTGTAAGCTGTTCCGACCTCAAATACCGCCCGCAGCAATTGTGGTTTGTCTATACGGGTAAGCAATAGAATATCACGGTTCAGTGCACTTTCTATCAGTGATTCACGCACATACATTTTCCAGCGCGTCTCATCCGCAATGAGATCGGCCGCACCCGGATAAGCACCAAACCATGCGTATTGTTCTGGCGAAAAACCAAAGGCCGCTTCCATTTCCGTGAACGGCCAATGGGGCACATTGGTTACTTCAAAGCGCCCGGCAAGCGATTCACTCAGCCCTTGCTGCAACAACAAGCGCGATGAACCCAATAGCCACACTTTCAGTCGACAGTCTTTGAAACGGTCTTCATCCCATAAACGCTTTACCGTTTCGCTCCAATTGGAAATCTTTTGGATTTCATCAATCGCGAGGATGAAAGGGCCATCCGAAGTCTGAAGCCGTGCAGCATTCCAAACTTGTTCGAGCCAGACTGTTCCTGCACCGCTGACAGCATCTGCAGTATGCCACGATGACCGGGGGAATTTTGCCAGCGCCTGCTTTATCAGCGTGGTTTTTCCTACTTGCCGAGGACCGCTGAGGACCTGAATACGGTACTGGTCTTCTTCCATCCGACGGACGATATCCGGCAATTGCCCGCGTGTAAACATGGCTTCCAACAACAAATTTACTCAACACACTGAGTAAATTTACTCAACATGCTGAGTAAATTTTGTTTTATTGTTACAACGTGTTGATATTAAGCGTTTTACGGTTCACCACAAGCGCTCCATCACGGCTCATTCAGCGGCATCGTCACCTTCATCTGCCCGGGCAAGCAACGCCGGATTGATCTCTTTTCCGGCCTTCGCGCCCATGCTGCGCAGCTCTTCCACGCGCCGCACCAGATTGCCGCGGCCGTCGGTGAGCATTTACATGGCTTCGCTGAAGGTGTCTTTGGCGGTATCGAGCTGGCGCCCAACCTTGAGCAGGTCTTCAGTGAAAGCGGAGAATTTGTCGTACAGGTCTCCTGCCTTCTTGGCGATTTCGAGCGCGTTGCGGTTTTGGTTTTCCTGCTTCCAGATGCTGGCGATGGTGCGCAAGGTGGCGAGTAAGGTGCTGGGGCTCACGATCACCACCCGAAGATCCCAGGCATAGGAGAAGAGCTCGCTGTCGCCCTGAACAGCCAAAGCGAACGACGACTCAATGGGCACAAACATGAGCACAAACTCCGGCGCATTGAGGCCCTGCCCGCTCGGATA
>JBKDBI010000143.1:0-25785 GCA_046314695.1 Bacteroidota bacterium | reverse complement strand
TCGTTGGCGCGCTCGAAAAGTGCACGTGCCTGCTCATTGGCGTCGTACAGGTCTTTTCCCATGCCGGGAAACTGGGAACCTTGTCCGGGGAATACGATGGCAGTTTTCATAGACATTGATAGGAATGGATTGGTTAGAAATGAAGGAAGCAAAGGAAATAAAAAACCCCGCAATGCCGAAAGCAATGCAGGGTTTTATCTGTGCCGGCCTTTTGCGGGAGCCGGACATAAGTGGAACTTATTCGCTGATGATCAGCCTGCCGCTGAAGAGTTCACCTTCCGTTTCTACCTGCAAGAGGTAGCAGCCGGCTTGCATGCCGCTCAGGTCGATGCGGCTATTGTTCACTTCGGCATTGCGCAACAGGCGGCCATTGAGGTCGTACACTTTTGCGAGGGCCTTGCCGGGAGCCATTCCTTCCAGCATGAAAACACCACTGCCCGGATTTGGATACACAGTGATTGCCTTTGGCTCGGCTTTGCCAACAGAAGCAGGGAAGGAAGTGGTGGTGATATCGTCGATCAGGAAAGTGCTGCTTTCGCGCGATCCCTCTTCTTGTCCTACCACGATGGTCACAACCAGGGTGTCGGGTGTGCGGCTGTCGTAATACTCGAAGTCGGCCTGGCCGAGGGTGTAGGTGTTGTTCATGCCACCGTAGGTCCAGATCAGCTCACCGACCAGATTTTCCGAGCTGTCGGTGCTGCCTTTATACAGTTCAGCCGTAACGATGGCGCTGTCGCCGGCACCGGGCTTGAACTTGTACATGAAGCGGAGGCCGGCGGGGCGGGAAGCGATGGGGAACTGTCCAATCAGAATCGCCGGCACGGTGTCTGCGGCCAGGCTGTTGTAGCGGGGAGTGAGTTTGGCTGCATATTGCCCCCAGTGCGCATCGCGCGACTTGGTAATGCTGGCGCTGTCACCGGTGAAAAGCGCCAACAGGTTGCTGGAATTCCAACCGGTGGGATCTTCCACAGTCAGAAGAGGAGTCCATTGCTCAAAACCGCCGTTGACGATCTGGGCCCGGGCCTGTGAAAGCGATGCAAATGCGGCAATGCCGGTAATCGTGGCAAGACGGATACTTTTGATAGGAATAAAAAGTTGTTTCATGTAATGGAGTTAATGGATTTTGAGCTGCAAAGTTACAGGCAACTGCCAGTTTCCATCATTTGCATCTGCCAAAGGCTGCCTTCATTCGATGATTTTCATTTGTTTTGCGCTTCATGATACAGCATATCACCGTGATCGGTTCGGGTACCATGGGCAACGGTATCGCCCATGTGTTTGCACAGAATGGTTTTACAGTTCACATGGTCGATATCCGCCAGGATGCGCTCGACCGTGCCATGGCGACCATCGCCAAAAATATGGACCGGCAGGTGGCCAAAGGCAGTCTGAGTGAGGCGGATAAAGCCGCTTCGCTGGCGCGTATCATCCCAACTACCCGTCTGGAAGATGGTGTGAAAGGTGCTGACCTCGTGGTGGAAGCCGCTACCGAAAACGTAGACATCAAATTGCAACTGTTCCGCGAACTCGATCACCTCGCACCTGAGCATTGTGTACTTGCCTCCAATACCAGCAGTATCTCCATTACCCGCATCGCATCCGTGACCAAACGCCAGGACAAGGTAGTGGGCATGCACTTCATGAATCCGGTTCCGGTGATGAAACTGGTGGAAGTGATCGCCGGGTTCAATACGAGCAAGGAGGTAACCGATTCCATTCTCGAGCTCAGCCGCAAGATTGGAAAGGTTCCGGCCCTGGCAAACGACTACCCGGGCTTTGTGGCCAACCGCATCCTGATGCCGATGATCAACGAAGCGATTTGCTCGCTGCACGAAGGCGTAGCCGGCGTGGAAGAAATCGATACCATCATGAAGTTGGGAATGGCACATCCGATGGGCCCGCTGCAACTGGCCGACTTCATCGGACTCGATGTATGCCTGGCCATCCTCGAAGTACTGCACAAGGGTTTTGGTAATCCGAAATACGCGCCCAACGCCTTGCTGGTGAACATGGTAACTGCAGGTAACCTCGGCGTAAAAAGCGGCAAGGGCTTCTACGATTACAGCCATGGCGGCAAGGAATTGGTGGTTGCCGACAACTTCCGGAAATCCTGATTATTCCCATCCGCTTGCAGCCTGAAGAATTCGGAGGCTGAGTTTTCTTTACCGGCAGAATCTCTGATTCTGTTTCTGCAATTAATTCATAATCAATCTCTTCGCCCTGTTTAACGGGCCGGAAATTTTTATGCCTGTGCCGGTCGGATGGCCGTGCTTCGGTATTATATTTGCGCCCCAATTTAGGAGAGCTATAGCCTCATGAAATTATCGCAGTTCAAATTCGACCTTCCCAGCAACTTTGTTGCCCAGGAGCCTCTCGCCACCCGTCACGAAGCCAAAATGATGGTGGTTCACCGCAAGGAAGGCAGGATCGAACACCGCAAATTCAGCGACGTGCTCGATATCTTCAACGAAGACGATGTTTTCGTAGTCAACAATACCCGCGTGTTCCCGGCACGTATGTATGGGAACAAGGAAAAGACCGGTGCCCAGATCGAAGTATTCCTGCTGCGCGAATTGAATAATGAATTCCGCCTGTGGGATGTATTGGTAGATCCGGCGCGGAAAATTCGTGTTGGTAACAAGCTGTATTTCGGAGACGATGAGCTGGTTGCTGAAGTGGTAGACAATACCACTTCCCGCGGCCGTACGATTCGTTTCCTTTTCGACGGAACCGATGCAGAATTTGCTGCCATGGTGAAAAAGCTCGGTGAAACGCCGATTCCGAAATACATCGAAAGGCCGGTGAAGCCTGAGGATGAAGCCTGGTACCAGAGCATTTTTGCCAAGAACGAAGGCGCTGTAGCTGCTCCGGCTGCTCAGTTACACATCACCCGCGAGCTGATGATGCGCCTGGATATCAAAGGGATCAAATTCGCTGAAATTACCCTGCACCTGGGCCTCGGCGCATTCCGTTCGGTTGAAGTGGAAGATCTGACCAAGCACAAGATGGACAGTGAGTACTTCGCCATCGACGAAGCCTGCACCGCCATCGTAAACAAAGGCATTGCCGCTCGCAAGCAGATTGTTGCTGTCGGCAGCAGCGCAGTACGCGCCATGGAAAGCAGTGTGAGCAGCACGCGCACACTGAATCCAGGAGCAGGCTGGACAGATAAGTTCATATTCCCACCGCACGAAGTAGCAATCCCTACTGCTTTCATCACAAATTTCCATCAGCCGGAATCACCGCTGTATATGATGGCGACTGCCTTCGGTGGTTACGACCTGATCAAAGACGCCTACAAGGAAGCCATGAAGAAGAAATACCGCTTTCTCTGCTACGGCGATGCGATGCTGATTCTCTGATTTTCAAGGGCTGTTTGGATCAGCCGGTAATGGGTTGGGCGGAAAAAAACGCCCGTGTAACCAATATTCCGCCCCTGTGGCCGTTATTCTTCCGACCTTTGCGGTCAGTAAATTATGACGAGGATTCTTTGGGCAGACGACGAAATCGACCTTCTTAAACCGCATGTGCTTTTCCTGGAAGGGAAAGGATATAAGGTGATTACAGTGAACAATGGGAGGGAGGCCATCGACCTCGCCACCCGCGACGATTTCGATATCATCTTCCTGGACGAAAATATGCCCGGTATTTCAGGGCTCGATGTGCTCAATAAAGTAAAAAACATCAAACCCGACGTGCCCGTGGTGATGATCACCCGGAACGAAGAGGAGCATATCATGGAAGAAGCGATCGGCCGGAAGATTGCAGATTACCTCATCAAACCTGTCAACCCAAGTCAGATTCTCCTCGCCATCAAGAAGAACCTCGAAGAACGCAAGTTGCAGAGCCAGAATGCCAGCCAGACCTATCAAAGGGAGTTCATGGAAATCGGCAATATGGTAAGCGATAAGCTCGACGTCGAAGGCTGGAAACAGGTTTACCGCCGCCTGGTGCATTGGGAGCTCGAGCTCGAAGCCGCGCGCGACGAAACCATGAAGCAGATTCTCGACACGCAATGGGCCGATGCCAACAGGGCTTTCGGCCGCTATGTGTCAGACAAATACCTGGGTATGCTGAGCACCACAGGCGATGGCGGACCGGTTATGAGCCATAACCTCATGCGCCGCATCGTGTTGCCGGAATTGCAAGGCCCGGCGCCGGTTTTCTTTGTGCTGATAGACAACCTGCGCTTTGACCATTGGAAAGCCATCGCTCCGATTATCAGGGAGAATTTCAAGCAGGATGATGAAGACCTGTACCTGAGCATCCTGCCGACCACAACCCAATATTGCCGCAATTCCATCTTCGCAGGTCTGTTGCCTTCGGACATCGAAAAGCAGTTTCCCGGAAAATGGAGCAACGACGAAGATGAAGGCGGGCGCAACCAGTATGAGGATGTGTTCCTCGAAGACTTGCTGCGCCGCCTGCGGAAAGACGTGAAGTTCAGCTACACCAAGGTGACTAACCTGCAAGGGGCAAAAGACCTGGTAGACAATATTCCCAATCTCATGAGCAATAAACTGAATGTGATTGTCTACAATTTCGTTGATACCCTGAGTCATGCCCGGACAGACAGCCATGTGGTGCGCGAATTGGCGGAAGATGAAGCCGCCTACCGGAGCCTGATGGAAAGCTGGTTCAGGCATTCACCGCTTTGGGATGCTTTGCAGCGCATTTCTGAAAAACAAGCCAAGGTGATCATCAGTACCGACCACGGCTCGGTGCGCGTAAAGGAACCGGTGAAGATTGTCGGCGACCGGAATACCACCACCAACCTGCGCTACAAGCAAGGCAAGAGCCTCACTTACAATCCGAAGGAAGTGTTCGAATTGCGCAAACCGGAACAAGCTTTCCTGCCGCGTATCCACATGAGTTCGACCTGGGTTTTTGCCCGCGAGAACGACTTCTTCGCCTATCCCAACAATTACAATCACTACGTGAATTATTACCGCAATACGTTCCAGCACGGCGGCATCAGCCTGGAGGAAATGTTGATTCCCCTGGTAATCCTAAGTTCGAAATAATGCAGGAATTCAGGCTGGAGGCAGATTCACCTGCAGGCCTGAGCCCATTGCTCAGCTATCTGCAGGAAGCGGTAAAGCGCTGCCATATCCTGACTTTTACCGGTGCGCCGGGCGCGGGAAAAACAACGCTCATTACCCAACTCTGTGCCTTGCTCGGCGTAGATGAAGCAGTGAATAGTCCGACTTTCTCGCTCATCAATGAATACCGCACAAGCACTGGCGAGCTCATTGTGCATGCAGATTGGTACCGCGTGCGTGCAGCAGAGGAGTTATTCGATGCCGGTATGCTGGAATACCTCGACAGCGGTGTATTGTGCCTGATAGAATGGCCTACGGTTGTCCCGGAAATCTGGGCGCACTACCCGCATATTGCGGTTGAAATTGAGCATTTGCTAGGCCGTTCGGGCAGAGCCTACCGCGTGATAGGCTGAGAATCAGTCGAACGGACTCTCAAAGTCTGACCAATAGGGCAATTCCTGGTCTTTGTCTGATACCAGCGGATTTTCCAGTTCCCATTTGATTTGCAGCGTTGAATCGTTCCAGCACAGACCGCCCTCACTGGCCTTGTCGTAATAGTTGCTGCACTTGTACTGGAAAATGGTATCGTCTTCCAGGGTTTCAAAACCATGCGCGAAGCCAACAGGAACAAACAACATGCGGAAGTTGTCTGCGCTGAGATGTGCGGTATAGTGTTGGCCGAAGGTGGGCGATTTTTTCCGGATATCAACAACAACATCGTTCACAGCCCCGTGGATAACGCGCACCAATTTATCTTGTGCATAAGGTGGCGCCTGGAAATGCAGACCGCGCAAAACACCTCTGGAAGAGAGGCTCTGATTATCTTGCACAAAATCGCAGGCTATACCTGCTGCGCGGGCATGTAAGGCATTGAAACTCTCGAAAAAGTAACCCCGGCCGTCGCGAAATACGCGCGGTTCCAGCAACAGCAGCCCGGGCATGGGTTCCTCAATAATAGTCATTCCTGATTTTGTGGTTAATTCTTGTTTGGTGCGGGAATTGCAGCTATATTTTTGTACAAAGTAACGAACTGCAATCATGGAAAACAGAAATAATCAGGACAGCGCGGAGAAAGACCGCAAGAGCAGGGTGCTGCTGTATTTCATTATCGGCGTGCTTGCGGCCCTGAACGCAGGCCTTGTGTACATGTGGCGCAAAGGCGATAAAGAAAAAACCGTGGTAAAAACCCAACTCGTCAGCGAGCAAAAGGAAAACCTCGAGAAAGAGCAATTGCTGGCCGATGCGCGCGTTTTGCTTGAACAATATCACCAAGACAGCATCGAACTGGCCCGCAAGAATGTGGAAATAGGCGCCGAATTGCGTGCGAAGAAGGAAGAAGTGCTGCGCCTCGTTGCCAAGATGAACCAGGCGAGGAACGTGAGCGATGCAGAGATACGCGCCCTGCGCCAGCAGGTGCAGGATATGAAAGACCAGATTGCCAAGCTGGAATCGCAGAATACAGAACTGCGCGAAATCAACCGCAACCTGGAAACCCAGCGCGAACGCCTGCAGGGCGATCTGAGTACGGCCAACGACCGCAGCCAGCGTCTGCAAGGTGAAGTTACCCGACTGAAAGACATCGCAGAACGGATGCAGGCCAATGCCTTGAGCATCACAGCCCTAAGGAAGAAATTTTTGAGCGAGAAGGAAGGCACAACTGATAAGGCCTCCGCCGCTGATGTGTTCCGTCTTTTCTTTAAAGTAGCCCAGAACAGCGAAGCCAAAGAAGGTCCGCGCACCATCTACATCAAAATCACCGGTCCGGAAGGTGTTACCCTCGCCAACCCGGGAAATGAATCGGGCAAGGCTGAACTGAACGGGAAGGAGAGTCTCTATACCTTCTCTACCCAGATTATTTATGAAGGGAATGAGAAGGAAATCTCTTCGCGTTGGAAACCCCACAATGGTTTCAAAAAAGGCACCTATACCGTGGAAGTCTTCGCCGAAGGCTATACCATGGGCAGCAGCAAGATTACCCTCAACTGATAAAACACAACCCAAACCTGATAAAGAGCCGTTCCATCCCCGGAGCGGCTTCTTTTTTGCTGCCGACCTAACTTTGTGCCATGCGCCGACTGCTCCGTAACCCTGCAGGTATTGCTTTATTGGTTCTGTTGCTGCAAATCCTGTTGCTGGTTCTGCGGCCCGGGCTCGCCGGTAATTGGCTTTCACCTTTGCTGGTTTGGGTGCCGGTGCTTTTCGCCTTCTTTTTTACCCTGCGCTGGAGGGCCTGGAAAACGGATGCAGCCCGGCACAACCTGGGCTCTAAACGCTTGCTGCAATGGGGTGCTTTCGGATGTATACTCCTCATTTCTGCCCTGGTCTTCCGTTCCTACGACAGCACCAATGCGATGCAAAGCGATGTCATTCCTACCGTGCGCATTCTCGGTGAGCGTTTGCTGAGCGGTCAACCGGTGTATGTGACCATCACCGAATTCGGATATATACTTCCCCCAACCTATCTGCCCATGCATTGGCTGCCTTTCGTGCCGGTACTGCACCTGCCGGTAGATCTGCGCATTTGGGCGATGCTGTTGTTTTTCCTGTTAAGCGTACCGGCGTTGTATTGGCTGGCCAGCCGCCAGTCGGTTCGACATGCTGCCTTATTCACCTTGCTTGCTCCGGCTTTGCTGGTTGCATTGTATCTGCTCGGGCAACGCGACGACGCAGGTTATTCGGTTGAATGGCTGTATGCCGCATATTACCTGCTGTTGGTGTTTGGTCTGATGAAGGAAAACACCTGGATTTGTGCGCTCGCTCTCGTTTGCATCCTGCTCAGCCGATTCTCGCTCGTGCTTTGGCTGCCGGTTTTACCGCTTTGGTTCTGGATGCAGAAGGGCTGGAAACCTGTGGCCATCGCCGCCGCCATCGTGATTGCGGGTGTTGTGCTGATCTATGTGCTTCCCTTCCTCAGCCGCTTTCCCGATTCGTTCGGCAATGCGCAAGCCTATTATACCAAGGGAGCATTGATGGAATGGGACGGACAGGATTGGCAGAAACCGGGCGATCATCCGTATCAGATCAGCCGCGGCCTTGGCATGGCCTGGTGGTTTTACCGCCTCGTTCCGGACTCTTTGCCCGATCGGATTCTCGCCCTGAAAATGGTGCATGCCGGTGGCGCCATCCTGCTTGGACTGCTGTTTGCGTTTTTTCAATGGCGGCAGACCTTTCGCCATGTTCCGGCCAGGGTTTTTCTCCTCGGAAGCCTCCATGCCTATCTCTGGTATTTTTATTCCTTTATCCAGGTGCCGTATCCGTATTTGTTTATCGTGCCCTTGACGGTAAGCATTGCCTGGGTAGCGCTGCTTTACGCCTGGCAGGCAGCACCTGAAACGCCGGCATCAGAATAGGTAGCGCGCTTCGGCCCGCAGTTGGTGAACCACACGCGTTCCGGGGATACGTCTCCCTTCATAACTGATATCCGTTTGGATTCTGTCTGCCGCCTTTACCCGCAGACTGGCCGCCCAGCGAAAATTGGACCCTGCCTGTAAGCCTTGTAAAATGTCGTAAGCAAGGGCCGTATTTGATGCCACCGGAAAGCGCACGTTGCTCCAGGTAATCCGGGTTTCCACAAAACCGCGCTTCCCCAGGCTGGTTTGGCTTTCGGCCTGCAATTCGTTGATGCTAACTTCGGTATTGCCCAAACTTCCTCCATGAAAACGGTTGAGTCTGCCCTGCAGGCTGATGCGGCCTTGCCCGGCTGTAATAAGGCTGAGGCGTGTTTCACTTTTCCAAAAGCTGTACTGGTAACGATTTACGGTATTGAAATCGGAATGCGAAAGCTGTGTTCCGCTTTCCAGGAACTGATTCCATTGCCATTGCTTTCCCGGGGTGATGCGGAGGCTGAGCAAATGGCGCTCCTGAATTTTCCAATCGTTTCCATTGGCAATGAGGAACTTACCGGCATTTTGTTGCCAGGTATAATCCGCTCCGATTTTCCCTCCATAGCGGTTGAAAAACAAGGTATGACGCTGCAGGTTCTGGGCTGAAATAAGCCGCGCATCTTGGATTGCCAAACCCGCAGGCAGCAGCGACAGCAAAGCCTCTGCTGTATTCCGTTGCCGGGTTTGCATGGCATGCCGCGAGGAAAAGCGCTTCCAGCCGCTTACCTGTCCGCTTTCTGATTCAGGATGAAAGAGATCGGCATTGAAACTGAATTCGTTTCCACGGGCACGTATGAACTCGTTTCCCGGGATTAACAAACGGATATAGCGGGCCTGATCGCGAAAGGGCGTGCTTTCAAACTCGTTGATTTCCTGGGTGCCATTGCCGTTATAATCGACCCAGGTGAACTGCCCCTGACCGGCCGGAACTTCAAAATACGCGTACTGCCGGCGCTGTTCGCGGCCGCTGAGCGATTGATAAAAAGTCTGAAGATTGATCCAGTCGCGCCGCAGCGTCCAGTTGGCGCGGGCGGTTAGTTGGTTTTCGTCTTCCAGATTGCCCAGCGAGGTGTCGCGTACCTGCAGATTCCGTTGCCGCAAATCGAATTGCCAGCTGTTACCGGAACTTGCTTGCTTCTTCAGGCTGAATCCACCTTGCCAGGCGCGGGTGTACGGATTGAAAGTTGTGCTGTCGGGCTGTAAATCGTCGCGCAGTTTTAGATCTGCGGTATACTGCCAGTTGCGGGCGAAACGCGCTTCGCGCATGGCTTCGAATTGTGTATACGCATAACTGCCTTGCAGGAGCTGCGCGCCGGTATCGTGTGTGAAACGGCTCCTTTCATTTTGCCAGCCCAGGCGGTTGACAGATGATTTGCCGTTCAGTGTGAGGCCGGCATTGTAAGCTTCAAAAGCACGTTCCAGTGCGCTGCTGCGTATTTTGACCTGTTCGCGCCCCGCTTCAAGTTTGAATTTGCCGGGTGCGTATTGGAAAGCGCTGCGGTCGGCTGTGCCTTTGAAGCCTTGATATGCATAGCGGTCGAATTGCTGGCTGAGTGAAAACCCGTTCGTTCCTTTCAAGGTCCAATGCGTATGGCCGATGCCTTCTGTGGCTTCCGGCCTGCTGTAAGCCGGATTGTTCAGGCTGCGGTTCCACTGGCGTTCGAATTCCACATCGCGGAAGCGTTCAACCGGTTTGAAGCGCTTTCCTGCATGTTCGTAGCGCAGGTTCCCGATGAGCTGCCAGCTGCTGTCGGTTCCCAGATCCTGCACCCACTCTGCCTGGCCCAAGGCTGCGGCACCCTGACGCAATGAATCTCCGACAGCTGAAAAGGTATTCCGGTCATAGGTGCTCATGGCGCCTTCTGCCCGGATACGCATGCGGCTGCGCGCTGAAACTGGTAGCCAATGGCTATTCCAGCCGCTGTTCAGATGGCGGATGCGGTCTGGCATCGGCAAACTGATGACCGGATCGTAATCGCCGTTGCGCCTGCCGCCGCTTGGCGCAACCCAGCGGTACACTTTCCCGTTTGCCGAGCTGCGGTCGAGCACATAATCGCCCGCGCCTGCCCCTTTGAAACTGAAACTGGCCCTGTAATACGTTTCGCCGGCCCGGACTTCGGGCGCATGAATCAGGATGCGGTAACCCAGGCTGTCGCGCAGGGTGTAGTTGATACCGGAAGGGTCGAAGCCGGCAACAGAGCGTATGCCGCTCATCACGGCAGCAGCCGGATCGTTGCCCGCCGCTGCGAGAATCTCCCGCGCACCAAGTTGGCGGCTGCTGTCAAAGAGGTCGAGATTGGTTTGCAGCGGCTGATTGCGCAAATCTTGTTCGTTGAACCAGGCTGCATACAAACGGCCTTTGCCAAGGCTTGTTTCTGCCGAAGCAGCACTCACTGAACGCACATAATTGCGGTCGCTGTACTGGAACTCCACCACAATGCGGCTGTAAGCGCCTAACAGCCGGGTAGGATTGAAAGTTATTTCCCCGAGGTTGTAATCGATCACATAATCGCCTTGCAGGCCGCGGACCATCCGCTGCCCGTCGAGGTAAACCACTTCTGTGCCGCTGACAACGATGATCGGTGTTTCACCGGCCGCGCCACGCAGCCTGTATGGGCCCTGAACGCCTTCCAGGCCGTTGAATTGATTGCGTGAAAAGCGGCCGCGCGCCATGGCAGTTCCAAAGGAGAGTGCAGGCCTGTTGGCTGTTTCCGGCTGCCGCAGTTCGAGACCGCGCACTTTTTTGCGGTATTGTAAAAAGTAAGGCGCCCGCCCGACCTCCATGGCATAATCGCCCAGCACCAGGCTGCCGCGGGCACTTTCGAGTTGCACATAGATGCGGTCGAAATCCTGCAGGGTTTGGGTCGTGCCTTCGGGTTGAAAGGGAACATCCTGCTCGGTCATGGCGGCGCTGATACGGATGCCGGGCGCAAGCAGGCCTCCAATGCGCAGGTTGAGTGATGACAGCGGTACAAGGTCCTGGTTGTTTCCGCTTGAAAAGCCGCGCAACATGGAACCTTCGACAATAGGCCCTTCGCGTTGCATGTTGATGGTCGATATTTTGGCCGAAACCGTCCTTTCGTAAATGGGCGGCATTATGAGATCGCGGCTGTAGCGCTGGTAGGCGAGGAATAAAGGCGCAGTGTAAACCCGGAAACTGAGCCACAGGCTGTCTGTACATGCCATGGGTGCAAAGCGAACGAAGCCGGCATCACCGGGAACCACTTGAGGTGCCGGCATGATTTGTCCGTCTTCATTGCGGAG
Organism: Bacteroidota bacterium; assembly: GCA_046314695.1. Classification (GTDB taxonomy): domain Bacteria; phylum Bacteroidota; class Bacteroidia; order NS11-12g; family UBA955; genus REEB481. The sequence continues at coordinate 14,096 of JBKDBI010000143.1, read as the reverse complement.
GTGCAGGCTCCCTGGAACCACAGGCAGGCTATCGACGCGCAATACAGTTCCCGCAGTCTGACAAGGCAGGCTGAGTTGCCGGAGCACCTGATACGGCCGAACCTGCGCCCGGAGCGAAGTGAAGCAGCTCAGCATCAGGATGAGCCGGGTGAGGGGGAACCGGCCGATGTGCATTCAGGTAAGCTGTTTTTCGCCCTGCCAGAGCGGAAGCGTCACGCTGAACGTGGTGCCTTGCCAGAGCTTGCTATTGAAGGTGATGTTGCCACCGAATACCTCGATGATTTTCCGGCTTATCGCAAGCCCGAGTCCCATACCCGAATTCTTGGTGCTGAAATTCGGACTGAATATCTTGTCGTACAAGGCCGGTTCGATGCCTTTGCCGTTGTCGCGGAACGATACGGTCACGGTTCCGGTTCCGAGGCTGACCTTTACGTCAAGCCGTCCTTCTTGTCCCTCCGGAATGGCTTGCACCGCATTTTTGATGATGTTCGTAAAAACCCGCAACAGCTGATCAGGGTCTGCATAGACCTGTGCGTCGGTATCGGCGTGTTTGGCCTGTATCTGGAAATCGGGTTCGCGTTCGAAGAGGTGCACGGCCTTGTGGATGATATCCGACAGGGAAACGACCTCCATGCGCGCTTCAGGCATTTTGGCGAATGAACTGAACTCCTCGGCCATTTTTGAAAGCGCGTCGATCTGGTTGATGAGCAAATCGCTGGTTTTCCTGAATTTCTGCTCCAGGTCTGCATCCTTGCGGCTCCAGGCGAATTGCAGGTGCTGCAGGCTGAGTTTCATCGGGGTGAGCGGATTTTTGATTTCATGCGCCACCTGCTTGGCCATTTCCCTCCAGGCACCTTGTCTTTCGCTGTCAGCCAGGCGGTCCAGGCTCTCTTCCAATTGCCCGATCATCTTGTTGTATTCGCGCACCAATTGACCGATTTCGTCGTTATTCTTCCAGTCCATCGGCTGGTTTCGTCCGCCCAGTTTCACCAGCCCCATCTGCCTGCGGACGAGGTTCAATGGCCGGATAATGCGTTGTGAAAGGAACCAGGCTACGATGGCAGAAAGCGCGAAAACCAAGGCGAACAGCTTCACCAGCGCCACCACGTAATTGCTGATTTCGCGGTTGAGCTCGCGCGAACGGGCAAAATAGGGGAGGTTGAGGTAGCCTTTTACGTTGAGGTCGTTGTCGAAAAGGGTGTAATAAGCCGAAAGGTAACTGAGGTTGCCGAGGGTTTCGTTCTGCACCAGATCGCTGCGTCCTTCCTCTTTCAACTGAGTGAAAGCGGCGGGATGCATGAAGTTGCCGGTGAAGCCTTCATCAAAAATGCGGTCGTTGCTGGTTTGAACCAGGCGCCCGAGCGGGTCGTAGAGGTTGATGTCGATCGAGTAATAGTCGCTCAGTTCGAGCAGCAAACTGTGGCGGTATGTGCCGAAAATCGCTTCCAGGTTGGCCTTGTTGCTGATCACGCTGGCCATGTCGTGGATGCGCGTCCAGAGAAACTCCTGCTGCCGGTTGTTATTGGTGGCCCGCACGTAATTGATGGTAACGTACAAGGTGATGACGAAGGTGAAAAATACCACCAACACCATGAACAGTTGGATCCGCGAGGCGAGGAAAAGATTGGCTGAATCGAGGAAGCCGTAGCGGTTCTCCAGCCAGCGCCGCAGCCTGCGTGCGGTATGGCTGCGCGGCAGGGCGGCTGCGAGGAGCTTGAGCAGCCAGAGCAAACAGTACAGAAGGAAAACGGTGATGAGCGAACCAACAACCAGGAAGGTGAAGATGGTGAGCCCGGTGCTGAAGGCGTTTTCGGGTTTGCTGATCTGAATCACCACGCCTTTTTCATCCCTGGCGAAGTAATGAGAGTAGCCGCCTTCTTCGACGAACTGATCGGGCGTGTGCAGGCTAAGTTTCAGGGGGAAACCAAACTCGCCCTGACGGCGTGTCAGCCGGCCGTTTTCGTAGATCGCGTAGGAATAGGAGTTCTCCGCTCCGGCCTGAACCCAGCTGCCGCTGCGGAAGAGATCGGCATATTTGCCTTGTGTGATCCCGGCGCGGGGTTTCAGCAAAATGAAGAATTCACCGACTTTTCTGCCGGATTCTTTGACGTCGAAGCGCCCGAGATAACCGCCTTTAAACTTGTGATCGCTGATATAACTGAAGGAAGGCGTAACCTGCTGACACAATTCACTTTCGTAGAGGCTGCGCGCGGTGCGGTAATCGAGCGGATTTTCCTGCCGGTAGAAACGGCCGCCGGTATCGTAATCGAGTACCACGATTTCGAAGTTCTCTGCCTGTTCGGTGAGGTACATCAGCCGGAGGCGCTTTTCGAATTCAGGCTTGGTGATGTCTTCACAGGTGAAATAGTCGGTGATGCCGATGTCTTTGGAAATCTGTTTCTCGATGGCAAACAAGGTTTCCGGGCTCTGCAGTTCAGCCCGCAATAAGATCCGCGAACCGAGCAGCCTCCGCATGTCGTGTTCCTTGACAAGGATATAATGGGTGAACACGAAGGTGAGCGCCAGGGAAGCTACTGCCAGGCGCAGGAAAAAGAAAAACAGGTTGCCCGGGCTGCGGCTGAACAATAAGCCGGCGAGATAGGAGAGGGTATAGCCCCAGGTAATCAGCAGCAGATACCAGGAATTGTCGAAAAGCAGGGCAATGCCGAACAAGGGGATTGCCTGAAACACCAACAAGGTGATGATGCCCGTGACAGGGCGTTTATCCGGGAAAAAGAGCGGAGCCAGAAAATGGCTGAAAGCGGCGAAAATGCGGAAGAACAAGAATACAATGAACAAAGCCAGCAAGGTGTACCCGTTTACATTGTGTATTTCGTTGAAATCGAACGGAATCTGACTGTCGATAATCAGCTTGGCCACTTCGCTGATCAGGAAGCCCGCCACAGCGAAAACCGCAAAATGCGACAACAAGGCAAGCAACCAGCGCAAAATCCGGTTTTGGGGCCGCGCAATCCGGCTGCCGAAGAGATCGTATACCACATTGATACTGCCGAGCGCCAGCACGGTGTTGATCAAAAGGTCGCCGAAAGAAGGGAAATACCAGGAAGAGGCATACACTTCCGGCTGGAAAACTTCGAGGTTGTGGAATGAACCGAGGAGCAGGTTCTGCCCGAACAGTTGCCGCACCAGGAAACCGGCCGCCAGGATGGTGCTCACCACCAATTGGTTTTCGTCGGGGAAGCTGCGTTTGAGGATATAATATCCTGCAACCAGTCCGAGTGCTATACCGGCCAGCATCAGCCAGGCTCCAAGACCCGGCAGGGCATCGTCTTCCGCTTCCACGAAAAACGGATTCATACCGCTCAGCTGTACTGGCAAACTTCCTTCAAACCATACCGGCTCTATGCGGAAGCCATTCTGTACGCCCGGAATGGATACCGATCCGTTCTGGAAAATCTGGTTCTGAACGGGATACAAGTGCTGCACCGGAAGAATCAATGCAAGCCGCAACCCGGGGCCCGGATTGGATTGAAAGACAAGGTACCAGCCATTGGAAAGGCGCTGCAGACTCTGGCCTGCGAGTTTTACCGGTTCTTCGGCCGGAATGGCGTTGCTGGTCCAGCTTTGCAGCGTATCCTGCTTCCACAAAAAAGCCTGGATATTTTCTTTTTGCAGCTTTGAAATCTGCCGGTTGAAGCGCGTGGTTCCCGTTTGCAACGGGTCGGCCGCAGCCGATTGCATCTGCGCAAGTTGCTCATCCAGATATGCGCCGAGGGCCGATTGCAGGCTGCGCGTTGCAGCCGGTCCGCGTGTACGCGTGAGGTCAAGCCTGAAACCGATGATGAACAACAGGGCCGCAAGCAGGAGTAACCAGTTCCACAGACGCTTATAGATGGGCATCAATAGTATTTACCGGGTTCCAGATAATGCAGTACGTAATCACTTACCGCCTTTTCGAACGTTCTGAAACCGCCCTGGTAACCCGCAGCGAGCAAACGGGTGGTATCGGCTTCGGTAAAGTATTGATACCGCTCGCGGATATCAGCCGGTGTGTCAATGAACTGAATTTCCGGCTGGCGGTTCATGGCGCTGAAAACAGCATGTGCCAGGTCGAGGAAGCTGCGCGCTTCACCGGTACCCAGGTTGTACAATCCGCTGTTTTGGCGGTGTTCCATGAAATGCAATAAAACCTGCAAGAGGTCTTTCACATAAATGAAATCGCGCCGCTGTTCGCCATCGCGGTAATCCGGGCGATGGGAACGGAAAAGCTTCATGCTGCCATGCTGCTTGATTTGGTTATAGGCATGCATCACCACACTGGCCATCCGGGCCTTGTGGTATTCGTTCGGTCCGAACACGTTGAAGAATTTGAAACCAGCCCAGAACCAGGGCTTTTGCTCCTGTTCCAGCGCCCAGCAATCGAAAGCGTGTTTGGAGTCGCCGTACGGATTCAGCGGGTGCAGCTGGCTTAATCCTGCAGGATCGTCTGTAAAACCATGTTCTCCCATGCCATAGGTGGCAGCCGATGAAGCGTAAATGAGCGGAACATGGTGCATGCAACACCAGTTCCAGACCTCTTTCGAATAGTCGAGGTTTAGTTTCCGGAGCAACTCGGTATCGAATTCTGCCGTATCCGTTCGGGCGCCGATATGAAAGAAAAACTGGATATCGTTTTCCTTCCCCTCGAGCCAGTTGAACAAGGCATCGCGCGGAACCAGCAGCGGTTGCGGAATGGCATCCAGATTTGCCAGCTTGTCGGCCCGTGAAAATTCATCCACCAGCACCAGGTCTTTAAAACCCAGGCGGTACAGTTCAGTGGCTAAGCAACTGCCGATAAAGCCGGCGGCTCCGGTAACAATAATCATGAATGCGTTTCAAAGATAGCAAACTCGGGCGCCTATGCCTTGCGTCGCGCATAACGGTAACGGCGGACCAGGCGGTTTCCGATGCCAAAGAGCAGGATGGTTCCGATGGGCACCAGCAGGTTCAGCCACATCCAGAAGTCTTTTTCCTCTTTGATGCGCGCCTGATCGAGCAAGCGCAGCTGGAATTCTTTGGCCCGGATCTCGAGCAGGCCGCTGCCGTCGGCCAGGTAATCCACGCAATTCAACAGGAACTTTTTGTTGGCAAAGGTGATCTGTGAGAAACGGTCGTAGCCGAGCGGATAGGGCTGCCCGCTGCGCAACATCACTGCATTGCGCGCGATGTCGCCATCGGCAATCACGATCATGCTGTTCACGCATTCGGTTCGGAAAGGCTGAGAAGTAAGTTTCCTCCGGAAAGTAAAGGGCGAGCGGAACGTGCCTTCGAGCAGTACGCTGGTTGTCTGCAGTCCTTCCATCATGGTGCTGCGGTAGTTTTCATCGCGCGCCTGCATATAGGTGCTGAGGAATTCTATCCGCGAAGGCACACCGCTTACTTTGGTGTAAGGCGAACTGACGAGCAGGTTGGTGATTTTGATATCCTGCCTTGGCTTTGCGCGCAGGGTAGATGGGAATTGCGACCAGACACCGCCGAGGTTCTTGACGATGGGATGGTCGAGGCTGCGGCTGGTGAACAAGGGGAAATAAAACCAGTCAAAGAATTCGCGGCGCGGCGTGGGAATTCTGTTGCATACGCGGTCCATGAGCAGGTTCGGGTTCAGGCTTACCCCATACTCAAACAATTGGGCATTGAGGTTGCCCAGGTTGCGGTCTGTTGCGAGGATAAACGGATTGCGCTCCAGGGAGTCGATCTCGGCAGCCACCGGATCAACCATCCACAATACCTTGCCGCCTTTCATGATGAATTGGTCAATCAGGAAGAGTTGGGCGTCTGAATAATCCTGTTGCGGTTTGGCGACGATCAAGGCATCGGCCAGGTTGAGGCGGCGCTGCATGAGTTCGAGCAGCATCAGTCCGGCGCTGTCCGGATTGCGCGCCAGGTCGAGCTGAAAAGGCCTGGCCGATTCCGGGTCTGCTACATTCAGGTTCATCCTTTCCACTGCGTAGTATTGGCTCAACTCGCGGGTTAGGTCTGCCAATTGTACAGGCTCCAGTTCGCCGTTGCCTTCAGCGATAATTATCTTTTTGGGCGTTTCTGTGATGCAACGCCGCACCATATTGGCCAGTTCGTATTCAAGCCCCTGCACCGCATTGTTGATATTCGTTTCGGGGTCTTTGGCTACGTCGAACTGGAAGAAGTTGACACTGAATTCGCGGTCTTTATACACCACATCCGCGCCCGGTACCAGCAGTTTGAAGCGGCTTTCGTCGATGCCTTCGCTTTCGAAATCGCGCACCGGTATCAGGCCGCGGTTTTCAAACTGCTCCAGGATCTGGCTCTTTTCCTTGTTGTCTTTCCCTTCGAGCGGATCGGTGATTTCGATTTCAATTTTGCCTCCGGATGCTTCCCGGAATTCATACAAGGCATCGCGCAGTTCATTGCGGAAGCGCTTGAATTTGCTCGACATTTCGCCTTCCAGATAAAGCTTCACATACACGCGGTCTTTCAGCTGTCCGCAGAGTTTGCGGCTGGTTTCGGTGAGTGTGTAGCGCTTTTCAGCGGTGAGATCTACACGGGTATAATATTGTCCCGCCAGCAGGTTGAGGATAATAACCACGGCGAACATGACGCCAAGTTCGATGAGTGCCTGGGTGCGGGGGAGCCTGTTTTTTTTCTCTTTCACCATTTGCGCGCAGAGAATTTAAATTTGGTCAGATAAAGGAAAACGGCCACGAAACTGAAGAAATACATCAGGTCGCGGGTGTCGGCCACGCCGCGGCTGATGGAGCGGTAATGGTATTCAAGCCCGAACCATTCGAGGCCGCGGTCGAAGCCTTGCATCCATTCTACTTCACCCGCCAGACCGAATAGGAGGTAAAAAGCGAGGCAAAGACTCATGCTGAGAATGAGTGCAACGATTTGGTTGTCGGTCATAACGCTGCTGAAGAGTCCGATGGAAATGTAAGCAGCACCGAGTAGAATCAAACCGGCGTAACTGCCCCATGTTGCTCCGGTATCGAGGTTTCCGGGAGGGTCGCCCAGGCGGTGGATGGTGAAATAATAAATGAGGGTGGGGATGAGCGAAAACACCAGAAGGCTAAGCGCGGCAAGGAATTTCCCGAAGATGATGCCCCAATCGCTGACTGGGTGTGTGGTGAGCGTTTCCAGGGTACCAAGGCGCTTTTCTTCTGCGAACGACTTCATCGTAACGGCAGAAACCAGAAAAACAAAAACGAGCGGTGCGAATTGGAACAGCACATCCATGCCGGCAACGCCAAGATCAAAAACCGTGGTTCCTTTGATCATCCACATGAAAAGACCGATGGCGGTGAGGAATACAACCATCACCACATACGCGATCAGCGAGCTGAGGAAGCTGCGGATTTCTTTCTTATATATCGTCCACACGGCGGGTAAGGGTTTGAAAAATTTCTTCCAGGCTATTGCGTTCTGCGGCCAGTTCGAGCACTTCGAGGTTGTGTTTTAACGCGAATTGGGAGGCCCGTTGCCGCAGGTTGGAATCAGCAGCTGTAAGGCGCCAGCGGTTGTCGCCGAGATGTGCGTATTGGATGTCTTCGCCGATTTGTTGAAGGAAAGTTTCCTGCACCGGGGAAGCAAACTGAATCCGGACAGATTGATTGCCTGCACTTTGGCTGCGCAGGTTTTCCAGGCGGTCGTCGGCAACCTTTTGGCCTTTGTTGATAATCACCACACGGTCGCAGATGGCTTCCACTTCCTGCATGATATGTGTGCTGAGCATGACGGTTTTTTCCTTGCCCAGGGCGGTAATGAGCTGGCGTATATCGAGCACCTGGTTGGGGTCGAGGCCGCTGGTGGGTTCGTCGAGAATCAGCACTTCCGGATCATGGATCAGCGCCTGTGCCAGTCCGACACGCTGCCTGTATCCTTTGCTGAGCGCTGCAATATGCTTGTGGCATTCCAGACTCAGCCCGGTGATGTCGATCATTTCATCCACGCGTTTTTTCAGATGTTTACCGCGCAGACCGCTCAAGCCGCCGGCGAAGGCCAGGTATTCGCGCACATACATATCGAGGTAAAGTGGATTGTGTTCAGGCAGGTATCCGATGCGGCGGCGCACTTCCATGCCTTGGTTTTCAGGGTTCAGTCCGCAAACTTCCACCGAGCCGCCATCGGCCGCCAGGTAACCCGTGATGATTTTCATGGTGGTGCTTTTTCCGGCACCGTTGGGCCCCAGGAAGCCAACAATTTCGCCGCTGCCGGCGCTGAAGCTGAGTTCTTTCACAGCCCATTGTTCGCCGTAGCGCTTGCTCAGGTTTTCAACCGAAATGGCCATAAGACAGTGGGCAAAGATAAAGCGCAGCGCAGCGCTTTACCGCAGCCCATTTCAAGCTTCCGGAGCCAACTGCACCCGCAGTCCGTCGAGCTCGGGATGCATATGCAGCTGGCAACCCAGCCGGCTGTTGTCTTTCACAAAAAAAGCCTGATCGAGCATATCCAGCTCGGCATCTGAAACTTCAGGCAGGCTATGGTCGCTTAGTACATAAACCTGGCAGGTTGCGCACATGGCCATGCCGCCGCAGCGGCCTTCTACAGGCAACTCATACATGCGGCAAACCTCCATCAGGTTGAGGTTCATGTCGGTAGGAGCTTCGAGTTGATGTTCCTTCCCTTCCCGGTCGATCACAGTTACACGGATATCTGGCATGTGGCGACAAAGTTAATATTGTGAATTTCGAAAGCGGAAAGTCGGATTGCTTTCCACAGAAACCAGGGTTCTTGCGGAAATTGGCGAAGCGTATTCACATCAGAATCGACTGCACATCGCTGCGGATACGTTCGGCCATGCGGGCGGTGGGCAAGTCGTTCGGGTCGTTGCCGAATGGTTCCTCAATTTCTTCGGCAATCACCTCCAGGCTGCTCAAGGCATACATCACAAAAAGCAAAACCGGGATATTCCAATAGTTGAGCGTTACAGCCAGACTCCAGGGCAAGGTGCAGAGGTATAAGAGGATAAATCGCTTGATGAAAGAAGCATAGCTGAAGGGAATGGGTGTGTTTTTGATGCGTTCGCAAGCGCCGCAGATATCGGTAAAAGTGCCCAGATCTTGTTGAATCGGAATGAGCATATCTTTTTCAATCTGTCCGCTGCGCAGCAAGGTGAGAACCCTTCTTTGCAAACGCGCCGCAACCTGATTGGGCAAATGTCCGCTGCGGTCCAAAGGGTCTTCCTCTAAATCTTCATCCAAAGACATTTCAAGGGTTTCGGATTTCAAATGCCTGTCCAGAACCGCTGCATATAAAGGAATGTAGCGACGGAACCAGGCGCGCTCTGAGGCCATATCTGCAGGCAAGGCAGCGTCTAGTCGCAGGCTCAGGTTGCGGCTCGCGTTGATGAGACTGCCCCACAGTTTCCGCCCTTCCCACCAGCGATCATAGGCTGTATTGGTTCGGAAAACGAGCAAGAGGGAAATGACAAAACCAAGCAAACCGTGCACAACGCCGAGGTTGCGCAGTACCGGTTGTTCCTTGTAAGCCAGGTTGTGATTCAGCCACCAGTCTACCCCGAAAGTGTACAGGCCGAACAGGATGAGCAATGGCAACAGGCTGCGCAGGGTGTCGTGCCGGTTGAAGCGGAAAGCCTCTTTCCAGTTTTTGACATTGTAACCTTTCATGGGCCTGGTTTCCCTCGGTTTAGAAAGCGTTTAGAATACTTTCAGAACAAATCCTTCATCCGGTCGAAGAAGCCTTTGTCTTCCTTGCCGGGAGCGGGAGTGAAGTTCTTTCCTTGCTGCAGTTTGTGGAGGATTTCCTTTTCTTCGCTGCTAAGCTTGGTCGGTACCCATACGTTGATGTATATCAATTGGTCGCCGCTTCCATAGCCGTTGAGGTCGGGGAAGCCTTTGCCTTTCAGCCGCAATACCTTACCGGCCTGTGTGCCGGGTTCAATTTTGATTTTCGCTTTTCCGTCGAGGGTCGGAACTTCTGTTGCAGCGCCCAATGCAGCTTCGGGGAAGCTGAGCCAAAGCTGATAAATAACATGGTTGCCGTCGCGGCTGAGTTCTTCGTGTTCGATTTCTTCAATCAGCACGATCAGATCGCCGGGCACGCCACCACCGGGGCCGTCGTTGCCTTTGCCACTGACAGACAATTGCATGCCGTTGGCTACTCCGGCAGGTATGCGGATGCTGGTTTCAGCATCTTCCGGTATGAGTCCGTATTCGTTGGCTCCTTTGGCTTTGCTGCGCAAGCTGCGGCCGAGTCCGTTGCATTCCGGACAGGTGCTGCTGGTTGCCATTTGACCGAGGAAGGTATTGGTTACCCTTCGCACAGCCCCTGAACCACCGCAAGTTGTGCATTCGGCCCAGGTGTTTTCGCGGCTGTCGGCCATGCGGCGATAGCGCACTTTCTTTTCGACGCCGCTGCGCATCTCGGCGAGGCTGAGCTTGAGTTTGATGCGGATATTCGATCCGACGGAGCGGCGCTGCGAACCGCGGCGACCACCGCCGCCGAAGAAAGAGCCGAACATGTCGTTGTCGCCGAAGATGTCGCCGAACTGACTGAAGATATCGTCCATGCTGAAGCCGCCGCCTCCGCCGCTGAAACCACCGCCCATGCCCTGGTGGCCGAACTGGTCGTAGCGCTGCTTCTTCTCGGCATTGCTAAGCACATCGTAAGCTTCAGCAGCTTCTTTGAACTTGTCTTCCGCTTCCTTGTCATCCGGATTCTTGTCCGGATGGTATTTAATGGCCAGCTTGCGGTAGGCTTTCTTGATTTCGTCTGCCGTCGCATTGCGGGCCACGCCCAGCACGTCGTAATAATCGCGTTTTGCCATGGGTTTTATGCTCCCACCACAGCCTTGGTGAACCGTATCACCTTGCCGTTGAGGGTATATCCTTTTTCAACTTCATCAATCACTTTGCCGCTGAGTTCGGGGCTGGGAGCAGGTACCTTGGTGATGGCTTCGTGCAGATCCACATCCAGCGGCTCACCAATCGCAGCTATGGGTTTCAGGCCTAGACCCTCCAGAGCGGCTGCAAATTTCTTATGTACCAATGAAACCCCGTCGCGAAGAGCCTGGATATCGGTGGCGTTTTCGCTGGCTTTCAAGGCGCGCTCCATGTCGTCGAGTACAGGAAGCAGGCTGACGATGATGTCTTTTCCTGCAGTTTGTATCAGCTCAACGCGCTCCTTGGTGGTACGGCGCTTGTAGTTGTCGAATTCAGAATAGAGCCGCACATAGCGCTCTTCCAGGTCTTTTATTTTGTTTTTGAACATTTCCGGATCTTCAGCATCGGAAGCGCCTGTCTCAGGCTGGTTCTCGATGGGTGTCCCGGAAGTATTGTCTTCGGTTTGTTCAGCAGGGTTGCTGTCCTGCTGCACTTCGTCCCCTTCAAGCGTATTGAAATCGTCTTTTTCTTCAGGTGCCATACTGCCAGATGCGGTGTCAAAGATATTGCCAGACCCGCGACAACTGACAAGCTGTCAGATTTAGACCGCCGCAATCCGGTGATCTGCTATTGCGCCTGTCAAAAATAGTTGCCACGAACGGCGGTGAACAATTGGCGGCCAATTAATCTGAACTATTTACCGGCTTGGGTCTTCAGGGTTTTTTATGCATCAGATGGCGTGAAAATGACGTCCGGCAAAATCTTTTCAGCGGATCGGGGGTTATGCATAGGTGAGAAAAATTAGTACCCTCTTTCTTTCGGTCCTATTGCTTCAAGCGCCCAAGTTGCAGGCGCAGTGGACTTTCGACTCAACCGATTGCTTTTCTAATGCTTTCGGCCTGGAACTGACAACCAGCGCAAAAAAGTTTTTCGCCTGTGATTCCCTCATACTGAATGCCAAATTCACAACTGGCCGTCCGATGGTATATTGGAACAATTCGGTGAACGGTACTTCAGCTTTCATCAATACCACCGGTCGTTACCAGGCTTTTGCCCGCGATCTGAATGGCTGTTGGGATACAACGGCTTCGGTCGACGTGACGATAGACTACAATACCCCATACATCTACAGCAATAACTTTTCTACCACTTTTTGCAGCGGACAAGAACTGAAACTCACGGCCGTGAGTCTCGTACCCGGGCGCTGGAATAACAAGGATACAACGAGCGAAACCACCATCCGCAAGGGCGGTAAATACTATTTCATTGCGAAAAGCGACAGCGGTTGTGTCGACACGAGCAATGTGATGAATATTGCCGAAATTACCGTTGCCAAGCCCGATATCAAAGCCAGCGGCAGCACCACGTTTTGTTTCGGCGATACGCTGTACCTGAGCACCACCAGCAAACAGCGCATCTCCTGGTACCCGTATGGTTTTGGCAGCAAAATAATGGCCAGCTACAGCGGCATCAACTACGCCATCGCCACCGACAGCGTATACGGTTGCACCCGGAATTCTGACACCCTCACCCTCAACATCCTTACACCCTATGTGGAAGTGCTATGCGCCGTGACCAATGATAGCCTTAGCGGCATGAATGAGCTCTCATGGAGCAAAACCAAAGGGCAACGCACCAAGCGTTACCATTTGTACCGCGAAACCAGCACATTTGGTCAATACGCGCGTTTTGCCACCGTGCCCTACAGCGCAGCCGGCCGTTATATCGACAGTACTTCCATTCCCAGGCAGCGCTCCTATAGCTATTATATCGAGGCAGAAGATTCCTGTGGAAATGTGAATCCTGAATCGGCCTATTATATCCACACCACCATGCATCTCACCGCGAGCAAGGGAGTGAACGGGGAGAACAACCTGGCCTGGTCGCCTTATGCCGGAACGCAGCTGGTTACCGGCTATATCGTTTTCCGGAGCAATGAAGGAAAGGCATTTACAGAATTAGACCGACTGGCTGCGAATAAGTTTAGTTTTTCAGATCTGAATCCACCCAGCGGAACCAATCAATACTTTATAGGGTTGATCGGCAGCGCAACCTGTACGAACAGCCGCAACAGCCGCCTGCGCAGCAACCAGGTGCAATTTGGCTCAAGCAGTACTTCTGATTTTCTGAACCAGACGCGTTTTCGTTTGTTCCCCATCCCTTCAGCCGGAATTTTGAATGTAGACGTTGAGATCCCCTCCGATTATCAGATTTACGATGCCAGTGGCCGCAACCTGCTCAATGGTAAGTTGCGCAGCGGCATGCAATCGCTCGATCTCAGCGGATTGGCTGTGGGTACCTATTTCCTGTGCACTGAAACCGGAACACAACGCTTCATGATTCAGCGCTAAGCCTAATCGAAGTATTTATTTTAACAGCCACTTCAACCCGCATCGTATATGAGCATAGAAGAATCTGGCTCAAAAGCAGAATTCTGATAGCTATGGGGATGGGGATTTCGTGAACGAGATATCCTATTGGTTTCGCCGCAGGGAGTAGGTGATGAGACACTGATTCCGATAGGAATGGTGTGTTGGCGAAACGGGCGACGATGGGTTGAGAAGGGGGTTGCGGCGGGAATCAGCAGGTGATTTCACCGTTGGATAAGTGGAAATTCCAGATTAGTCGGAAGCCTCCACTATATACGGCAGGTTCCATGCCTTGCTGACAAACAAACCGAACATGTGTTCAACTTTCTGATTTCCGCTGTAGCGGCGATTCGTAAGGTAACAGAATTCCCCCAGATAATTCCGCAGGTAGCGTGAACTCACGAAATGGTGGATGCCTTCCAGGTTGCGCCTGGCATTGACAATCATAATCTCCGTGTAGCGCAATCTGCCCACATAGCGGTCATCCTCGAAACAGGGGCGCGGACGGTTGTCGAGGCTGCGGATGCGGATATTCATTCCGGCCGGAAGCTCTTCAGGCGTCAGCGGCGTGGTTGTCCGTGGAACCGGATGGTGGTGGTTGTAGGGCAGGTCTTTCAACGATTCAGGTAGCATTGAAATTAGTCGCAAACGCCCGCCCTGCGCGTGTATGAACCACGGATGGCTATGATGCAATTGTAAATTCAGTCCCTTTATCTCAACAGGCATCATCTCCAAACCCTGTCCATCTTCTGATTGTATCTTAAAGCCTTGCTTTGCAGCGGCTTTGGTGGTTTTAGCTTCAGGGTCTGACTTTTCAGGAACAGCCGGAAAGGTGGCTACTCCCGCCGTTAAATGGTCCAACATCGCGTACCAATCGACCAGATCAGCCATCATCACCTTCATTTTCTGCATC
>JBKDBI010000142.1:0-3717 GCA_046314695.1 Bacteroidota bacterium | reverse complement strand
GCATCCACCGCTTTCCTCTGTTTACGACCGTCTGTCAATGCATTGAATCTGCCAGACCGGTCGGGGTGAGTGGATTCGAACCACCGACCCCCACGTCCCGAACGTGGTGCGCTAACCTGGCTGCGCTACACCCCGAATTTTTGCCTCTAAGGCACCGTTTTTCAACGGGACTGCAAATATAGCGCGATCGCAGCTTTGGGCAATGGGTTGCTGGTGAATGGTTGTGGCAAAGAATTGTGAAGTCCGGAACCTCAAAGCTTGAAACCCCTGGCCATGTATTGGATTTGTTGTTGAGTTTTTCTAATTTTGATAATCTATGGATCTTTTGAAGGGGAGAATTACCAGCAATCCGGAAATTTGTCATGGTCAACCGGTAATCAGGAACTTGCGTTATCCGGTTTCATTTGTATTGGAATTACTTGCATCAGGAATGCGAAATGAAGAAATTCTGGAGGATTACCCAGATTTGGAGGACGAGGATATCCGCGCTTGCCTGTCCTACGCAGCAAGCATGATCAAGTTAGATGGAACCTTTGCTTTGGTTTCGTGAGGTTTCTGATTGACGCTCAATTGCCTTACCTATTGTGCGAAGTATTAAAGGCTAAGGGATTTGAGGCATTACATACATCGGAATTGCCAGCGAAAAATGCAACTACTGATGGTGAGCTCAATCGGATTTCAATTGAACAGGACAGAATACTAATAACCAAGGATAATGATTTCAGGCATTCCCACTTACTTTCGGGTGTGCCGAGAAAGCTGATTTTGCTAAGAGTAGGGAATACCAGAAACAACGAATTATTAAACCTGTTTCGCAGAAACATGGATGCAATTGTTTCGATGCTGCTTACTTCTGATTTTATAGAGATTACCGCGTCCAGGATTGTTCAACACGGAAAAATCCGCTAAAGCGGGTTTTTCACATCATTGAGCACATTCCAAGCAACCCCAGACACCTCTTTACCGTCTTTTCCTGAAACCGGCCACGGTGCGTTTGCCTTGGCGCGGTTTTTGCCAAACCCATCCTGATGCATATCCGTTTCCTGATCGCCGCAAGCGCCGTCTTCCTGTCCAGTCTTGGCTTCTCCAACGCCCAGACCGCTCCCGATGATTCTGTTTTCACCTTCCGCAGCAGCCTGAACAGCCAACGCATCTTCGTATACCAACTTGCTGAGTCGGAATATGTGACCAACGAAAACGATCAGATCATCGATATGGCCAGCGATACGCTCTATATCGTCTTCGAACGCAAAGCCTCCAAAAAAGGAGAAACCGTTTACACCATGCGCTACATGTCGGCCTACATGGGCAATGGCATGGGCGTTACCGGGATGTTCAGCGATTCGCTGCGCAATATGACCTATGAAATGGAGTTCGATACCGTCGGCAGACTCGCCGGTATCCGCAACTGGACCGTCTTCCGCGATATTTACCTGGCCGATGCCGCCAAAAAACTGCGCGAAAACGTGATCAACGCTGAACAATACAACCAGATCAAGGAATACTTCGAAAAACGCGATAAGGTAGAAGCCACCGTGGCCCAGGATATCTTCGGTCTCTTCAGTCAACACGGCAAAGAGCTGCTCCTCAATGCAGAATACATCGTGGTGCGCGAAATGGCCAATCCTTTCACCCGCGAGCCGGTGCTGATCCAGGGAAAACAGTACTTCTCACGCCCCCAGGGAACCAAAAATACCTACATAGGGATCGGAAACTGGGAAACCGATGCGAAGACTGAACAGGAATTCCTGAACGATTACAACCGCATCAGCGAAATGATTCGCAAGGCAGATCCCAACCGCCAGGTGCGGCAAGTAACCAACGTGAAGCTCAATTGCGAAGTGCAATGGACGTATAACCGTGCCCAGTCCAAGTTGATGAATTACCGCGTGTCGGATGTAGTTCTCATGAACAACACATCAAAAGGACGTATTCGCGCCTTCCAGCTCTGGGATCTGGTAAACTGAGGCCTTCAGGAAGCGTGTAAATCCAGCCAGCGCTCAACCGCCTCCGGATACAAGGCGTATTCGATGCGGTGTATTTGATCGGTAACTGCGTCAAGGCTTTCACCGCCCTCCAGCGCAAAACTACGCTGAAGCAAGATTTCGCCTTCGTCAAAATGTGCATTGACGTAGTGAACGGTCACGCCGTGTTCTTTTTCTCCGGCGGCTAAAACAGCCCTGTGCACATGGTCTCCGTACATGCCTTTGCCACCGTAAGCCGGTAAGAGGGCAGGGTGAATATTCAGGATGTGGCCGGCATAGCGTTCAACCCAACGCTGCGGAAACAAGCGCAGGAATCCTGCCAGGAGGATTAAATCGGGTGAAAATGACGCAAGTTCGTCGTCCAGCTTTCCGGGATTATTGAGTTCTGTTCCGGTGAAAATCACCACAGGCAAACCTTCTTGCTGCGCTTTCTCAATTACACCGGCTTGCGGATTGTCGGTAAAAACCGCGACCACGCGGGCCCGCTCACTGTGCTTGAAATGCCGGATCAGGTTAAGGGCATTGCTGCCGCTGGCGGAAGCAAAAATGACGATGTGCTTCACGGCTTTGCCGCATTGAAGCGGAATCCCGAGGCCATGATATCGTACATGCGGTACATCGACATGCCATGTGTCTTATCGGCATGTTCCAGGAAGCCTTCAAAGTAGATGATTCGTTTTCCGGCTTTGTCGGGGAAAGCGATACGGCGGAAAGGTCCGCGCTGCCATTCGCCGCCGATCGTCCAGTATCCGCGCCAGGCACTCAAGGTTTGTCCGTTCCAGCTGAGGGAATCTCGAAGCAGGGGATAGGCATCGCTGCGGCTGCTCATCATCGATGTGCCATTGCTGCCGTGGATATAGCGTTTCCCGAAAGTGTCGCGGATGCGCAGCATGGCTTCGTCGTTCGCTTGGAGGCTGTCGGCTACGATGTTGATAAACAGACTGTTGCGAAAATCCTTCCCAGGCCAAACCAGCCACAGCATTTCGCGGTTCGTCTGCTGTATTTTGAATTGTGGCGGCAAGGGGAAACTGAAGCCGTAGCTGTCTTCTATAAGCTTCTTGATGCTGTCGGAATACTCGTTTTGCATCAATCCGCCGACGAAGCCGAGTTGTTGGACTTGCTGATCGAGTGCTGCACGGAGGCTGCGTCCGTCACCAATGCGCTTGTCAAGTTCATCGGGCGTTTTCGCTTCCAGCAACAATACGGTTTGGGGTTTGGCCCACACATCGCGTGCGATCAAAAAGCCATTCACTTCTTTGGCATTGGCAGCCGCCTCTTCCCACAGAACCTGCATGGCGCTGCTGTTGTGGTTATCGCTTCGCATCAGCACCATGGTCGCCATGGTCAGCGCTTCCCCTTTGGCTTCATCCGGATGCAAGCTCACCCTTCGCCAGCTGGGCTCTGCCGGATTCAAGCCGGGCATAGGGAAATCGAATGCACGGTCTGTGGCCGGGGCAATCATGTTCTCAAAATCCGCATCGCAGATCAACGTGAGTTCGCCCGGAAAACCGTTGGATATTGGCAGAATTTCCTGTTTTTCCCCGCCCTTGCGCTGACAAGCGCCGGCTGCGGAAAGCAAGAGGGTATATAAAATAAACCTGCGGGTTGACATTGTCTTTTATTGGGCCGCCGACGCACCCACCGGCTGCGTTTTCACCCATTGGATTTTATGGATTATCAATCGCTGCCCGGCATAAACAGGTTTCTTGCTGCTCAGGCGGTTCCATGCGCG
>JBKDBI010000141.1:0-6157 GCA_046314695.1 Bacteroidota bacterium | reverse complement strand
GGCAGCACCGGCCTCTTTGCCGACGGACTGGATATGCTGGCCGATGCCCTTGTTTACAGCATGGCGCTTTACGCCAGCGGCCGCAGCGCAATGGCATCGAAGCGGGTGGCCAGGGCAGCCGGGCTCTTGCAATTGTTCCTGGCCTTGCTCGGAATGGCAGAGGTATTGCGGCGTTTCATCGGCGCCGAAGCCGCTCCTGACTACAGTTTGATGATGCTTGTTTCGGCATTTGCACTTATTGGAAACTATGCATCGCTCCGCATCCTGCAGCGCACGCGGAGCAAGGCAGCGCATATCAGGGCGAGTCAGATTTTCACCTCCAACGATATCCTTGTCAATGCCGGTGTAATCCTGGCAGGCGGCATGGTTTGGATCAGCGCCGCTGCCTGGCCCGACTTGATTATTGGCAGCATCGTGTTTGTACTCGTGCTGCGCGGTGCCATCAATATCCTAAGGATTTCATGATGCAACGTCGGCCCTCGTGGCCGACCTCCTTTTCTCCGAATTTAACCCAGATCAGAAAAGGGCGCCACGCGGGACGCCGCGCCATCAGGAAGAAAAATTCACCAGCGCCTCTCCGAGCCTGTAAACATCGCTGAAGCTATTGTACATCGGCACAGGTGCCAGGCGGATTACATTCGGCTCCCGCCAATCGGTCACGATTCCTTGCCTGTTCAGGTGATCAAAAAGCGCCTTGCCATTTTCACCGGTGAGGAGTGAAATCTGTGCGCCGCGGTGCGGAGGAGGCGGGGTAATGATGCGGTAAACCAACGACCGATTGCGCAGGGCTGCTTCCTTCAACACAAACTCCAGCCAGGCAGTCAGGCGGGCGCTCTTGGCAGACAATGCCTGCATTCCAGCTTCGTCAAACAGGTCGAGGCTTGCCAGGTGTGCAGCCATGCTCAGAACAGGTGCATTGCTCAGTTGCCAGCCGGCCGCACCGGGTTCAGGGATAAACCCTTTGCGCATCTGGAAGCGTACATCTTCCTTATGGCCCCACCAACCGGCCAGGCGGGGCGTATCAGGATCTAGTCCATGCTTTTCATGAATGAATACGCCGCTTACACCGCCTGGACCGCTGTTCAGGTATTTATAGGTGCACCAGGCGGCGAAATCGACGTTCCAGTCGTGCAGGTTCAGCAAGAGGTTACCGGCTGCGTGGGCCAGGTCAAAGCCGGCAATGGCGCCTGCGCGATGCGCAGCTGCTGTGATGGCGGGTATATCAAAAGCCTGACCTGAGTAATACTGCACTCCGCTGAAGAATACCAAGGCCAGGTTTTCGCCTTCGCGCTCGATGGCCGCAAGGATGTCTTCGGTGTGCAGGTAGAATTCACCTTCCCGTGGCACGATTTCGATAATATCTGTTTCAGGGTCCAGCCCATGGAAGCGCACCTGGCTTTCCACCGCATACATATCGCTCGGGAATGCCCCGCCTTCCATGAGGATGCGCCGGCGTTTCCCTTCCGGACGGTAGAAACTCGCCATCAGCAGGTGAAGGTTGACGGTCAGGTTGTTCATCACCACCACTTCATGCGGCAGCGCGCCTACGAGCCGGGCGGTTTTATCACTAAAGAAATGATGGTAGCGGAACCAGGGCCGTTTGCCGTGGAAATGCCCTTCAACGCCCCATTGCGCCCAATCGTCCAGTTCCTGGCGGATGTATTCGGCTGTTGCTTTGGGTTGCAGGCCGAGTGAGTTTCCGCAGAAGTAAGCGAGGGGTTCATTGTTGTGCAGCGGAATCAGGAAGCGGCTGCGAAAACCTGCAAGTTCATCGGCATTGTCGGCAGCATCGGCCCAGGAGCGGCTGAATTCGAAGTCCATGGTACGGCAAAATTACGCGCTCTGCAGCGCCCCGACCGGGTTTTGAAAATACTTTTCACAAGCAGCTTGCAAATTTGTTCGCTGTGCTTATTTTTGCGGCCCTGATGTCCGATGGTGTAACTGGCAACACGTCTGGTTTTGGTTCAGAAGAGTCCAGGTTCGAGCCCTGGTCGGACAACTAAATTAACCCTTGATTGATGATAGCCGGTTCATCCGGCGACAGTAAATTCACAGCGGTATATGTCTTCGCTCATCAACCCCGTCAAGCTGTTTTCAGGCAGCGCATCGCTCGATCTGAGTTTTCGCATCTCAGAGTATTACGGAAAAGAATTGGGCAATATGGCCGTCAATCGTTTCAGCGATGGCGAATTCCAGCCCAGTTTTAATGAAAGTATACGCGGCTGCGATCTTTTCCTCATTCAAAGCACGTATCCTTCTGCCGACAATCTGCTGGAGTTGCTGATGATGATCGATGCGGCCAAAAGGGCCAGCGCCAATTACATCACAGCCGTGATTCCGTATTTTGGCTTCGCGCGTCAGGATCGCAAAGACAAGCCCCGGGTTTCCATCGGTTCCAAGCTTGTGGCCGACCTCCTTACTGCAGCCGGTGCATCGCGCGTGATGACCATGGAGCTGCACGCACCGCAGATCCAGGGTTTCTTCAATATCCCGGTTGACCATCTGGAGAGCAGCATTATTTTTATCCCTTATATCCGCAGCCTCAACCTGCCCAATCTCACCATCGCAGCACCCGACGTTGGAGCCAGTAACCGCATACGCGAGGTAGCCAAGCAGATGAACGTTCCTATGGTGATTTGCGACAAAGAGCGCCGCCGCGCCAATGAAATCGCGAATATGACCGTGATTGGCGATGTGAAGGATGCTGATATCGTGCTGGTGGACGACATCATCGACACCGGTGGAACCCTTTGCAAGGCCGCAAGTCTGTTAATGGAAAAAGGAGCCCGGAGCGTGCGTGCCATGTGCGCCCACCCCGTGCTTTCCGGCAAAGCCATTGAAAACATTGAAAACTCTGTGCTTACCGAATTGGTAATCACCGATACCATACCGCTGCGCCGCCACAGCGAGCGCATCAAAGTGCTGAGTGTCGCGCCCCTCTTTGCCCGCGCCATCCGCAACGTGCACGAATACGGCAGCATCAGTTCGCTGTTCCGCATTCAACAGCCGGTGCAGGGCAGTTTCGACCTGGGCGCTGACAACAAAGCCGAATAATACCCAACTACGATCATACCATGAAAACCATACTGTTGAAAGCCGAAGGCCGGAAGAGCCTCGGCACCAAAGAATCGAAGGCGCTCCGCCACGAAGGGAAGGTTCCCTGTGTAATGTACGGTCAGAACGAGCCCGTACACTTTGCCATCTACGCGGCAGATTTCAAGAACCTCGTTTACACACCCAACGTATACAAAGTGAAGTTGGATGTAGATGGCCGTCATTTCGATGCCATCCTCGCCGACATGCAGTTTCATCCGGTGTCAGAAGTAATTCTGCACGCCGATTTCTACGAAGTTGACCCAAGCAAGCCTGTGATCATGAACATTCCAATCGCTATTGAAGGCAATGCACCCGGTGTGCGTGCCGGTGGTAAGCTGGTGCGCAAAATGGCTAAAATCCGCGTGCGCGGTATGATTGCCAACCTGCCCGACTTCATTCCGGTGAATATTGACACCCTCGAAATCGGTCAGAGTGTGAAAGTGCGCGATTTGCCGGCTAATGGCTTCGAAATCCTCGATGCGCGTGAAAACGCCGTTGTAAGTTGCAAAATGACCCGCGCTGCCATGCAGGCAGAAGCTGCTGCGGCGGCAGAAGCCAAAGGCAAGAAATAATCCCAATTGGAATAACCTGAAAACCCGGGCAGTAATGTCCGGGTTTTTTGTTTTCATCCACCAATCTTACGGCGCAGACCCAGTCCGAATGATTGTTGCTGGGTGAAGGTATTGTAATCGGTGCGGTTCTTCATGTCAAAACGCATCAGGTAATCGGCCGTTAGTGCCCAATACTTGTTGAGCTCTTTACTCAAACCAAGCTGAATAATTGGCAATAGGGCAAAAGCCGGCCAGCTGCGTTGATCTCCGCTGCGCACAACACGGTCGCTGAAGAACTCCGTCTGTGAAGAACGCCAGATGGCATGCCAGCCAATCATAAATTCCGGTTGAAAACCGTTGCCCGGCGCGAAGCGCAGGCCGCCAGTAATGGGAACGACAGTCTGATTAATGCGTGTGCGCTCGAGCAAACCGCGTTGGGTGTTGATGAAAGGGCGGTAATAGGCTTCAGCTGTATACACGCCACTTTGCACCTGGAAAATATGGTTTATTTCCATGCGCATCTGCACGCCGGCGCTCCAACCAATGGTATTGCTCGTAACGTGCGGATCGCCCAAAGACAAGCCTCCGTACATGCGGTAGTTATTGAAGTCAGCGCGACCCGCCGGCCCAAAGGAAAACTGAGCCCAAAGGCTGTGCGGCACTAACAATAGGAAGTAAAAAGATGGCTTCATGGCATCCTGTTTATTCGAAGATACGCAGGATCGCAGTCTGTAGCAGTCGCTTTAAGGCAAACCAAGGCAAAGCTTTACCAGCGGCAGAATGGAAAAAGTAACGCAGGTGCGGCTTACCAGTCGTCTTCGTCTTCCGGCTTCCATTTCTCGCGCAGGGCTTTGGTTAAGCCCGCAACGGTGCGCTTCACTTCTGCATCCATACCCATAAGGCATAGATCATTGATGCGTGTATTGGTTTTTGCCGTGCGATAGTATTCGGCATAGGTGCGTGATTCCCCTCCGGCTGCACCAATTACAGGCCTGATATGAACGAACTTGGAGAATTCGTATTTGTACCGGTTGTCCTGGAAGCGCATTACCAATTCGTACTGGTGTTTACCATCCGGCACTTTTACGTTGTTGCCCGGCTCGGTAATAAGCGGAACGGTCAACATCACCACAATCTTGCTCCCGGGTTTAGCTTCTTTAATCAGTTCTTTTGCTTCTTTCTTCCCGAAACGGCCTTCCAGATAGCGCATGAATCGCCAATAGAGACTGTCGGCCGTACATTCATTGCAATCCGGATCTTCTACAACATTGCTGTAGAAAATCAATTCGCGCAACGAATCATATGGGGCGATGAAGCGTGCGTGTTTGTCGAACCGCGTGGGGAAGGCTTTCTCTGCGTTGGCAGCATCGTCGATCATCATTTCTCCGCTGTCTGCAGGGGTGCTGTCGGCGGTCATGAAATCTCCCGAAAAGTCCTGCGCGTGCAGATTCTGTTCCGCAACCGGGGCCGCAAAAAGCAGGGCCACTATCCAATAGCGCTTGAGGGTATGCATGGGTTTCGGAAAGAGGTATTTCAAAAATGTTGCCAAATTTGGCCGCGAAGATAACGCAGGGGCCACAGCTTTTAGTATCAGGAGCTTAATTTGCACGCAGCATGTCGTTTTTGTATCCAATCCGGCTGGTTTCAGGCCTAGCCCTGTTCTCCCTTCTATCCTGCAGGCATACTTCGGTTCCGGTGAAAGTTTCCAAGGCTACAGACCATTCCTTCGGCAATGCCCACGAGGTGCGCATTGTTCACAGCCATCTGGACCTGCAATGCGATTTTGACAACAAGAAACTGAAAGGTACCGTCACACACCGACTCGACAGTGTGCGCGGCCGCAAGCTCATCCTCGATACGCGCAACCTTGAAATCCAAAAGGTGTGGGTCGATGGGAAGGAAACCGACGAATTTCAATTCGGCGTATTCGATACCATCCTCGGCACCGCCTTGTTGATTCCGATCGACAGCCTGACGAAGGAAGTCAAAATTGCCTATTCGACCGATACCGCCGCCGAAGCGCTGCAATGGCTGCAAGCCGCCCAGACACACGACCGCAAGAAGCCATTCCTTTACACACAGTCGCAGGCCATACTTGCGCGCACCTGGATTCCGCTAATGGACCGGCCGGATACGCGCTTTACCTATTCCGCGCGCATCCGCTGCCCGAAAGACCTGCTGGCCCTGATGAGCGCTTCCAATCCGCAACAGAAAAACGACAGCGGTATCTACCACTTCCAAATGCCGCAACCGGTCTCATCCTATCTCATGGCACTGGCTGTCGGCGATGTGCAATTCCGCGCCCTGGGCGATTCATGCGGTGTCTATGCCGAACCGGGTTTTATGGAGGAAGTAGCCTGGGAACTGGCCGAAATGCCCGAAATGATCCGCAAGGCTGAAGCACTCTACGGAGCCTATCCGTGGGGCCGTTACGATGTGCTGGTTTTGCCGCCCGCCTTCCCTTTCGGTGGCATGGAAAATCCGCGCCTCACTTTTGCCACGCCCACCAT
>JBKDBI010000140.1:0-16885 GCA_046314695.1 Bacteroidota bacterium | reverse complement strand
CCTGCGGCGAGCAACATGAGCCAGGAGGCTCCCTGCAGGTTGCCATCGCGGATGAAGAGCAGGGCCAGGACGCCGCAGCCGAGGTTGGCCAGCGTCATGTAGTTGGGAATATCCGCGTACCAGGGCTTGGGTGCTTGCTGTTCCATATCAGTCTTTGATCACAAAACCAACACTGGCCTGGGCAAAGACCGATGACTGATTCGTCTTTGGCAAACCCGGCATCATCTTGCCATCGTAACGCCAGCCTTTGCGTGAGATGTCGATTCCCAACCCTGCATTTAAGCCGAAACTTAAGAAGCCCATAGACGCTTTCAATTGCGCAATACCTGTGAGCAATACGGCCGGGTTGCGATAGCGAACTGCCCAGTTAGTGCCCGGATTGCGCAGGTCGGGCATACGCGGCGCAGTGCTCAGTTCAAGCTGCATGTGCTGGTAAGCCACGCCCGTTCCGAAGGCCAGATTGAACCCTTTGTTGCGGATAAAATCGAAGAGACTTTCGTTCGACACATTGAATGCATTGAAGCGCATGGCCGTGTCGTTGGCAAGGGTATAGTTGCGTGTAGGCACCCAGGTCATGGCCAGACGACCGCCTGGTCTGTTGCCCCGATTGATATAGCTCAGTTCGATACCCTGCCAGATCAGGCGCGGATCGATTTCGGGCAAGCCGGCTTGTGTAAGCATGGTTTGCAAACCTGACAATTGCGCACTGGAATACCCAAGGATACCGGTGATATGGAAGAATTCCTTGTCCGGTTTGTATGCATCATCATACGCAGCGGTATCTGGATCATCTTCGTCGTCGTCATCTTCTTCATCTTCCATCCAGCTTTGGTCTTTGTTGTTGTAGAGAACAAAATCGAAGCGTTTGCCGATTTCGGGATAGGCAGTACGGAGGCTGTCGAGGGAAAAGAGCGCCACTTCCCCTTCGGGCGTTTCGTCTTTGAAGTCGATGGATTCCTTGTTGAGCTTGTCCTGATCGTAATCGTCGTCGCCGGCATAGAAATAGCCGATGGTGGTGATGCGGCCTTTGAAATAGCCACCGCCCATTTGTTCCATTTTATGGGCGATGGAAACGTAGTTGTACCAGTTGCATTCGCCGTTCTGCACGGTATTGCCGGCATGGCAGCGCCCGAACTGGCCAAAGAAGCGGCCGGTGGGATATTGCTGCACGAGGGCCATCATGTTATCGAACATGATTTTCTCGCGGTAGACGTATTGATAGGTCGTGTATTCGTAGTCGTCCCATTTCAGGTATTGGCGCAAGCTGTTGACAAGGGTATCGACGCGGCCAAAGTCTTTGCCCAGCCAGGCTTTGAAGCGGCTGCGGAGGGAATCGTAGTCTTGCACAAAGGTGCTGATGGTGCGGTATTCGTTGAAATCGCCACGGTCTTCGTATTCCCAGGCATCTCCCTCGTCTTCATCTTTTCCTTCGTCTTCTTCGCCGACATTGATGGTATAGGTGTAGCGCGCCAGGCCTTTGATGGCTTCCACGGGTATGAGCAGGTCGGAAGGGATACCGGAGTCGGGCAGGAACTGTTCGATCAGCAGGACGGGGATATCGGTGAAGCGCTCCACGTCGATGCCGCTCACGGTGATTCTGGTTGAATCGGGCAGGCTGCGGTTCCAGTCGCGCATGGCCTGGTACATCTTCATGTATTTCTTACCGGTAGTGGCTTTGAGGATAGAACGCCAAACGGAGTCGCCGGTATTGAGGTATTGCTGCAGCACATAACCGCGTGCATAGCCCAGTTCCATGATCATGTGGCGCACGCCGAAGCGGTGCAGGTATTGCATGAATTTCAGTTCCATGCGGCTGTTGAACTGCATGAAGCGGTGATCTTCCCCGGAGAGGAAGAAGCGCGAATGACGGGCTGCGCTGTCGAGCACTTCGAAACCCTTGAAGTTTTCGTTTTGCGCGGGATCGATGGTATTGGCACGCGGTTTCTGGGCAAGGGCTGCAAGGGCAGTCAAGCCGCAGATCCAGGCGAGGACGAGGATTCTTTTCATGTTACAGCAGGTTGAGCACCTGTTCTTTGATTTGTTCGAGTTGTTCTTTCATGCGCACCACGGCCTGTTGCATGGGGAAGTGATTGGATTTTACGCCGAGGGTATTGATTTCGCGGCCCATTTCCTGGGAGATGAAGTTCAGTTTTCGTCCGCCCGGTTGGGTTTCCAGACATTCCATGAAGTAATCGAGGTGTTGGCGGAGGCGTTGTTTTTCCTCTGCTATGTCCAGTTTTTCGATGTAGAGGAGCAGTTCCTGTTCGAGGCGGTTGCGGTCGATGCGGCCTTCGGGGATATGGTTGCTGAGCGATTCTTCGAGACGTTTGCGTAGGTTTTCCCTGCGCCCGGTTTCTTCGGCTTCCACCAATGCGAGTCCATCGCGGATGATACCTGCCGATGCGGCCAGCACTTCTTTCAGCTTCTCACCTTCCGTTTTCCTGAAACGGTCGATATCGTCGAGCGCGGCATCCACCGCTTCGAGGGCTGCAGCAAGCAATTCGGGATCCTGATTTTGCGCGCCGTCGGAGAGCACATCGGGCATTTGCAGGATGGTCTGGAAGAGGTTGCCGGTATCCATTTTCAGATCGGTGGCCAGTTGCTGCAAGGCCTGTTGGTAGCTGGCTGCGAGGGCCGCATCCACCTGAATGCCCGCGTTGGCAGCACCGGGCGTTTTTTCCACCGAAATGGTAAAAACGATCGAGCCGCGTTGGAGCCTGTCTTGGGTGCGGCTTCTGATCTGCGGTTCGATGGCCGAGAACTGCCGGCTCATGCGCAGGTCGAGATCGAAATACTTGCCGTTGAGCGAGCGGATGGCGGCGCGGACGGTGAAGGCGTCTCTCCTCGCCTCTCCATTGCCGTAACCGGTCATGCTTTTAACTTCTGCTGTCATCTTGAATGGGTATGCTGTGTTTTTCCGGCTGTTTCCGTGAAAACACCACCAGATAGACTCCGGCAAAGATGACACAGGTAAACAATATTTTGTGCATGGTGAGGCTGTCGCGCCCGCTCAGCGTAGCGATGAAAGTAGCCATGACCGGCTGGAGGTAGATATAGGTTCCCACGAGAGAAGGGCTCGCGCGGTGCACGGCCCAGGCATTGAGCTGATAGACCACAAAAGTGGTGAATACCAACACATAAGCCACCTTCAGGCAGATGCCTGTCGGAATGACGGACCAGTCGGTAGCGAGCAACTGGCCTGCGCCGAAAGGCAATACCAGCAAAGCGCCCAGGGTGAAGGTCCACTGGTTTACGGTGAGCGGATGGTAGTGTGCGAGCAGCTTCTTCACCCATACCAGATAGAACGCATAACTGGCGGCGTTTAGCATAACCCAGATATCGCCGATGACGGTTTCGCCGGTGAAGCGGAGTCCGGCGCCGCCCATCAGCATCACGGCACCTGAGCAAGCCAGCAGTAGGCCAGCCGTTTTCCGCAGGCCCGGCATCTTGCGTTGCCTGAAATGGTCGAAAAGCACCACGAACACCGGCGTCACCATCATCAGGACTGCGCCGTTGATGGGCGTGGTGATCGACATCCCTTTGAAGAACATCAGCATATTGGCGGCCACGCCGGTCAGGGCACAGATGAAGAGCAGGCGGCCATGGGCTTTGAAATCAAACTTTTCTTTGATCAGCAGGCGGCGCGTAAGCTGGAAAAGGATGGCGGCGGTACCGATGCGCAGCACGATAAACCCTTCGGGCTTCAGGTAATGCGGCATGATATCGCGCGCCCAGGAGAAGAAGATGCCGTAGATCAGGGAAACCGTGAACAGTGCGACATGCACCAGTGGGCGGTTCATGCCATGCCCCGCTTTCTTTTGATGCTTTCGTAGGCTTCTTGCACGCGGCGGAACTTCTCTTCCGACTCTTTGCGCACCTGATCGCCCAGGCCGCTGAGTTTATCGGGATGGTATTTCATGGCCATGCGGCGGAAGGCTTTCTTCACATCTTCGTCGCTGGCTGAGGGTTCGATTTCGAGGATTTTGTAATCCGAATCCGGCGTCACCACGAACATGGCCCGGAGCGACATGAAGTCGGGCGTGGTGATACCCATGTGCGAGGCGATGTATTCGAGCAAGCCCAGTTCTCCGGTACTTACTTCTCCGTCGGCCCTGGAGATGCGGAAGAGGATATGCAGCAGTTCCAGTCGCTGACTGTAGGCCATATTGCTGCGGATCTGGCGGCATACGCCGGCCACATCAACCTGTTGCTTGAGCAGTTCGCGCAGGATGACGAGGTATTGCTTCACCTGGTCTTCGCGGTAGGAACGCAGGAGCATGGCCTTCACCATATCGAGTTCGCTGCGCATCACCTTGCCGTCGGCATTCATCACGGCGCTGATAAGCACGAGGAGGCTCATCACAAAGTCACCTGACTGGGTTTGACTGGCGCGTGGATTACCTGCACCGGCACGGGTATTTCGTGAGCGGTCAACGGGGTTGTCTTCGCTATCGTCCTGCGCTGCCAGGTCGAAGAATGAGCCCAGGGCAAAGCCAACCAGGCCGCCGATTGGTCCGCCCAATACCCAGCCCAGTCCGCCCCCTATGAATTTGCGGTAACTCAAGGCTGTGCCTGGAAATCGGTAATACGTTTCATCCGGTTGCGCATCACGGCATCCTGCATCTGTACCAGTTCAGGGCGGCCGTCTATCCTTGCCCAAAAATATTCAATTTCAAACAAGCGCGCATTGCCGTCACGGTCTTCGGGTGAATAGGTTTCATTGCTCACCGGGATTCGGAACAGTTCAATGCTGTGCTTCGTCCCGTCGACATCTTCCACCATCAGGCTGTAGAAAGGTTTACCGCGGAGTACGGTGTCCATCCGCGCCTTGGAAATGTTCGGCACCCCTTCCATGCGGATATCCTCCATCATGGCGGTTGTGGCGCGGAGGAGGTTGCGTGGGGCATTGAGTTCATGGCCTGAGATATCGAACAGTTTGATGTCCTGATCTGAATTCCTGACGATTTTCCAGCCCATTTCGGGTGTTTCGTTCCAGCTCACCTGGACGGATTTCACTTTTTCCGGCGGCACCTGCATAACGGTTTTACTGCGCCAGTCGGAGAGGTTTACAGAGAAATACGGCGTGAGATAACCATCGAATCCGGGCACATGCATTACGCAGGGCCGGTCGACCTCTTTCATGAACATGTAAGTACCGAGTGAATTCGGTGTTGGTCCGCCTACGAAGATGGTCTTATGCAGTTTGCCATTGAGATAGAACTCTGCTTTGGTCGATTTAAGAAACAGGAGTCGGCTGATGGGTTCTACGGCGCTGTCGCTCACGGGGAATTTCACTTCGAGCTTTTTCATGACGAAGTTGAGCAGCATATCGATATTGGATGGGTCGGCAGGCAGGGGTTTTTTATCCGGCCCCTGGACGGTCCACTTTCCATCTTTATCTTTCTCCATGAGCACGAATTTTTGCGTACCGGTAAGGGAGAGGAATATGCGGTCGACGGCTTCGGGTTTTTCGATGGCGAAGTCGCGCAGACCGGCAGCAGCAGTGGTATTGATGTTTTTGCGCAGCAGCAGGTACCCGAGGGTGATGGCTGCCAGGGCTCCGATAAGGTAAAGAATTCGCTTCATCCGCAAAGAGATGCAAAGTTAGCGCGGGGAAGCGTGTTGGAGAGCGGTAATTGACAAAAGGCTCAGGGAAGGCTATGGGGAGTGTCGGCCACGGCTTATAGGGCCGTGGCGACCGGGCTTTTCGCTGCAAGTCCTCGCCCCTTCATGCTTCGGGGCTGTGGGCTTTCCGCTTCAATCCCTCACGCGGGGGCGGTGGTAGGGTGGGGATCAATAGGCGATGAGAAAAAGGGGAATCTGAATCTGTTTGTACCTAATGCCTGGCACTCTTCAGAACAGATTCGTCGGGAGCATGCACAATGTATGGCAGGTTCCATGCCTTGGAGACAAACAAACGAAACAAATGTTCAATTTTTTCTTCTCTGCTATACCTGCGATTGGTGAGATAACAATATTCTCCAACGTAATTAGGCATGTAACGCTGGCTTACGAAATGATGTATTCCTTCAAGGTTGCGCTTGGCATTCACAACCATTATCCCGGTGAACCGCAAATGGCCTTTGTACGGGTCATCCGGTAGCCATGGGCGTGGACGCTTGTCCAAACTTCGAATAAGAATGTTCATTCCGTTCGGAATTTCACTTGGCGACCTGGGCGTTGTAAGTCGGCTGACCGGATGGTGATGGCGCTGAGCCGTTGCGGGCATGCATTTCATGGAAATAAGGCGAAGTCGACCACCAGCCGCTCGTTTAGCCCAAACATGATTATCCGGCATTTTCAGGTTCAAGCCCTTTAGCTGTACCGCTGTTTGGACCAACAGACTTCCTTTTTCAACTTTCTGATCAGAATTATGCTTCGATTGGGCTTTTCCCTGATTTGGTTGACTTCTGTCCTCATTAAGGCGTTCATTTTTATCACCAATTGCCGAAAACTCCGCCGTTCCGGCGGCCAGATGATCGAGCATGGCATACCAGTTTACCACATCAGCCATCATCACCTTCAGCTTTTGCATCATCAACCAGATTGGCCTGTAGTGCGGATGACCCAAATTTCGTTGGACCTGAATAGCAGAAACCGACTTCATTTGATCTGCAAGCATCGCTATGGCATAAACCCAATACCGAACCGGCAGCTTTGAGTATTCAAGAGCGGTACCGCTCCTCAAGGTTGTTTCCCAGCTGCATTTTTTACATCGATACCTGGAACGGGTTGACAGCCAATAATGCTGGTCATGACCGCAGCGATTGCAGTAAACACCGCATTTGTCGCGCAATTCCTTAAACAAAACGACACACTTTTCTTCGGTGCCATACTTCTGTGTAAATTTTATAAAAGACATAGAAAAAATATGCTAAAAGCTTGTGCAATATAGGGAAATCGTGTTCATCAGAAAATCAATGTGCACGCTTCGGCACAATCTAAAAATAATTATTCGTGTATAAACGTTTAAACTAAACCAATAAAAAACACACAAACCGATACAACCAGGCTGCATGCTCCCCAGCATAATCAACCCCAATTCTTGGAGTACGAACAATCGCCTCGGTTTTTATTTCAATGCCAACATCCGCCAACCCAATTCCCCCGGCATCCGGTAACCAAAGTCCGTTATGGGTCTTATCAATTCCCAAATACGTTGTGACCCTGCCAGGGCCGGAAACCAATTTTCCCTTCCAATCTTTGGCGTTTTCCGCATCATGCATGGTAGTTAGTGGAACACCACCACGCACCAAAACGGCATGTGGATTGCCCTCTCCCGCCGTCACTACATTGAAAAGCCAGTGTATGCCGTAGCACAAATACACATACGCGTGTCCGCCGCGTAAATACATGGTCGCTGTGCGCGCAGTGACGCGCCCGCCCCAGGCATGCGAAGCCCTGTCCGTAATCCCTTCGTAAGCTTCTGTTTCGGTAATGACAAGGGCTTTCAGCCCGCCATCATGCGCCACCCACAGCACCTTGCCCAATAAGCCGCGGGCAATTCCACAAACATCTTCGCCCTGATAAAACGCCTTATCCAGTGGTTTCCAGGATTCCGCAATCATACAAACTCCGGAACCTATCTCAGGATTACTTCAGGTCGTACAACAGGTTCACCGTAATGCGCGCCGTCTTCTCCTTGGAATCGGTATTGAAGGCCCCGCCCCAGGAAAACTCTTCAGACGAATGCAGCCCGGTGATCTGGAAGATGCCCATATCTGCCTTGCGCAAATCGCAAAGACCGGCACCCGCCGCCTTCGCAATTTCGCCCGCGCGCTGTTTTGCATCTTCCGTTGCCTTGCGTATCAGGTCGAGCTTCAGTTCGGCCAGCTTCGTATAGTAGTATTCGGGCGACTGTGAACTGAGCTCAACCCCCTGGTCGATCAATTCGGTCACCTCGCGCGAAATCGTTTCAATTCCGGCTACATCGGTCGATTCAACCTTTACAGACTGCGTAAGCCGGTAGCCAAGGAACTCGCGGTGGTTTTCGCCGGCATGGTAGGTGTAATTGTATTCCGAGTTGATATCAACCGCCGAAAAAACAACTGCTTCATCTTTCACTCCTTTGCTCTGGAGGTAGGCACGGATTTTAGATTCATCCTGCTTCAGCTCCTGATAGGCATCCTTCAGGTTCATGTTCAGTTTGTTGAAGCTGCCACGCCATACAATCAGGTCACTCGTGAAGTTCTTTTCGGCCAGGCCGGTGACACGCACGGTTTTCACCTGGCCTTTGTTGCGGATTCCGGTTCCTACGAACCAGGCGGCTATGGAAAGGCTCAGCGAAGCCAATACCACTCCGGCCAGTGCTAATCGGTTCATGTCAGTACGTTTCGCTTTGTGTATTGTCTATCGCTTCGCACAGGCTGCCGAAGATCTCGTCGATGCTGCCCATACCGTGGATCGACTGCAGCTTGCCCTGGGCTTTGTAAAACTCCTTCAAAGGCGAAGTTTCGTTGTTGTAAACCTTGAAGCGGTTGCGGATGGTGGCTTCGTCCTGGTCGTCTACCCTGCCGCTGGTCATGCCACGCTCGAGCAGACGACGCGTGAGTTCATCTTCATCAACCTCCAGAGAAAGAACGGTCGTGATGTCCATTTCCAGGCTCTTCAGCATGGCATCCAAAGCTTCACCTTGTGCCACTGTGCGCGGGAAACCGTCGAAGATGAAGCCCGGAGCTGCCGCATGGGCGCGCACCATCTGTTCCACCATGCCGATTACAACTGCATCAGGAACGAGTTCTCCTTTTTCAATATACGCATTCGCCTGACGGCCCAGTTCCGTGCCGGCCTGACGCTCAGCGCGCAGGATATCGCCGGTTGAAAGATGCTTGAGCGCATAATGGCTTGTGAGCTTTTCGCTTTGTGTGCCCTTGCCCGCACCGGGAGGACCGAAGAGGATGATATTGAGTTTTGACATGAATGTGTTTGTTAGGGGTATAGGAAACTTAAGCGTTGGCTTCTTCTTTGCGGCGACGGCCATACAGCCAGGCTGCAGGTAACAGGAGCAGGATGAGTGCAGAGCCGGCCAATTCCAGCTTGCCGAGCGAAGATCCGCCCGGATCGGTGTATTCCATCACAATTTGGTGCTGTCCGGCCGGAACCTTCAACGCACGCAGGGCATAATTCACCCGGCCAAGCGGAACTTCCTTACCATCAATCGTTGCTTTCCAGCCTGGGTAAGCGAGTTCTGAGAAAACAACGATGCCTTCGTGTGCACTGTTGCTGCTGTACTGCAGTTTATCGGGGTGATAAGCCGTAAGCTTCACCGATGCGCTGCTGTCACGCTGGTAGGTGGTCTGCTTGCCAAGTGCCACATGGTTATCGGTTTTTGTTTCCGGCCACAGTTGCTGGGCCACTGCATAACGGGCCGGCTCAAAACTGCCGATCACACCGGTCATCATTCCGGTACTGTCGAATTGCGGGAAATTGGCCAGGGCGTCGATTTCTGCTTTCGGATTGCTCACCCATACCAGACTATCCACAAACCAGGCGTTTCCAAGCGCAGTCTGACGGCGCTGCGCCATCGTTCCGCCCGATTTATCGTAACCGATGAAGTATTTGCAGTTCAGCATATCGAGCACCTTCTCGTTGTTCTTGCCGAGATGGTTCAGGATAAGGTCCTGATACACGCTGAGCTTAGCCGGATGGTAACCGTTGATGAGCTTGTGGAATTTCGCTCCGCGGTTGCTGGAGAAGGGATCGCGGTCGGGCGTGAGTTCGAACACACGGTAATGCGGATCCGCATCCTTCATAATCTGCTCATCGGCCTGCGTCATTTCAATGAGCGGCTCCGTGCGGTACTTGAACTTGTAATCGTCCCATCCGAGGTAATGCCATGCGATGGTGCCAAGATCGAGGAATCCAACCACCAGCACCGCAGCATACAATCCTGCATGCTTGAGGCGGCCCTTCATCCACATCCACAAGGCACCGAACATCAGCGCCATGAAGAGCAGGGAACGAAGGGAGTCGCTGCGCACCAAGCCGGCGCGCCCGTCGAGGATTACCTGATAAAGACTCTCGGCGCCGTTGCGGCGGAGGTTCTCAAGCAGTTCACCGTCGCGGGCTGCTTCAAAATCACGTGCAAAGCTGCCGATCAGGCCGAACAACAATACCAGGCCACCGGCAACGATGCCCGTTTTCTTCAGTTGTTCCCATTTATCAGCCATCTTGATATCGTCCGACATCCAGCGCTGCAGACCAAGGATACCCAGCAAGGGAATCATCACCTGTGCTATCGTCAGCGCCATCATCGGCGTACGGAACTTGTTGTAATACGGCAGGTTTTCAAACAGCCATTCGTTGAGCAGGGGGAAATGACGGCCCCAGGCAAGGAAAAGTGAAATGGCCAGGGTGATGAGGATAGGCCAACGCACGGCATCCTTCACCACAAAAAGCCCGAGGATGAACAGCAGAAACACAGCCGCTCCGATATACACCGGACCGCTGGTAAAAGGCATATCACCGAAGTACATAGGCGCGCCCGAAGCCCAACTCTTGGCATTGGCGCGGTCCATTCCCGCATCGATCAAACCGTCGTAGAAACTGCCTTCGCCGAGGTCTTCATTGCTGCTGCGGCCAACATATCCGGGGATAAACAGCGAAATAGATTCGCCGATGCCGTAGCTCCAGTCGAAGGCGTATTTCATATTCAGACCTTCGCCGCTCACTTCGCTGCCGCTGTTTTCTTCAGCGCCTTGCTGTTGCGTGCCGGCAAGGGCTGAGCCGCCGCGCATGGACTGACTGGAGTAATCGCTCGTGCTCTTGAGTTTTACGATGTTGGTACCAACACCGAGTGCCCCGGCACCAACTGCGAGTAAACCGCCGAGCAGCACATGCGTAACTGCTTTTTGTTTGAGCTGGTACACCGCGTAAAACAGTCCGAAAACCAGCAGGATGACTAGGGTATAGAACGTAATCTGATAGTGGAAATAGTAAATCTGCAGACTGAGCGAAAATGCCATCGTGAACAAGCCCCAGAGGTAATTGCGGTTTAGGATCATGATCAAACCGCCGAGGATGGCCGGCATCACGCCCATGGCCAGGCATTTTGTATAATGCGCCGCCTCGACACTGCTGATGCTGTAGGTGGCAAATGCGTAAGCCAGCGAACCGCCCAATGCCAGCCACGGATTCACCCTGAAGGCCAAGAGCAGGATCATGAAACCAACCATGTTCACCACCATGATGCGGTAGGGATACAAGGTCTTGGTGAAGATCAGGTTGAATTTGGCGATAAGGTTATCCGATGGACGGCCGATGATCAAGGTAGTCGGCATGCCGCTGAAGATGCTGTTGGTCCAGTACGGCAGCTTGCCATCCTGCTTTTCATACTTCTTCGCTTCGGTCATGCTGAGCAGGCCCTGGTTCACGTCGCTCTGTGAGTGGATCTTGCCGCGGAAGGTCGGCAGGGTGTAAAAAGCCGAGATCAGCAGACAAAGGAGCAAGGGCAGGCCCAACGACCTGAGTTTATCTTTCATAGTCAGCCTCAAAAATGCGCGATTTGGGCCGATGTTTCAAATACTCTGCCAAGGAAAAAACACTTCCGTTTACCCAAGTTCGCTTCCTGGCTATCCGCCGTTCACCTGATTTTCATCATATTTGGAGCCTGTCTATGAAATTTCATCGCACATTTCTCAGCCTGGCCATCCTGTTCTGCGCAGGATCAGCCTGGGCCCAGACCGATACCAGCGGCGCCGAAGAAGACTTCAGCCAATACGAAAACCTGGGCTTTGCCGACGATGGCGCCAAACGTTTCTGCACCAGCAAGGTACTCGACCTGAGTCCGCAGAAACTGATTTCCATCGGGATCGATTTCCAGGGGCCCCACAACATGAGCCTCGACACCCTTTACGGTGCCGATGGCAACCTCTGGAGCAATCCTGTCGAACGCCGCATGGCCCATAACCGCGGACTGCGCATCGCTGCTTCCATCCCCGTCATCTCAAAGAACTCCATCATCTGGACCCTGGGCGGCTATTACTGGGAAAACCTTTACAAGCAAAAAAGTACCACCGGCATACTGCCTGCTCCGCATGAATTCGACCAATGGCTCCAACAGGGAATCCGCACCACGGCAATCAACACCACGGTCTTCAAGCCGGTGAACGACAAAACCTTCTGGCTCTTCCAGGCCCAGGCCGAAGTGAACGGCGATTACGGCTGGAGCAACGTGGGCACGGCCATGGAACAAATGAAGTTCGGCGGCGCGGTGCTCTACGGCAAGAAACCCCACGACCGCCTGCAATGGGCGGTGGGCGCAGTACAAACATGGCGCGCCGGCGAAATCAACTATATCCCCGCCCTGCTGTACAATTACACCTGGCCATCGCGGAAATACGGAGCCGAAGTACTGTTCCCGGCACGCGCCGCCATCCGCCGCACCTTCAATCCGCGCAATCTGCTCTTCTTCGGGTACGAGTTGGAAGGTGCTTCGTATTGGATGCAACAAGGCGCTGCCCTGGGCTATACCGGCAACCGCAATTTCGAACTGCGCCGCAGCGAACTGCGCTTCCGCTTTACCTACGAACACAGCCTGCACGGCTTCTTCTGGCTGAGCGTACAGGGCGGCATGCGCATGAACTACAGCTTCAATGCCGATGAAGGCAACTTCTTCCGCGGCTTCTTCGGCAGCCAGCCTTTCGTACTGGAAAACAAACTAAGCCCGGCTCCGTATTTCAATGTGTCGCTGAATCTGGTAAGCCCCTGATTTTATCCAATCCTTACATACAAAAGGGGATGCTGCTCTTCATGCGGCGTCCCCTTTTCTTTTGGTGCGCGCGGCATCATGACCGGCCCTTCACCGCAGCTGGAAATGAAAAAGCCAACCCGGTTTTCGCACGGATTGGCTTGGAATAATCTTGGTTGGAGCTAAAAGGATGCCCTGGATCAGCGTAACACGTCTTTCATGCGCTGACCGATTTCGGCCGGGCTTTCCACCACGTGGATGCCACACTCGCGCATGATGGCCATCTTGGCCGCAGCTGTATCGTCTTTTCCTCCTACGATGGCACCGGCATGGCCCATGCGGCGGCCGGGAGGCGCTGTCTGGCCGGCGATGAAACCAACCACAGGCTTGGTGCCGTGCGCCTGAATCCAGCGGGCGGCTTCGGCTTCCATGCCACCACCGATTTCACCGATCATCACGATGCCTGCGGTTTCAGGGTCGTTCATGAACATTTCCACTGCTTCGCGGGTCGTGGTGCCGATGATCGGATCACCACCGATACCAATGGCCGTGCTCTGGCCAAGTCCAAGCTTGCTGAGTTGATCTACTGCTTCGTAAGTCAGGGTACCCGACTTCGAAATCACGCCTACATTGCCTTTCTGGAAGATGAAACCAGGCATGATGCCGATTTTCGCTTCACCGGGCGTGATGATACCGGGGCAGTTCGGACCGATCAGGCGGCTGTTGCGGCCGTTCAGATACGCTTTCACTTTCACCATGTCTTTCACCGGAATACCTTCGGTGATGGCTACGATCACACCGATACCGGCATCCGCAGCTTCCATGATGGCGTCGGCCGCAAATGCGGGCGGAACGAAGATGATGCTCACATTGGCTCCGGCCTGCTTCACCGCATCGGCAACGGTGTTGAATACAGGGCGATCGAGATGCGTGCTGCCGCCTTTGCCCGGCGTAACACCGCCGATCACCTGCGTACCGTATTCGATCATCTGCGTGGCGTGGAAGGTTCCTTCGTTGCCGGTGAAACCCTGTACGACGATGCGTGAATCTTTATTGACCAGAATGCTCATGTGCGTGAATAAGGCCGCGAAAATACAATTTGCAGACGGCAAAGGCAAAAGCGGATTCGCTTTCCGCTTCACGCGGGGAATTGCGAACTTTGCAGCCGATGAGCACCACCCAACAAGCCCTGGAAACGGTTGAAAACGCCCTGCGTCAACTGTCGGTCGACCCCGAAGAAGTGCGCTGCAGCGAAGAAGGTCAATGGCTGATTTTCAGGGAAGAGTTTGAGATCTACCTGGACGTGTGGACCCAGAACGAGGTGAATGTCTGGAACTATTTCAAGCCCGATGGTGAACTCTCGGTCTTCCAGGTAAGTGTACCCGTGTTCTTCATCCCCGACGAACGCCGTGAGGAATTGCTGCAGGAACTGCTGGCAGTGAACATGAACCTGTTTTATGCTGCCTTCACCATCAATCCGCACGAGAAAGTGGTGATGCTGAAGTACAAGCGCCTCGCAGATAACCTGCAGATTCCCGAAGTAATTGAAGCCATCGAAGCCTGCGGCTATTATGCAGAAATGACTTTCCGCGCGCTGAAAGATGAATTCAAGCTGACGGCCGTTCAAACCACCGTCTGATGCCTGCACCGCTGCTCTCGGTCATCACCGTCAACTACAACAACCTCGCCGGGCTTGAACGCACCTTCAACAGCGTTTTTTCCCAGACGCGCTTCGATGCCATCGAGTATATCGTGATTGACGGAGGCAGTAAAGACGGCAGCCGGGAATTGATTGAGCAACACGCAGGCCGCATCCGTTATTGGGTGAGCGAACCCGACCGCGGGCTCTACCACGCCATGAAAAAGGGCATGGAAGCAGCCAAGGGCGACTATCTGTGGTTCATGAACAGCGGCGACGCCATGTTCGGACCCGACAGTGCGGCACACGTGCTGGAAGCGGCAGCCAAAGGTGCCACTTTCATTTACGGTGACACCATGTTCATCCGGCCCGACGGCAGCGAGATCGGCCTCATGAGCCGCGTTACGCCCAAGAAACTGCCCGAAGCAGCCGGACCGCACACCTTCCGTTTCGGCATGAACATCTGCCATCAAAGCGTGGTCGTGCGGCGCACCCTGGCTCCGCCTTACGATGAAAAATACCGCATGGTCGCAGACATCGACTGGATCATCCGCATCCTGAAAAAGGCACCTGTTTCGGCCCGCACGCCCGAACCCCTGGCGCGGTTTGAGCTGGGTGGCATCTCGCAGCAGCGCATCCGCACGTCGTGGAAGGAGCGCTACCGGGTGCTTTCGGAACATTACGGCGCCCTGCCAACCCTGCTTCGGCACGGCTGGCTCTTGGTCCGGAAAATCGTATTCGACCTGTTCAGAAAAAGCTGATACCCGCCGCGCACCGAACAAGCAATCCGGCGCAAAATCCCATCTTTGTTGCATGAAGGCAATATTCCTTGTCGGCTTGGGAAGCATGGCCGGCGGTATGGCGCGCTATGCTCTTTCCAATGCTGTGAACGGCAGGATGTGGTTGGGCTTTCCGATCGGCACCCTGCTCGTGAACCTCTTGGGTTGCCTGCTGATGGGCTTTTTGATCGGTGCTGCTGCAAAAAATCCGGCACTTAAAACCTGGCTGCCTTTGCTCGGCGCCGGTATGCTGGGCGGCTTCACCACTTTTTCTGCCTTCTCAGCCGAATCGGTGTTGATGCTCGAAAGTGGCAAATTCACAGCCTTGTTCTGGTACCTGCTGATCAGCGTGGCCGGTGGCA
Source organism: Bacteroidota bacterium (assembly GCA_046314695.1). Classification (GTDB taxonomy): domain Bacteria; phylum Bacteroidota; class Bacteroidia; order NS11-12g; family UBA955; genus REEB481. Next base: position 1,417 of record JBKDBI010000140.1, on the reverse strand, counting down.
TTGCGCTTACCTGGATGGCTTACCGCAGCAGCGGTGGTGGTTGAGCGCCCGCCCCGACTTTTTCAGCAGGGGCATTTCGAGTCAATCAGGCTCCTGATATCCAATTAAAATCATCGACATAAACGAATCAAGCTATATTCTTAATTTGCGGGTGAGCTTCTCTTTACCCCATGAATCACCGGCAACAACCTGGCATCCAGATTCCACCTTTCTGGCATAGCATACTCGGAAGAAGATCCAGTATGGCAGATATAGCAGCCATTGGCACCGGTGCAGTTGCATCGGGCGTCATTGCACTTACATACAGTCTGAATGCAGGTTTTGTAACCTTGCACACGATTGCCTGTACATTGCTGGCTATGGACCTGGGAGGTGGTGTTATTGCCAACTTCACAATGGGCACCAACAACTATTACGGGGAGTCTCCAAAAAGGTGTTATCAGTTCATCCTTTTTCACGTTCTGCAACCTTTGATCTTAATTTGGATTTTCCCAAGTGCATATTGGAGTATAGTATGGGTTTGCGCATTTGTGTTGGTTTGCACAAGCGTCATTGTCCGTTTGCGCGAACTTTACTTCCAGGCAAGTGTTGCCGCCATGTTGCTCACGATTTCCATAATTCTCCTTTCTTGGCTGAAGTTAGCGGATAGCTTACTGCAGTTGATGCTAACATTCTATGCCATTAAACTCATTCTCGCTTTCGGCGTTAACTGGCATTACAGGATTTCACCCGACCGGTATTGACTTACGCGCTGATCGAGGCCACCTGCTGCATTCTTTGAGCGGGGTATCCGCCGGTTCAATCAACTTTTCCCGGCATTTTCCTGACTAAAAAATCCGGGTCTTACAAACGCGGGTTGAAGGCAGTTGAAAATTTGGGCTCGATAAGCAGATTTCGACATGAGGGTTTCCAACAGATGGTTTCCCCGACTTAAAAAGTCGGAGCAGGCAGCTCAATCACCGACGCTGAACTCGGTCGTTGAGCGCTCGAAGCGTAGCGGAGAGCAGTCGAAACGCCCCGACTGAAAAAGTCGGGGCAGCCTCGCTACTGGTTTCGACAAGCTCAACCACCCGCCGGTCACAAATCAACCCTTGTGCGGCCTTCGATCAGGCGGATATGGCATTCGTCGTGCCCGATCTTGAACTGCTCACGCACGAGCACTGCATTGCCGACCTTTCCTTCAAAAAGGAAATACTCGCCGTTTTCCTTGATCTTATTCGTCCACAAGTCGTCCAGCACTTCGTAATACTTGTCGGCAATCGGCCTGTCGCGGCGGATGGTGTCGCCGGTGCGCAGCCGGATGGTATAATAATCGTCAAGCACCACGCCGTTCACCTCAATGGTAATCGTTGCGAATTCCTGCGTGCAGTAACGATTGCTTTCACAGGCACTGAAGCCCAGCAGGCCAAGGAAAAGT
>JBKDBI010000139.1:0-4155 GCA_046314695.1 Bacteroidota bacterium | reverse complement strand
GACCCAAGGCGGTGATTGCCTACAATCCCCAAACAGGCGCCCTGCGCTCCGGGCAAACAGCTGCGCCGGCCGGCTTCGAACACTGGCTCCTGAAACTAGACGGCGTGAGCGATGTGCAGTTCGGTGCCAGCAGCGGCTACGGTCGCGTGGAAATGGCCTATTACCGCATGGCCCTTGATTGCGGCATCGAGATGATGCCCTCGCGCTTGCTCATCGAAAACGAACGCGCCCATTTCATGACGCGCCGTTTCGACCGCGGTGAAGGCGCTGTGCGCCACCACATGCAAACCCTTTGTGCCCTGCAGCATTGGGATTACAACGATACCATGGCGTACAGCTATGAAGGGCTGCTGGATACGGCCCGTGCGCTACGGCTTCCTTTTCAGGCCGCCGAACAGATTATCCTCCGCATGGCGTTCAATGTCATGGCCCGGAACTGCGACGACCACACCAAGAACTTTGCATTTCTGATGGAAGAAGGCGGCCCCTGGAAACTGGCTCCTGCTTACGATATCTGTCACGCCTACCGTCCCGAAAGCGTTTGGGTAAGCCGACATGCCCTGAGCGTCAACGGGAAACGCAAGGATATCTCACGCGCCGATTTGATGGCCGTGGCCATGACTGTGAAAATTCGCGAAGGAAGTTGGAAACCCGTGTTCGATCGGGTGAAGCAGGTGGTGGAGCGATGGCCCGGTTACGCTGAAGAACAAGGGGTTCATCCGGCATTGCGCGATGCGATCGCTGCTACCTTGCAGCCTTTGTGAAATGCAGGCGGTGGTTTAAACCTCGCGGTTCGGATCCCACTGCTCCATGTAATCGGCCACGCGGCGCACGAATTGTCCGCCCAAGGCACCGTCAACCACACGGTGGTCGTAAGAATGGGAGAGGAACATCATGTGGCGGATGGCAATCACGTCGCCGTACTGTGTTTCCACTACGGCCGGTTTCTTGCGGATGGCACCAGCTGCCATAATCGCTACCTGTGGCTGCGGAATGATCGGCGTTCCCATCACATTGCCAAAGGTTCCGACATTGGTCAAGGTATAGGTTCCACCCTGGATTTCGTCGAGGGTGAGCTTGTTTTCGCGGGCGCGCTTCGCGAGGTCGTTCACCGAACGGGCCAGGCCTGTGAGGTTCATGGTATCGGCGTTCTTGATTACGGGCACAATCAGGTTGCCATTGGGCTGGGCCGCTGCCATACCGATATTGATGTTCCGGCGGCGGATGATCTTGTCGCCGTCTACCGAAATGTTGATCATCGGGAAATCTTTGATGGCCCGAACGATGCACTCAATGAAAATGGGGGTGAAGGTGAGGCTCTCGCCTTCGCGCTTCTGGAAGATGCCTTTGTTCTTTTCTCTCCACTTCACGAGGTTGGTTACGTCGGCTTCGACGAAGCTGGTAACGTGCGGACTGGTCTGCTTGCTGCGCACCATGTTCTCGGCAATCATCTTGCGGACGCGGTCCATTTCGATGATTTCGTCGCCGGCGTTCACCGCAATCGCGGGTGAAGATTTTACTTCGACACGGGGTGCTGCAGGTGCTTCTGCTACGGGTGCAGCCGGCGTGGCTGCCGGAGCGGAAACTGCGGCAGGTGCATTGCCGCGGTTCTTGACATAGTTGAGGATATCTGCTTTGGTTACACGGTCTTCCTTGCCGCTGCCGGGAATGCGCTCCAGTTCGTCCATTCCGATGCCTTCAGTGCGGGCAATGTTGAGTACGAGCGGAGAATAGAAGCGGCTGCCGGATGCTGCGGGTGTTGCAGCTTCACGGGCCTGCTGTACGCTGTTCTGGATATGTTGAACCGGCGTAGGCTCAGCCACCGGTGCCGGAGCGGAAGGAACTGCTGCTCCGCCCTCGGTCAGGATCATGGCCACGGGTTCGCCTACTTTCACCACGGCGCCTTCCGGATGCAGAATTTTCCCTACTATACCGGCTTCGGTCGAAGGAATTTCGCTGTCAACCTTATCGGTCGCGATTTCGACGATGGGCTCGTCCTGCGCGATCGGGTCACCTTCTTTCTTCAGCCAACGGATGATGGTGGCTTCGGCAATGCTCTCGCCCATTTTGGGCATCAGGATGGATTTCTCTGCCATGATTCGGGCCGCAAAGTTCGGTTTTTTTACCCAATTGCGCGCCGACTTCAGGCTTCCGATTCCAACAACCTGTTCAGCAAGTGGAAACCTGTCCAGGTGCTGCGCTGGATAATCTGGTCGCGGGTGCCGAAGAAGCGAAAGCGTTCGCTGTGTACTTTGTTGTTCAGGGCGGCGGCAATAAAAACGGTGCCGACCGGTTTTTCAGCCGTTCCGCCGTCCGGGCCTGCAATGCCCGTTGTGGCAATGGAACAGTCGGTTCCTAGTTTTTGGCAGACAGCCAGGGCCATTGCTTTGGCAACGGGTTCGCTTACCGCACCGTGCGCTTCAATATCGGCCGGGTTTACTCCGAGGAGCAGCTTTTTGATGTCGTTTGCGTAGGCCACGACACTGCCCCTGTAAGAGGCTGAAACGCCGGGTATCAGGGTGTAGGTATGCGCCAGGTTGCCGCCTGTGCAGCTCTCGGCAGTAGCCAACTGCAGCTTTTTCTCCAGCAGAAGCCGGGCTGTGACTTCAGGTGGGGTGATGTCTTCAGCCGCTACCATCCATTCGCGGCAAGCCTCCTGCAAGGCATGGAAAGCGGTGTCGAGTGCTGCTTCGTCGTTGGCACGCCGTTCACTGCCCGTGCTGATGCGCAGGCGTATGAGGTTCAGGTTGGGCAGGTAGGCGAGCTTGAAACCGGCCGGAAGCGCTGCCTCAAACGTTTCCAGGTGTTTGCTCAGCAGGCTTTCGGCAATGTTGATGACGGTAAGCGTGCGATGGGTAACCGGAGTAGACCGGAAGCGCTCGCGGATGCGCGGAAAGCCGCCGTGCTCCATAATGTATTGCATCTCGTACGGAACGCCGGGCATGCTGATCAATACCTTGCCGTTGCGGTCGAACCACATGCCCGGTGCAGTACCGCGGAGGTTCATCAGGGTTTCACAGGCGGCCGGTAACAAAGCTTGTCCGCGGTTGATTTCCAGCATGGCACGCCCCCGGTCGCGGAAATAGCGCTCCAGCAAGGCAAGTACTTCGGTGTCCTCGCGTTCGCCGCATGCGTAATAATCGCACAATACTTTTTTCGTGATATCATCCTTGGTCGGACCCAGTCCGCCGGTCATCAACACCAGATCCACACGGGCAAAAGCCGCATCCAGGGCCTGTCTGATTTCATGCGCATCATCGGCCACCGCGCAGCGTTTTTTGATGCGGATTCCGTGTTGGTTCAAGGCGCTTCCGAGCCAGGCGCTGTTGGTGTCAACAGTCTGGCCGATCAACAATTCATCTCCTACGGTAATGATCTCAGCAAACACGGTGCGAAGGTCGTGAAATCGCTGCTGAATGGCTATCGTTAAAAACGATGTGTTGCCACAGCGCCTGTTTTCTCCCTGCTAAACCCGGGCCGTATCGCCTCTGCAGTAAAGGGGGCGAAACGGTGGGGAATACCGCTTTGCCCGTTTAAGCTTCATTTGTTTTCCTTCCAACAGGCATGTGCCACGCGCACACCATCGAGCGCGGCGCTCATGATGCCGCCTGCATAGCCTGCTCCTTCACCGCAGGGAAAGAGGTTGGTGATCTGCGGATGGCGGCAGCTTTCCTTATCCCTGGGAATGCGCACCGGAGAGGATGTTCTTGATTCCACACCGACCAGCACGGCATCGGGGTGTATATACAAAGGCCATTTTTGTGCGATTTGCCGGAGAGCCTGTCGCATGGAGGTGTGCACTTGTTCGGGGAGTACTGCGTTCAGGTCAACCGGGGCAATGCCGGGTATGTATGAACATTCGGGCAGTTCATTGCTTAAACGCTGGTTGAGGAAGTCTTCCATGCGCTGTGCCGGTGCGGCAAGGCTGCCGGTTGCGGCATACGCTTGTTGTTCCCAGTGCGACTGAAATGCCAATGCCTGCAAAGCGCCCTCGTTTTTCCATGGCATGAAGTCGGGCATGTCTACGGCTGCCACGAAACCCGAATTGGCGAAGTATCCGTTGCGCTTGCTCGGGCTCCAGCCATTGACAACGATTTCTCCCGGCGCCGTGGCTGCTGGCGCGATGATGCCGCCCGGGCACATGCAAAAACTGAA
>JBKDBI010000138.1:0-3014 GCA_046314695.1 Bacteroidota bacterium | reverse complement strand
CCAGGAAACAGCTGCAATGATGCGATAACCTATGGTTCCGGCTCCTACTGAAACGGCGACGAGTAAAAAGGCGAAAATGGCATACCTGCCCTGGCGCAGAAGGAAGCGACGCATAGGCGCCACCGGGTCGCTGTGGTGTTCAAAACGCGGCCTGTGCCTGGCGGGAGATTGTTTTGGCATTTTGCTTAGAAACCTGCGCGCAAGATACCCATTTCTAAAACCCATAAAAAGGATACCGATAACCCGAATTTGGCTAATCCATCTCGTTAACTAAATATAAATTTTTGCAATACGATTTCAAGTACAATGAGAAAAACCATCATGATTACCGGTGCCAGCAGTGGCATTGGCAAAGAAACCGCAAAACTATTCCAATCAAAAGGCTGGAACGTCATCGCTACGATGCGGAATCCCGAAAACGAAAAAGAAATAAACAAGCTCTCAAACACCTTGGTTATCAAACTAGACGTCTTAAACTTAGATTCGATAGCCAATGCTGTGGAAAAGGGATTATACCACTTTGGAGGCGTTGACGTAGTCGTGAATAATGCAGGCTATGGCGCATATGGCCCGCTGGAATCTTTCCCCAGAGAAAAAATCATACGCCAGTTTAATACCAACGTTATTGGACTGTTAGATGTAACCCGTGCGATCCTGCCACATTTCCGTGAAAACAGAAAGGGCATTATCATCAATATTTCTTCTATGGGTGGAAAAATGACATTCCCCTTGGGCTCATTATACCACGGAACTAAATTCGCAGTTGAGGGTATTTCGGAATCCTTAAGATATGAAGTAGAACAATTCGGAGGCAAAGTAAAGATTGTTGAACCCGGCGCCATTGCCACTGATTTTGCCGGACGATCTTTTGATTTCAACAATGATACAAAACTGAAGGAATACCAAGACATTGTCAATAAAATCACCAATACACTGCCTAAGATGACGAAGAATGCATCTCCTGTGAGCGTTGCAGCCAATACAATTTATGAAGCGGCAACCGACGGGAAAAGCAAACTGAGATACTTGGCCGGGAAAGACGCGAAAATTTACAACCTTTTGCAAAAAACGCTAGGATACAGTTTCATTTTAAATATGAATAAACGATTTTTCAAAATCTGAATATGACCCCGATCGCAAAATATTTTAATGGAGAAAAAGCCGAAAGCTATGTTTTTATATCTTTGGGTATAGTTGCTTTACTTGTCGCATTCTATTTCTTTTTTACCTTGAAAACTCCTTTTTGGAAAGGAGTGGCTATTCCCATTGCCATAGTAGCCCTATTGGAATTGATTGTTGGCTACGCTATAATCAACCGAAGTCCCAAAGACATAGAACGAGTTGAAAATTACACGCTCCAGGAACCGCATAACATTAAGGCTGTTGAAATGCCACGCATGGAAAAGGTTATGCGCAATTTTGTCATTTTCAGGTATGCTGAAATACTCCTCATCATGGTGGGTATTTGTTTGATGTATTCATCCATGAAAAGTGGATTTTGGCAAGGTTTGGGTCTTGGCTTATTCACACAAGCCAGTATTGTTCTCTGCCTGGATTTTTTCGCAGAAAGGCGTGGAAATGCTTACTTTGAATACTTAAAGCTAGCAGCCAGCATTCTATGAGCAAATTAATCCACCTGTCCACGATAACAGATCTGCATAAATTATTTGATTTGGGAAACAGTTCCCATCCTCTGGTGACTGTTCTGGATTTTAGCAAGGTTTCGGAGCAGGTAGAGCAACAATCCAGAATTACTACTGATTTCTATTCAATCCTTTTTAAGAACTACTGCAAAAACCACATCAAATACGGAAGAAAAACAATAGACTTTCAGGATGGGAACTTGATTTTCATAGCGCCGAACCAATTAATAGAAATAGACAATGAGGTAGAAGAAAGAGAAGACAAAATGGGATGGGGACTGTTTTTTCACCCAGACTTGATTCGTTCAACTTCTTTATATAAAAAGATGCAAGATTATAGCTTCTTTCATTATGAAGTTTCAGAGGCGCTTCACGTTTCAGAAAAAGAAAAAACCATTCTGCTCGAGGCTATCCAAAAAATATATACTGAAATCAAGGAAAATATCGACGTCTACAGCCAACAAATAATTGTATCTACCATTGAATTACTCTTAAGCTATTGCCAGCGATTTTACGGCAGGCAAATGATTACCAGAAGCCATACGAATAAGAGCATCGTTGTAAAAGTAGAAAAGTTATTGATTCAATACTTCGCCAATAACGACTTAAACGAACAAGGCCTGCCCTCTGTAAAATATTTAGCTGACCATCTCCATTTGTCGCCCAGTTATCTGGGAGATCTGCTCAAAAAGGAAACCGGTAAAAACGCACAGGAACAGATACATTATCATCTAATTGAAGAAGCCAAGAGTTTGCTTTTAAACTCCGAAAAGAACATCAAAGAAATCGCCTACGGCTTAGGGTTCGAATACCCACAATACTTCAACAAGCTCTTCAAGAAAAAGACCGGTAAAACGCCACTGGAATACAGAAACATGAATTAGTGTTGTTTACAGTGCATTTAGTTTGGATCGGATTTGAAAGTTGCCTTGGACCACGGCCCCATACAATCCATTGACGTAAAGACGGATTAACGGCTAAGGAATAAACAGAACCAACGCCCAGCCTCAGCCAATCTTCACGCTGGTCATGGTCAAGGCACCGGCCACGGGCTTGTCGTTGAAGAAGGTTACTAATTCACCCGGATCCTGAAGGCCGAGGGTGTAGATCAACGGCAGGTAATGTTCAGCCGAAGGGATGGCGAGCTGGAAAGGGCGGCCCAGGGCGCCGTAGTTGGCAAGGGAAAGATGGTCGCCAAGGGTGATAAATTCCTTCATTTTGGCATTGGCTTCCAAAGCCCAGTCGAAGGCGAATGATTCGTTCAGCCGGCGCCAGTCAACCATACCCAGGTTGTGTACCATGTTGCCGCTGCCTACGATCAGGATGCCCTTTTCGCGCAAGGCCTTCAGTTCACGTGCCAGTCCATAATGG
>JBKDBI010000137.1:0-4243 GCA_046314695.1 Bacteroidota bacterium | reverse complement strand
TAAATCCCGATTTTGCCGGGAGGGAGGCTGCCGGCCAATACGGCATACGGCATGGCGAGGATGCTGGCCCAGGCCATGCCCACACCGGCCATGCTGAGCATCAGCCATTGCGGATCGCGGATGAAGAAGATGGAAAGCAGTCCGGCGCCGCCGAAGATCAGCGAAAGGCTGTGCGTCTGCTTGCGTCCGATGCGGCGCACTATTGTCGGTAAGAGCAGGGCATAGAGCGCGCTCACGCCGTTGTACACGCCGAAGAGAATGCCCACCCAGTCGCCGGCTTTGTCGAAGATAACCTTATCGGCGCCTTCGTAGCTGTCGCCCGAGATTGGCAGTCCGTACACATGTTGGGCCACGGCCTTGGTGGTGTAAACCCACATGCAGAAAAGGCCGAACCAGCTGAAGAACTGCACCAGGCCGAGCTGCAGCATGGTTTTGGGCATGTGCTTGAAATCGCGGAAGATCTGGAAGATGCCGGTATGGGAGCGGTCTTCGGGCGCATCGCCGTGGTAACGCGCATAGGTTTCCGGATCGTATTCGCGGGCGAAGAGCACGGTGATGAGGATGCAGGCCAGGAAGAAGGCCGCGCCGATATAGAAGGAATAGACCACGTTGTCGGCCACCTGGCCTTGCGGGGCGGTGGAGGCGACGTCGAAGACATTGCTCAGCGTCCAGGGCAACCAGCTGCCGAGCACGGCGCCGATGCCGATCAGGAAGGTCTGGATGCTGAAGCCCAGGGTGCGCTGTTCGTCGGCCAGGTTATCGGCCACGAGGGCGCGGAAGGGCTCCATGGCGATGTTGATGCTGGCATCCATCAGGGCGAGGAAAACAGCGCCCATCAGCAGGGCCGATTTGCCGATGAACCAGGCGCCGCTGTTGGGCAGGATCACGATGGCGGCGCAGCAGAGCAGGGTGCCGGCCAGGAAATAAGGCTTGCGCCGGCCGAGCCGCGTCCAGGTCTTGTCGCTGAAATAGCCGATGAGCGGCTGCACGAGCATGCCCGTGAGCGGGGCCACGAGCCAGAACCAGCTCAGTTCGTGCACCTTGGCGCCATAGTTTTCAAGGATGCGGCTCGCATTGCCGTTTTGCAGTCCGAACGCGCATTGGATGCCCATGAATCCAAAGCTCATCCATACGATTTGCGCTACCGAAAGACGCGGTTTCTTTTCCATACGCTGTACCTGATCGGCTTGCAATCTAAGGCAAAGCGTTGGAAAGTGTCAAAGCAACACCAAGGGAATGCGTTCAGATTTTGTGGAAGCGCGACTTGTCGAAGCGGTACAATCCGGCGGGCTTGTGGGCCACGCCTTGTTGTTTTTCGTTGAGTTTGACGATGAATTCGGTGCGCAGGATTTTCCGGCGGAAATTGCGTTTGTCGAAGCTGTCTTCGAGGATGGCTTCGTACAGTTTCTGCAATTGGGCCAGGGTGAATTTATCGGGCAGCAATTCGTAGCCCAGGGGTTCGAGGTAGATCTTGTGCTTGAGGTAATCGAGTGCCTTGTCGAGGATTTCGTTGTGGTCGAAGGCCAGTTGCGGCACATCTTTCACCTTCACCCAAACGGCTTTTTTGGCGAAGCTGCTGGGCTGGATGCGCAGGTTTTCCTTCTTCACGAGGGAGGTATAGGCCACGGTGATAACCCGCGCTTCGGGGCTGGCGCGGATGGCCCGGAGCCAGTCGAGGTCTTTCTGCTTGCTGATGCGGTTCGGGTTGCCGAAGGTATAGACCTGTTCAAGGAAGATATTCGTGAGGCCGGTCAGTTCGGACAGTACGCGGTTGGCTGCTTCGTCGAGGGTTTCGTCTTCGTAGATCAGGTTGCCCGGCAGGGCCATGAGATCGTCTTTGATCTCGCTGTTACCTGCATGACGTTCAATCAGCAACACTTCCAATGCGCCTTGGTCAAAGCTGAAAATAGCACAATCTACCGACACATTGGGGTTAATCTGATGCAAGGTCATCTTCCGAAGCTAACTTGCCGCGAAGATAGTTCAGCCTGCATTTTTGTTACCAGGATTGCAGAATGCCGGCTGTTTTTTTGGTGTTCGTGTATAAAATACACTAAGTTTGCATGAGACCTCATCATGATAGCAGTAGCGGAAAGCGGATCGACGAAATGTGACTGGCTTCTCACGGAGAACGGAGAGATACTGGCCGAGACCCATACGAAGGGCTTCAATCCATTTTTTCACAGTGTGGAATTCATTGCCGAAGAACTCGCCGGCAATCCGGTTTTATCGGCCCATGCCGACAAGATCACGAAGGTGCACTTTTACGGCGCCGGTTGTTCGAGCGAGGAGCGCAACGAGATCGTCATGCGCGGCCTGCTGAAGGCTTTCCCGCATGCGGCCTGCACGGTAGGGCACGATCTGCATGCGGCGGCCTATGCCACCTATTCCGGCGAGCCCGGCATCGTGTGTATCCTCGGCACGGGCAGCAACAGCTGCTATTACGACGGCAACGAAATCACGGAAGTGGTGCCTGCGCTGGGCCATATGCTCGGCGATGAAGGCAGCGGTTCCTGGTTCGGAAGGAAGCTCTTGTCGTCTTTCCTCTACCACCGCCTGCCGGCCGATATCGAAGCCGCATTCATCAAAGAATACAACCTGAACAAGGAGGAAATATTCCGCCGTGTGTACAACATGCCCGGCGCGAATGTCTTCATGGCCTCCTTCATGCGTTTCCTTTCCGGTTTCAAGAACCATCCCTGGGTGGAGCAGCTGATTGAGGAAGGTTTCCATCATTTCGCCGAGATCCACATTGCCTGCTATCCGAACTACCGCGAGGTGCCGGTGCATTTTGTCGGCTCGGTGGCATTTCATTTCAAGCACGTATTGGAGCGCACGGCGGCGCAGATGGGCTTCCGCATTGGGGTGATTGACGCCAAGCCGGCCTATTCGCTGTTGCGTTACCACCTGAACCAGGAAACAAGGACCAACGATCCGGCCAGCGTTTGATGTGGAAGGCGGTCATTTTTGATCTGGACGGCGTTATTACCGATACCGCTGGCCATCATTTTGCGGCTTGGCGGGAAATCGCTGCCGGCCTGGGTTTCGATCTGAGCGAAGAAGTCAACGAATTGCTGAAGGGCGTAAGCCGGCGGGAAAGCCTGGAGATCATTGCCCAACAAGCAGGAGCCAGCCTGGACGAAGCGGAGATCCAGCGCCTGCTGGACAGCAAGAATGCGCGTTACCTGGAGCTGATTGCCGCGCTGAGTCCGGCCGATATCCTGCCGGGTGTTTTGCCTTTTTTGGACTACCTGGACCGCAGCGGCATAGCCGCAGCCATCGGCAGCAGCTCGAAGAATGCGCGTTTTATCCTGGACCGTATCGGTTTAACGGAGCGATTCCAGGCCATTTCCGACGGCACGCGCATCCGCGAGACCAAGCCGCATCCGGAGGTATTTCTCCTGGCGGCGCAAGACCTCGGCATCGCACCCCGTGAATGCCTGGTGGTGGAAGATGCTGCTGCCGGAGTAGAAGCCGGAAGGCGCGCCGGCATGCGGGTATTGGGGGTTGGACAGCCGGAGAACCTGCCCGGAGCGGATGCCTATGTGTCCGACCTGTCTGCCGCCAACGCGGGCCAGCTCCGCACCCTCTTCATCTGAGTATCCGATTGCATGAAAGATTATATCCGCATTCACCCCTGGGAGATCCGCGAGGAAGGCTGGACTCCACAACTTAACCGCGTTTCGGAAAGCCTCTTGAGCATTGGCAACGGCCGCATGGGCCAGCGCGGCAATCCGGAAGAAGATTTCAGCGGGGATACGCTCCCCGGCTCGTATATCGGCGGTGTCTATTACCCCGATAAAACGCGGGTTGGCTGGTGGAAGAACGGTTATCCGGAATACTTCGCCAAGGTGCTCAATTCCTTGCGCTGGCAGGCCATCAGCCTGCACGTGAATGGAATCCGCATCGACCTGGCTTCTGAAAATTGCCAGACCAAGGTGTTCCGCCGCACCCTGAACATGCAGGAAGGCTGGCTGGGACGTTTGTGGGAATTCACCTTGCCCGACGGTACAGCCTTGCGCATCGAATCGAAGCGCTGTTGCCACATGGAGCACAAAGACCTGGGCGTGCTGCAGTACCGCATCAGCAGCGACCGCAAGATCCGGGTGGAAGCCGATATCTACCTCGACGCCGATGTGCGCAACCAGGATGCCAACTACGACGAAGTGTTCTGGGAAGGGCACCGCAGCGGCATCAGCGGCGGCCACATGCCCTGGCTCAGCCACCAGACGCGCAAAACCGG
>JBKDBI010000136.1:0-5590 GCA_046314695.1 Bacteroidota bacterium | reverse complement strand
CCTTCCAGCTCGCCGTTCATGTAATAGCGCACCCTGCCGGTATCGGTAACCACGCCAATCTGCGCGTGGGTGATTTCCCATTTGTCGAACACGGCTTCAGCGGCCGCTTCCATGCCTTTCTTCACCACAACCAACATCCGCTCCTGGCTTTCGCTGAGCAGGATTTCCCAGGGCTTCATATCGGCCTGGCGCAGCGGAACCTTGTCCAGCCATACATCCATGCCTGTGCCGCTCTTGGCGCTCATTTCGCTGGTCGAACAGGTGATACCGGCAGCGCCCATGTCCTGGATGCCCACCACAGCTCCGGTAGCGATCAATTCCATGGTCGCTTCGAGGATAAGCTTTTCCCAGAAGGGATCGCCCACCTGCACGCTGGGCAGGTCGTTGGCTGCGTCTTCGCCGATATCCTTGGATGCGAAAGCCGCTCCGTGGATGCCGTCTTTGCCGGTCGCCGAACCGAAGATATACACCGGATTGCCCGGCCCGTCGGCTGCGGCGCTTACGGTTTTGCCCACTTCCACCAGGCCTACGCTCATCGCGTTGACGAGGATATTGGTTTCGTAGCAGTCGTCGAAATACACTTCACCACCGACGGTCGGAATGCCGAATGCATTGCCGTAATCACCGATGCCTTTCACCACGCCTTTGAGGAGCCATTGGGTGCGTTCGGTCTTGATATTGCCGAAGCGCAGCGAATTGAGCTGCGCAATCGGACGAGCGCCCATGGAGAATACATCGCGGTTGATGCCGCCCACACCGGTGGCAGCGCCCTGATACGGTTCGATGGCGCTGGGGTGGTTATGGCTTTCGATCTTGAAACAGCAGGCCAGTCCGTCGCCGATATCCACCAATCCGGCATTCTCTTCACCGGCCTTGGTGAGCAGTTTGCTGCCATCGCGGGGAAGGGTTTTCAGCCAGGTGATGGAGTTTTTGTAGCTGCAGTGCTCGCTCCACATCACGGAATACACACTCAGTTCATTGAAGTTGGGGGTCCGGCCCAGGATTTCCCTGATTTTGTCAAATTCTTCGGGCAATAATCCCAGCTCGCGGGCCTGTTCTAAGGTGGCTGTTTGCATGCAGGCGCAAAGGTAAGGCAGGGAGCGGCGGAAAGAAAATTACCGGAAGCAGTCAGGCTTATGCTTTCGGATGCGAATGAACAGGTCTGGATTACCGACGACATTATCTGGTTTTTTGGGTCTTTACGCACTTTATTATCCAAGTAAAATCAAAATCAATCTTTGAAATTACTTGGATGATTCAGCCTTCAATCCGCCGGTAATGATGGCAATAGTTCGTTCAACCCCACAAATCCAATTGGGCGGGCAGCAGCCGGAAGCTGCGCCGGTGATGCGGCGTTACGCCAAACTTCCGGATGGCATCGCGGTGCGCAATGGTGGGATAGCCGGCGTTCCGGTTCCAGCCGTATTGCGGATAATCGAGGTGCAGGCGTTCCATGTGCTCATCGCGGTGCGTCTTGGCCAGGATACTGGCCGCAGCGATGGAAACGAAACGTCCGTCTCCCTTTATTTCCGTGCGGTGTGGAATACCGGGATAGGGGCGGAAGCGGTTGCCGTCGATGAGGATAAATTCCGGGCGCAATACCAGCTGATCCAGCGCGCGGTGCATGCCTGTAATCGAAGCCTGCAGGATATTGATGCGGTCGATTTCTTCCGGTTCCACCATCACCACAGCCCATTGCAGCGCTTCCTTTTCAATCACCGAACGCAGCATTGCGCGCTGTTTTCGGCTCAATTGCTTGCTGTCGTTCAGCACCGGGTGGTTCCAGCCTTCGGGCATAATGACGGCAGCAGCGGCGACAGGCCCTGCCAGGCATCCGCGGCCGGCTTCGTCGCAGCCGGCTTCCGGATAGACAGCCGATGAGCCGGGTACCTGGAGCATGGGGCGAAAATACACGCCCTGCAGTTTATCGATACCCATCTGCTGCTGGTCGGGAATCCACGCTTTCATCCCCCCCAAAGATCCGTTTCAACGAACGCGACTACAGGCTCCGGTAACTTGCAGGGTTGATTTGCGTCACATAAGGGCTAACTAAATAAATCAATATGAACAAGACCATCCTTCTCCTCGGTTCGGTAAGCCTCCTTACGCTTGCCTTCAGTGCGTGCAGCAAAGAAGCAATCCAACCTGCTGCAAAAACATCCGACATCCAGGCTACACCTTACAAAGTGGTGTTTGTATCGGGTAAGGAAGTTGCTACATCCCGCCTTTACCTTGACGGCCGGAGCATCCAGTACCTCACCGCCCGCGATAACAACGGCAAACCTTTGGAGGAAACCACCCGCAGCCTGCAAACGCATACCTATACAGTACGCATGTTCGATGCCGGCGGTAAGGAAGAACTGGCAGGCCGCCTGCATTTCAATGGCCACCAGCTGGAAAAAGACATGGATCTGGGCGATGTGCGCATCGAGCGCGATGACCTCGACCGGCTCTATACCGTATGGATTGATATGTAAAGCAATCTGGTTGTTTGGGAAAGAGCCGTCTGGTGTGCATACCGGGCGGCTTTTTTTGTGCGCGCAATCCACCTGCCATTCACGTCGCGGCTTGCCTAAATTTGCAGCCCATGACCCAATACCGGAGCATACTCTACGGGAATTACCACAGCACCCAGAGCGGACGAGCTTCGGGTACCGATGCGCGCGCCCTGTTCGAACGCGAAAAGGAGCAGTTCAGCCGGGAAACAATTCCCCTGCTTGGCAACCTGTCGCGCGATGCCCGCATCCTCGACATCGGTTGCGGCTCCGGTTCGCTCATCGCCGCCCTGCAAGACGCCGGTTTCACGCATTGCAAAGGCATCGACGTCAGCAAGGAACAGGTGCAGCTGGCCCATAGCCTGGGTGTTCATGCGGTGGAGGAAGGCGATGTCATGCAGCACCTGCGCGATGCACCCGCTGCCTACGATCTGATCTGCGGTATGGATATCATCGAGCACTTCACCAAAGACGAACTCACCGATCTCCTGCAGCTGCTCGCCGCTGCACTCAAACCCGGCGGCAGGGTAATTTTCCGCACCCCCAACCTCGATGCGCCCATGGCCTCCGTTTTTGCCCATGGCGATTTCACCCACGAAAACTACCTGAACGCGAGCAGCGCTTCCCAGGTGATGTTGGCCTGTGGCTTTCAACAGGTGGAAGTGCGCCCTTCGCTGATGCGCGCTCCCGGCTTCCTGAAAGAGTCGATCCGCCGCATCGCCTTCGGATTGCTTGCTTTTCGCCTGAAACTCACGCTCTTTGCCACCGCACGCAGCACCCGCGGCGTTCTCTTTACTCCTAACATGATCATCGTCGCTTTCAAACCATGACGCAAGCACCCATTGCCATGATAACCGGTGCCAGCTCGGGTATTGGTGAGGCTACAGCCCGCGCCCTGGCCGATGCAGGCTATGCTTTGATTCTCACGGCGCGGCGCAGCGATAAGCTGGAAGCTTTGGCAGAAAAGCTCCGCGCGATAGGGGCATCCGTTCATACCCTTGTTTTTGATGTGCGCGATGAAGCAGCGGTGGAAGCTGCTGTAACCTCGCTGCCTGAATCATGGCGAAGTATCCGGGTTTTGGTCAACAATGCAGGCCTGGCACTGGGTCTCGCACCGATCGACAAAGGCAATCCCGACCATTGGGAAACCATGCTTGATACGAATGTGAAAGGCCTGTTGCATGTGACGCGCTTTGTACTGCCCCTGATCAACAAAGACGGCAGCGGTCATATCGTCAATATTGGCTCAATCGCCGGCAAGCAGGTGTATGCCAATGGTGCGGTTTACTGCGCCAGCAAATACGCCGTCGATGCGCTAACCCAGGGCATGCGGATTGATTTGGCGCATATTCCCATCCGCGTGGGTTCGGTTTGCCCCGGAGCCGTGGAAACAGAATTCAGTTTAGTGCGTTTCGAAGGCAATGCCGAAAAAGCTGCTTCCGTTTACCAGGGCTTTGAAAACCTTGTGGCTGCAGACATTGCTGACGCCATCTGCTGGATGATCAGCCGGCCGAAGCATGTGAATATCAACGATATCGTAATCATGCCCACCGCCCAACCAAACGCTTCCACCATCCTGCGCAAGAACGCCTGAAACCATGAGCAACAAGAACAAGAAACGCGACGGCATCGTATTCAGCACCAACCCGGATTACAGTTACGGCGGGGATGCAGAACAGGAACCCGAAACGCTTCCGCCGGCAGAACAGAAGCTCTATGTGCGCCGGGAAGTGCGGAATGGGAAACCGGCCGTCGTTGTGAAGGAATTTATCGGCAGCCGCGCCGATCTGCAGGCACTGGAAAAGAAACTGAAGCAGCACTGCGGGGTAGGAGGATCAGCCAAAGAAGGTGAAATCCTCATTCAGGGCGACTTGCTCGACAAGGTCCGCGCCTATCTGCAACAGTTGGGTTACAAAACCAAAGGGTGATACTGCTTATTCTGCAGCCGGCTTCATCAAAGGCTGTTCGCGCAGTTTCTCGCGAAACAGCTTCTTGAACTTGTTCACCTTTTCGCCCACCACATACTGGCAGTAAGGATTGGAAGGGTTCTGCCTGAAATAGTCCTGGTGGTAATCTTCGGCCGGATAGAAACTCTCCAACGCAACGATTTCGGTGACAATTTGTCCGTCGTATACACCCGCTTCCTGCAAGGCATTGCGGCTGGCTTCGGCCTGCACGCGCTGGCTGTCGTTCATAAAATAGATACCGCTGCGGTATTGTGTTCCGACATCTTCGCCCTGGCGGTTGAGTTGCGTCGGGTCGTGGATGCGCCAGAATATTTCCAGCAGATCGGCATAGGAGGTCAAGGCCGGATTGTACAACACTTTCACCACTTCGGCATGCCCGGTGCGGCCGGTGCAAACTTCTTTGTAGGTGGGGTTCTTAATGGTTCCGTTGCTGTAACCTGAAACGACATCTTTCACCCCTTGCAGGTTGCGGAAAACGGCGTCGAGGCACCAGAAACAGCCGCCAGCAAAAACGGCGGAATCGGTAGCAGTAGTATCTTGTTGCATGGCAGTAGTTGCTGACTTTCGGGTTGAATCTGCGCCGGTTTGGCCCTGAGAACAGGACGCCAGTGCGCAGAGAGAACAAAGAAGGGAGAGGAAGGGTTTAACGCGGAGCATGCAGATAATGGTTGAGTAGTGCAATTCCGGTGCCAAGTGCTGCGCCTGCCAGCACATCGCCCGGATAGTGTTTGCCGGCCACCACGCGCAGTACAGCAGTGGTTCCGGCCAGGGCAAAGGCGCTGCCGGTAATCCATTTTCGCGCGTCCGGGTTTATTTCATAGGTGCGCAGCGCCAGGCTCAGCGAGGTAGCCATACAAAAAGCCGTGGAAGCATGACCGGAAGGGAAGGAGAGGCGCGCATCCGTGGCGTACACGAGGTCGGGCGGTGTGCCGCTAGCAAACACCAGCGGGCGTGGCCGGCGTATGCTGTGCTTGAGGGTTTTAGTGATGTTCAGGTTCATGAGCATAGACTGTGCGCAAACAGCCATGGCCTGGGTGCCGGCTTTCACATCCATGTTGCTGAATACAGCTGCAGGGATCATGATGGCCCCGGCCGCAATGAGACCGTCGCTCCAATGGGCAACCTGTG
>JBKDBI010000135.1:0-5112 GCA_046314695.1 Bacteroidota bacterium | reverse complement strand
GGTTGGCTGTGCAGGGTCAAGTTTCACCCATGCCGGAGCGCTGTGAAAACGGGTTTGTTCTTTTTCGGCCGGTTCATAGCCTTTGCCTTTGATCGTTTTGACATGCAATACGGCCGGCAGACTGCCTTCTTTTAATTGTTGCAATACCTGCACCAGTTCAAGCACGTTGTGTCCGTCGACGGGGCCGTGGTATGCAAATCCCATTTCAGTAAACCAATTGGATCTCCCTGGCTCCATTTCTTGCAGCATCCGGGCCATGGCACCGGTATTCGGGTCGATGCCTATATTATTATCGTTAACAAGAACCAGCAAGCGACTTTTAGAAACAGCTGCCTGATTGAGGGCTTCGAAGGCCATACCTCCTGTCAGGGCGCCGTCTCCAACAACGGCAATAAAAGTGCGGTTGTTTTCATTTTTCAATTCTGCTGCCAATGCCATGCCCAGCGCTGCAGAAAGGGCTGTGGAGGAATGGCCGGTACCGAATGCATCGTGTATGCTTTCCCCGCGCTTGGGAAAGCCGCTGATACCTGTATAGCGCCGGATGCCAGGCAATTCTGCATAACGGCCGGTGAGCATTTTATGCGGATATGCCTGATGACCGACATCCCAAACAATGGCGTCGGAGGGTGAGGCAAACACGCGGTGAAGGGCAACAGTAAGTTCCACGACACCCAGGTTACCCGCAAAATGACCGCCTTGTTGCAGTATGATTTGTATCAGTTCACGACGCAGTACTTCACACAAGCCGGGTAGCTCACGGTGTTCGATGGCATGCAGATCAGAAACTTGCTTTAGCTGGGAAAGGAACTCCAACATCCGCGGCAAAATTAGTGCCAGCAATGCCCTTTTGTTACGGCTGATGTGGCCTAAATACTTGGCTAATAACTCAAGGCCATGACCGCAAATAGACCTTTTTGATCCGGTTGCATATAGGGATTAGACAGCGTACTGCCCTGCTTTTAGCCATTCATAAGCACGTTTCGTCGGTTAACCGTTTAAAAACGGCAATTATTTTAATTTTTATGAGTGATTAAATTTGATAAACATATATTTGCAACACAAACAAACCTAAAATGGCCACAAAGAAAACCACCAAAACCAGCGCCAGGGCTAAGAAGCCCGCTGCGCGCACTAAAGCAGTCGCTGCTCCTGCAGCAGTGGAAGCTGAAGCAACTGCACCCCGCCGCCGCGGTCGTCCGGCAGGCAGCAAAAATGCCGTTGTAAAAGGTAAGCGCATCAGCAAAGCAGCAGCCAACCGCGCTGCCAGCGCTGCAAAGCAGCCTATCGAATCGTTGACCGTTGACTTTACGTTCGACGATATCCGCGTAACCAACCTCGAAAACCTGACCCGTCAGGAAGCCGAAGTAAAAGAAGTACTGAAGGCTATCCAACGCGCCAAAACCGCGTTTGGCAAACTGGCTTTCAAATCGCTGACACTCGACAGCGTGAGCATTTCATCGCCCCGCACCCGCAAGAAAAAGCGCGGCCCTAAAAAAGGCTCCAAGCGCGGAGGTATGACCAAAAAGCAAATGATTATCCAGTATGTTACCGAAGCAGGGCAGCCTGTTAAATCCGGTGATATCGTGCGTTCGCTTTTCGCTGCCAGCGGTGAAAAAGACAAAAAGAGCTTCACCCAGAGCATGTTTACTACCCTCAGCCAGATTTACAAATCAGGCGAGCTGGTGAAAGATGCCGATGGCAATGTTTCCCTGAACAACAACCAGGGATAAGCCAACCCTTTATTGCGAATTCAAAAGAGCCCCGTTCTACGGGGCTTTTTTTATGCAGCGCACCATACGGTCCTTACCTGTAAGATCCTTGCGCAGCGTCACCTCCACACCGGAAAGTCCATCAAACAAAGCACAGGTTTCCGCTGCGTAATGCGGATTGATTTCGCAATACAAAAGCCCGGATTCCTGCCGGTTCAGCATTGCTGCCAGTTGGCGGTAAAACACCAGGGCATCGCGCCCCGGTGCATACAAAGCCAAATGCGGCTCATGCTGCTGCACATGCCGGTCTACTTCGTCTACCGCGTCTGATGCGATATACGGCGGGTTAGAAACGATCAGATCTGTTGGCGGAATGCGCTCCATATCCTGCAGGAAATCCAATTCCAGGCATTGCAAAAGATGGTTTGACCCAAGAATCCGATTGGCATTGCGGGCTGTATAATCCAACGCCACGGCAGAAATATCCACGGCATTCACCCGGGTTGAAGGAAACCGAAAGGCCAGGCTCACTGCCAGGCAACCGCTGCCACAGCCGATATCTGTTATCTGAACAGGTTCCGGCCGTTCGCGGTAATCTTCCGTAATCCATGCATACAATTCCTCCGTTTCGGGTCGGGGAATCAAAACGCCCGGACCGACGTCAAATACATGGTCAAGAAAAGGAGCCTTGCCGAGCACATACTGCAGCGGCTCTCCATGGCTCAGGCGGACTGCGATTTGCATTACCCTTTTGGCTTGTGCTGCCGGCACCTGGTCGTCTGCAAATCGCGGAAAAACCAGATCTGGCCACGCCAGTGCGTATATAAAACGCAGCATGGCACGGCTTTCTTCCGGCGGAAAGAACTGCTTCACGCGGGCATCAAAGGCCTGTCGCAATGTTGCGAACGTTAGCCCTTCATCCGGAATCAGTTCCATTGGATATTGCGCGGCGCGTGAATCATCCAATGTTTATCGGCTTCCAGGCTGCGCAAGGCCGCCGCCCATTGCTGCGAGGCTTCGCCGAAAATCAACGCCGGCGTACCCGCTGTAATGAGCCAACTGCCGCTTTCCATCTCGGCTTCCAATTGCCCGGCACCCCAACCGGAATATCCGCCGAAAAGTCTGATTTCATCGGGCAACAACAGCCCGGCGGAGGCCAGGAGTTTCACCTGGTCAAAATCGCCCGACCAATAAAGACCTGGCAAAACCTCTTCGGAGCGCGCGATGCCCGGATGCCGGTGGATGAAAAACAGGTTGTCAGCATTTACCGGGCCGCCTTCAAACACTTCGAAACCGGTCGGGAAATCATCCATCAGTTCGTTCATTACAAAACCACTCGGATCGTTCAGCTTGAAACCCACACTGCCCGTATCGCTGTGTTGCACCAGCCAAACGATGCAGCGGCTGAAGTGATTGTCGTTCATAAAAGGCTCCGAAATGAGCACAGCGCCTGCTTGTGGCTTGCGTTCCATTTCTTTCATGCCCGCATTATACAAAGCAGCCGGCAAAAGCGGAAAAGAAACAGCTGTATTAGCCCGGTCAACAGCCGTAAAATGACTTTAATGGCAATTGAATAGAACACAAAGCGTCGTTCCTGGCAAGAAGGTCTCCCGCCATATATCATCCTTGCTTATCCTCTATTCCTTCTGCAGGCCAATGCAATTGCAGCCAGACAATCAGCAATTCCATGAACAGCTTGAGGCAGATAAGCACCAGCCAGATGCCGGCACTGCCGAACAAGGAGCCGAGGATCACGGCAAAATGAATGGGGATAATCCGCGCATAGGGACGCATCATAAATGCGCTCTGCCTCCGCTCTCCGGTGTTTTCTTCCGGAATTTCACGGAACAGTGAGAGCAGCTACCCGCTGAGATAGACCAATCCGGCGAGCAGAACCAGCTCCGTCTTTACACCTGCTGTTCCGGCAAAAATGATGTAGACTATGTGAAAGAATCCGAAATGCACAAGAAAGAAGAAAGCAGTAAAGCGCTGCCCGCCACGGCTTACCAGTCCGTCTTGGGTTTCGGGTGCAAAGCGGTAAAACAAGAGCTTGAAGAAATGCACCAGTCCGAGCAACAGGCTTTGCACGATGTAAATCCAGATGAGCGTGATGGCATCGCGCAGCGAAAAATCGGGCAGGAAGAAAATCAGTACATTGCTCAGCAGCACGAGCCACATTTCCGGCCGGGTGAACAGGTCGCGGAAAAACAAGGCAAGGCTTAAACCGATACGGTTCAGCAAACGCCTGATACGGCCCAATTCATCTTCGTCTTTTTGTTTCATGGGGGGGGGAAGGAAACCGGCTCCAAGATAAAGGGGCTCAACGACTTCTGGCATATCTTTTTCCGGGGAGGGCTTTCACCCAGCCTTTCATTTCCATGTCGAGCAGGAGCAATGACAAGCGTCCGCTGCTTAGCCCGCTGGCCTGCAACAGCGCATCGGCGTGAACGGTTTCGGTACCCAGCGCATCCCAAATGCGTCGTTCTTCGGGGTTAAAATCAGGGAACAAGGCCAATTGAGCAGGCTGCCGGGCATCGCGCGGCAGCCATCCCATGGCCTCAGCTAACTCGCTGCCCGAGCTGAGCAGGGCGGCGCGGTGGGTGCGGATCAGCGCCAAACAACCTTCGCTCGAAACATCGCCTACGCGACCCGGGAAAGCAAAGACTTCACGGCTGTAGCTATTGGCAATATCGGCTGTAATGATGGCTCCCCCGCTGCCACGGCTTTCAACCACCACCAACGCATCGCATAGCCCGGCGATGATGCGGTTGCGGCGCGGAAACAGCTCCGGGCTCAAGCGGGTTCCCTGGAATTGGTCACTCACGATGGCTCCTCCTTCCTCCACCATACTGCGCGCAGTGGCACGGTGCTGCGCCGGATACACCCTGTCCAGTCCGTGAGCTACGGCTGCCACGGTGCACAAACCGGCCTGCAAGGCGGCGCGGTGGGCGCGTATATCGATGCCGAAGGCGAGGCCGCTTACCACGGTGCAGGCGTAGTCTTTGAGGCTGTCGACCAGCGCTTCGGTCATCAGCTGACCATAAGCGGTGCTTTGCCTTGTACCTACAATACCGAGCATGCGTCCGGCATTGAGATCGGCCTTGCCGCGCACGAAGAGCATGGCCGGCGCATCCGGACAATGCAGCAGGCGCCGCGGGAAAGCTTCATCGGTGAAGAACAGGGCGCGGATATGGTTGTCGCGCACAAAACGGGCCTCTTCTTCTGCCCTTTCCCAATCGCGGAAACCGTGGATAGCTGCAGCGATGCGCTCGCCTACGCCCGGTATCTGCGCCAATTGTCGCTTCTTCTCGAGGAACACCGCTTCGGGTGAGCCGCAACTGCGCACCAGGCTGCGGACGAGCACGTCGCCCACACCCGGCACCAGGAGCAGGCCCAGCCGCAA
>JBKDBI010000134.1:0-6384 GCA_046314695.1 Bacteroidota bacterium | reverse complement strand
AGATCCAAGCACGCGAAGTCCGCGACATCGCAACGACGGCCCGCGAAAACGTCCGCGACGCAATCGCGGTAACTCGCGATCCGCTTGCTGGCGTATCCGCCACTCGCGTTGCGTTGTCTGACATCCTCGGTGTTCGATCCGCAGCAACGGCAAGGCAACCGGCGCGTGCTGCGTTTCAGGGTGCTGCCGGTAATCAAGCATTCGATCAACTCGGACAGACGACGCAAGAACTCTTGACCGCCGAACGTCGCTTGCTTGTGCAGGCTCGCCGTCGCGCGCGTTCGCAAGAAGAACGAATCCGTATCGACGAAGAAATCGGAGAACTCAACTCCCGCGAGCGAATCATCGCCGAAGAGTACAACGCCGAGCGGCAGCGCCGTGTCGCCGCAGAGCGAGAGGCGCGACAGAAGCAAGAACGCGAAACGCGGGCGAATGCTCGCGTCGGCGAAGCGGGATCGTTGCGTGCAGCCGAAGAACGCCAGCGGCGACTCGGTAACACTGGCGCTGCGGACAGGATCGGCCAGCGTGCTCGCACGATCGAGGAACAGATTGCGATTGCCAACACTCGATCTCCCGCCGGATCGCGGATCATCCGTGGATCGTCCGGGGGACTTATTAGCACGAAGCCGCTGGACTTGCCGGAGTCGGGCGCAGGAACGCAACCCGGGCGATCGTCGCCAGCCGTGGCGATCGATACGGCGGCCTCGTCGCTGTCGTCCGCTTCCGATCGTCTTGCAAACGCCAACGCGAATTTGGCCGAGACGGTACAATCGACATTCACGAAAGTTGCCGACAAACTCAGCGAAGTCGCCAGTCGCGTTGAGAACATCGACCAGCGACTCAAGCGAGCAAACATCGACGGGCTTACGAACACGATCGAAGGACGATAAACAATGAACGGCATCTACAAGTTCGTTCGTCGATCAGGCGGAACGGGCACAGTCATTTCGACGACTTACCTTTCACGAGATATGTCGCTCGGGTCGCCCGCGTACGTCAACGTCCGTACAAGTTCGCGAGCAATCACCGACGGCGTGCTCGACGGGGTAGAAGTTGATTCGTTCTACTTCGGCAACGCCCCGCTGACATCGCATCAGTCACAAAGCGTCAGGCGCGATATTCAATCGCGAGTCGCACTCATCAAACAAGAACTCATCGTGCGCGACTTTACGCTTGTGCAAATGCCTCGCGGTCGTGCTAAGTTGCTCAACATCCACGACAACTTCGGCGACGTTGTTTCCGAAACGCCGAGCGGCGACGTTGTGATTTTGGCTAACTGCACATGCCGAGAAGTTTCGGTCGAAGATGACGAAGGCATACATGGGGCTCGATTCGCGATCCGATTCTTCAAAGTGTCGCCCGCGAACGCTCCTTGATTTCGCCACGAAATCGATTGCTATACTTGCTTGCGGGATAGCGCAGTCTGGTAGCGCGCTGGGCTCATAACCCGGAGGTCGCGGGTTCAAATCCCGCTCCCGCTATTCGAGAGGACAACTCAATGTCAGTTATCGAACTGAACTCTCCCGATTGGATCGTCGAAAATCTGATCCAAGAAATGAGCCGAGCAACGGTTTGCCGATTCCGCCCGAGCGGATCGCTCGCGGACGATACAAGGCTTGCTGCTCGAACCAAAGTGCAATTTACTCGCGACGGGGTGAAGTTGTTTGCTGGCGTAACTCTGCCCGCAGAGATCACGATCGCGGCGAGCGGCGACGATGTTGTTTACACCGCCGCCGACGTGCTTGAGTATCTTGGCAACAACCCGTGCGACGAGATTAACTCGCGGTACAACCGATCGCTCGCGGACTCGTCGATCGCCGACGATCCGACCGAAGAAACGATCGAGACGATTCTCGACACGGAATTCGGATCGCTCGTCGGCCCGGGACTGCTCATCGGCAACATCGATTACTCGGACCTGCCCGCGAGCGTGCGCGAGTACATTCCTCGCGACATCGAAACGACGGGCAAGACTTGGATCGGGCTGATTGATTCCGTCTTGCGAGACATCGCCGTTGTTGCGTACTGGTACGACCCGAGCACGATTCCAGACGGAGACGTAATCGGCGGCACGCTTCGACTCTTCGACATTTCGGGGCGAAATCGATCGCCCGCTCCCGTGCCGACGAACGCGATTCTTCCGACTCGCGGCGAAAACATCGCGGGATCGCCCGAGCCGAACGTAATCGATTGCAGGATCACGGTCGATGTTTCGCAGACTTACGACAAACTGACATTCAAGGGATGGGGCGATCTTCGCGAGCGACGCGAGAAGGCAACTTCCGCTTGGTCAAGCAATCCGCTAAACAATGGCTACTTCACAACGTCAAACGGATTTTCGACCGACGCTCAACCGATGCGACTCAATCCGGCAGACCCGAATCACGCTCGTCCGCAGTTCTTTAGAGCGGACGGCGCTGGCGGAAGTTTCTGGGATGCGATGCCTTCGCTTACCGTTGTTCCGTGGTTCCCGACCAGCCGCAAGGGCGATTCGCAATGGGTGTGCCGACGGTATCAAGTGCAGTACCCGATCGTCGATGTCAAAATCGTTCGAGAAGGTTCGGGCACGCTTGCAGACCCGTATTTGTATCGCAGACTTGAGCAGTCGATGTTTATCGAAGTGCCTCGATACATCTGGCGAGCAGGGCCGATTACTTGGCGAACCGAAGACGGCTCGGCGCTAATCATCGGTCTGTTCGCTGGCGGCACGAAGATTACATCGTTTTCTAACGGCTTTGTATCCGATTGGGGGCGAGTTGTTCTCGACCCGGCTTTGTATCCCGCATGGCTCGTGGATTCGCCAGAAGAAGGTCCGTTGTTCAATATCGGCACACCTTCGAGCGTCGAAAATACAACTATTGGCAATATCGAACGCGGATACTTTTTGACGCAAGAGCCGATGGTTGCGCGAACGACTTATCTTTGGACGGGCCAAGTTTTCAGGATCGGGCAAGGAATCGACTTGTACGGCAACATGGTTGCTCCGGCCAACAACTCGCCGGTGTATTGCTATTGGAACATCGGCTTGCATGTTTGGCTGACGTACACCGGCAAACAGCCGTTCGAGGTTGTCGTAGAAAATCCGTCGCTCGGACTCAACAAGCATCTTGTGATGATCGATGCTCGGTTCTTCAAGTACACCGACATCGACAACGTTGTTCTTCGAGACGACACGGCGAGCATGAGCGCGTATGCCAATGAGTTGTTCAACATGATTTCTCGCGAGCGTGTCTACGGCGGGCTGACCGTTTTCGCGACTGCTGCGACCGTCAACACGCAATGGCCGATGGGCGGGTTTGTTCGCTTGTGCAACTGGTCAAGCGGTCCCGACACTTGGACCCCGACAGTCGAATCCGGCACTCGCCCCGCGTGGAATCTTCGCGCGAGGATTCAGCGCCGCGACCTGACACCCCTCGCGCGATATCAAGAGTCTGTCACGATTGATTTCGACAGGCCGATTACGTTCACGCAGCTCGATACGCTCGTGAGATGGCGCACATGGTTTGCTGGCGTAGACGTTGCCGGAGTCGTGCAAGACCCCGACTTGCAACGCGGAGTGATTGGACCATTCGGCGGGGGCAGCGGGTCTGGCGGGGGCGGTTCGCGTCCCCCGGGAAGAACAGCGGGCGGCGGTTCATTTGCTCCTGTCGGATCGGGCGGATACAGCGGCGGACCTGACGCGCCGGGCGGCACGGTTGGCGTTGATTGCTGCACGATCGATAAGAACGATCCCGATCCGAATGCGTCGGGTAGCGGGATTTGATTTCGTGGCGAAATTATTGAATGAACGATAACGCTTCGAGATCGATATTTCGCTGCGCTTGTTTTAGCCTTTCCGCTTCGCCATCATGTATCCAAAAAGGGATACATCCCGATCATCCTCAAACACGATCACAAGCACTCACCATCGCAAGAGAATTTGCATGATCCCGAGAACGATGAATCTCGTTTGGCTCAATCCGCCTGTCCCTGTCGTTTTCGTTCGATTGCTGCTGCGGTTCGCCGACTATCACCCGGACTGGAAGATTTGCGTTTGGCACAGCGGCAACACGCCCGCGCTGCTCAACGGCGATCTCGTTTCGCGCATTCGCGGCAACTCGTTCAAGTCAGATATCGTCCGCTACGAAATCATGGCTCGATACGGCGGATGGTACATGGATTGGGACATGGTTTGGGTCGACTCGATCGATAATTGGTTCGACTGCGACAACGCCGACAACGTTTTCACGAACGATGCAAAGTGGTGCCACGGACTCAACAATTGCTTCTATGGTGTGTCGCCGACGAATCCGATTGCTTGGGCGCTTGTTAACAGGCTTGCCGAGTCGATTCGCAAGCACGCCGACCCGCTCGACGGCGGGCAGGCCGAGCAAAGCGGAGTCAAGTATTTCTCGCGCGTCGTTCGATCGTTCCCCGAGCGTGCGGTGATTACGCCCGCTCAACTTGTCAACGGGTACACGCCAGACTACTGGCGAAACATCAAGTCCCTTGTCAAGACGAAAATTCCAGCACTCGCAATGCACTTCTTCAACTCGTGCCAGACAACGCCGACGATCGAGCAAGCGATTGGATCGGGCGACATATGGGCACCCGATTACACGCAAGAGATTATCGATTCGTTGCCGCCGAACGTAATCGATCACGGGCTTCGAGAAGTGCTGCCTTCGATTTCGTGGCGAAATTGATCGCATTTCGATAAGCGTCGCAAGCGATATATTGTCGCGTGCATCCCGTCGAAGTTATCAGCGTCAACGCCGAAGATAGGCTCATCGCCGTGCGATGTCCGATGCTGCTGCGCGCGTTTGATAATGCCGGTCTGCCGTGCCCAGCAATCGACGGCGACCCCGGATCGATTGTGATGCACTGGTCTTCGATCGTGCTCGCACGCAAGATGGGATTTGCGGTTCCCGTTCCTGACGAAGCCAAGTCGTACGTTGACCAGTTCATGCTTTCGATTTCGCCACGAAATCGACTGACCCCGAAAGACAGCACGTTTTCCGATTTGCTCGCGTCGATGTTTGCTGACGATTGCAAGCCGATGCCTCATCAGGTCGTCGCCGTCGCTGCTGCCGTTCGTCGATGCTGGTTTGGTCGATGGGGCATGATCCTTGCAGACGAAGCCGGACTCGGAAAGACCTGCTGCTCGCTCGGCTTGTTTGCATGGATGCGAAGTCGCGGGCATATCACAAGCCGTACTCCCGCCGTCGTGTTTGCTCCTGCGTCTGTCGCTTCGCAATGGAAAGACGAATCGCTCAAGTTCCTGAAAGATAAGCCGGTCGTATCCCTCGTGCAGGGAACCGGCGCACGCAAAGTAGACGCTTTGCAAGACGCAGAAGCCGACTTGTTTATCCTCACATGGGAATTGCTCACGCTCGACCGATATCGACCCGGAGTGTCTGCGTTGCTCTCGCGAGCGTCGCTTGTCGTTGGCGACGAGTCGGGCCGCATCAAATCTACAGCATCGAAAACACACAAGTCGTTTGTCGAACTTGCATCCCGCGTGCCTGCCAAGTTGCTGCTCAACGCAACGCCGATGGAAGTCGATGCCGCCGATCTCTGGTCGCAAATGAGGCCGCTGGATCATCGATGTCTCGGCGCTCGATCGTTGTTTGCAGATCGATACCTCGTGACGATACCTACTCGCTTTGGCGAGAAGATTGTCGGCCATAAGCATCTCGGCGAGTTTCGATTGCGTGTCTCATCTACGACACTTCGCAGGACTCGCGAAGAGTGCGGAATATCGATTCCTGTCGATGCGATCGTCCGCCGCGTTGAGTTGTGTCCGAAACAACGCAAGGCGTACGCTGCGGCAGTTGATTCGCTTCTGGGCGACTCAAAGACGGGAGCCGTCGCCGCGACAAAGATCGCTGCCGTGCAGCGCGCATTGTGGTCCGCGATCGAATCAGACCCGTGCTCGCCTTCGGCCAAGTTCGACGCTTTACTCGACCTCATCAAGGGCGAACTCAAAGGCGAGCGGATCGTTGCATTTACTCGGCTCGACACGATTGCGCGCGATTGTCATGCTCGACTCAATCGCGCCGGCGTTCGTGCGCGGCTTATAACAGGCGATCAGTCGATGTCAGAGCGATCCCGCATTCGTCGCGCTTTCGAGCACGAGTCATCTGCCGGATCAGTTATCGTCGGTACAGAAGCCGCCGAACGCGGCATGAACTTGCAAACAGCGTCGATCGTTGTGCATCTCGATTTGCCTTGGACGTATGCTCGACTTCGCCAGCGTGTCGGTCGCGTTAGTCGCATCGGTCAAAAGGCATCTTCTTGCTTGTCCGTTTCGCTCGCGGGAACTTTGCAGGGCCGTAAGTCGCTCGACGATTGGATGATCGGGCTTGTCAAGCGTCGCCAAGCCGATTCGCTGTCTGCCGTAGG
>JBKDBI010000133.1:0-2419 GCA_046314695.1 Bacteroidota bacterium | reverse complement strand
TGGTCCGCCGGCGCTGTACTGGCGATTGAGCGGATGCAGCAATTGCACTTCCCAGCGGTTGGGTTTTTTATGGAAGCAGGCGCGTGCGTAAGGCGTGTTGCGGTTTAAGGAGGGATAATTCGCTTCCACACAGGCGCTTTGGTGGATTGTGTAGATGCCATTCATCGCATGCATGGTTTGCGTATCCCCATCGGTAAAGTAAGCTGTGAGCCTTATATCCATGCCCGGCTCAGGCTGGCAATGGAAAACCACGCTGTCTTCAAAAAAGGGTGATGGATACGAAAACACGGGCGCAGCCACATCGTAGGTTTCAGACGTTCGTGCAAGGAATCTGTCGGCGACGGCAGTTCCCCAATCACCGGGCTGCTTGCCCATGCTGAAAACCAGGGTTCCACCTTCCAGCAAATCCGAGTGGTTTAGATAATTGTGGCTGGTGGATCTGCCATTCAATACAACGCGTTGGATATAGTTGCCTTTTCCTTTGCGTTGGATATTCAAAACGTTTCCATTTTCAAAACGCAAGCTGGCCTTGCCAAACAAGGGGTATCCGATGCTGTAGCGCGGATCGCCCGGACAGACCGGATAGAATCCAAGGCTGCTGAACACATACCATGCACTCATCTGGCCACAGTCCTCGTTGCCTATCAAACCATCCGGTTTATTGCTGTAAAAACTATCCAGGATTTGTTTGACGCGATACTGGGTTTTAGCAGGTTTTCCAACGCTGTTGAAAAGATAGGCGATGTGGTGACTGGGCTCGTTGCCATGTGCGTATTGTCCGATGAGTCCGGTAATATCTGCCTGTTCACGGCCGACGGTCCGGCTGTTAACGCTGAAAAGGCTGTCGAGCAGGGCAACGGCGCGATAAGGTCCGCCAAGCCGTTGAATCCATCCGGTCAGATCTTGAGGCACCGCGAATGAGTATTGCCAGCTGTTGGCTTCGGTGTAATGATTGTTCACTTCGCGTGGCTCAAAATTGGGTACGAACCGGCCGTTTTCACGCGGGCGCATCAGTCCGGTAGCAGGGTCGAGCAGGTTCTTCCAAGCCTGGCTGCGGGCAAGAAAGCGGTCATAAGCCGTCCGGTCTTTTTGCATTGCAGCGATTTGTGCAACGCACCAATCGTCGTAGGCATATTCGAGGGTTTTACTTACCGATTCGCTTTCGTTTTCAATACTCAGAAATCCAAATTTTATATAATCATCGATGCCGAAAACAGGTTTTTCTGCGCTGGCGATAGCGGCTTGAAGCAATGCCTCAGCGCTGTCTGTCAGGATACCTTTGGCCATGGCATCGGCAATGACTGAAACCGCGTGGTAGCCAATCATGCAATTGGTTTCATTGGAAGCCAGTTCCCATATGGGCAAGCGACCGGATTCTGCATGCATGCGCAGGAAAGTCCGGAGAAACTCCCTGGTTCGTTGCTGTTCGATCAGGGTATACAATGGATGGGTTGCCCGGTAGGTGTCCCATAACGAGAAAACGGAATAATGCGGACCATTGCCTGTTTTGGGCTGCAGATCCATTCCACGGTAGCGTCCTTCCGCATCATCCACCCGATTGGGTACGATCATGGTATGGTACAGGGCCGTGTAGAAAATGCTCTCCTGCTCCGGCGTTCCCCTTACGTTGATTTTGTTCAGTCGCTGTTCCCATTCCCTGTGGGTAGCATCGCGAACCTGCATGAAGCGATTTTCGTTGATTTGCCTGGCCGGAAGTTTATACGGGCTCAGCCATCCGGCGAAGGACACGTTGACTTCCAGGTAAAGGTCTTTTGTTTTGGGAGGGAAGTGTATCACAACCTGACGGTACTCACCATTGGCGGTTTGGATCACACGAAAGGAGTCTGCGGGAGCAGAGAACTGACCAAAGAAGTAAAACTGCTGGTCTTGAGCCCAGGCTTTCGAGAACCGGTGACCAGCAAATGCCGTGGAACCGGAATTCAGTTCATCACGAAGTGAAATATTCATATTGGCCGAGACCACTTGGTCGCGGTGATTCAAATCCAGGGTGATTACTTTTGGCGCGGAAGAGGGGAAGCGGTAATGGTGGATCCCATTCCGAAGCCCGGTGGTCATTTCGGCGAAAATGCCATTGTCGAAGGTTACGGCATAATATCCGGGTTGGGCTTTTTCGTTTTTGTGTCGGAAGGTGAGGGGCTCGAAAGAAGGCCGGATGAGCAGGTCTCCGTAATCGGATACACCTGTGCCGCTAAGATGGGTATGTGAGAACCCATGGCAAAGGGTATCGTCGTAATGGTATCCGGAACAGCCATCCCAACCATCCAATCGGGTGTCCGGACTCAGTTGTACCATACCGAATGGTGCAGTAGCTCCAGGGTAAGTATGTCCATGACCGCCGGTACCAATGAACGGATTGACGCGTTGATACGGTGACTGGGCCATAACACAATATGACAGG
>JBKDBI010000132.1:0-2067 GCA_046314695.1 Bacteroidota bacterium | reverse complement strand
ATGGATTTCCAGCAGCGCGACGACGTAAGTGAAGCAGAATACCTGGAAATGATTCGTCTGAAAACAGCTGTTTTGCTGGGCTGCGCCATGTATGCAGGTGCCGTTGCTGTTGGGGCGGCAGAGGCCAACGCAGCCAAAATGTACGATTTCGCCATCGATGCCGGAATGGGTTTCCAGCTTCAAGACGATCTACTCGACACTTTCGGCGACCCGGCCTTCACCGGAAAACAAGCCGGCGGAGATATCCTGGCGGGAAAGAAAACCCTGCTTTGGATTGAAATGTGGGCCAACGCCAATCAGGAGGAACGAACAGCGATTGAGCAACTGATGGCCGATAACGATGAAGCGCGCAAAGTAACTGGCATCCGTGAGCTTATGACCCTAACAGGCGCCGAAGCCCGTGTGCGCGAACTGAGCGAATCTTATTTCCAAGAGGCGGCATCACTTTTGCAGGAACTGGACAGCGAAGGCCTCAATATGGCCGGACCTTCTGAATTGCTCGCCTTCCTGCGCGGGCGCCAACATTAAAAAACGACCATGAAAAAACTGCTGTTTTCAATTCTGCTCTTCAGCTTTTCTATGAGCGTCCGTGCCGATACAATCGACTATTGGCATATCCATTACAACGGGCACGAAGCGGCGGTTTTTCACCAATACAAACACCCTGAACTTAACCTCGCCCGGATGGACGTTGCAGCCAACGACAGCATCAGCCTGCGCTACTTCAGGGATACGCCATGCGAAGACTGCGAAACCAGGCTGGTATTGCAAGTCGGCGACAGCAGTATGATTTTGGGTCGCGGCCGCGGAACCTTTCAGCCTGTGCATTTCAAGGTGAACCAACTGTTGCAGACAGGGCAAGAGGTGTTGCATATATGGTATGAAGAAGGTGCGGTACCCGACCCGCGAAGGCGCCTGGTCATGGTGATCAATTTGCGTTGACCGCGATAGCAGCCAATATTCCGATTGGGTTTTCAATTTAAAGAGACCCAACTTTGCTGCATGCAAGCCAATTATGTCAGTGCCGATGAGGCGGTAAGCCACATCCAATCCGGTCAAAGAGTTTTTGTGCAGGGAAGCGCAGCCACGCCTTTGCATTTGTTGCATGCACTGGCCCGTCGTGCGCCTGAGCTGCACAAGGTTGAAATTGTCTCCATTACCACACTTGGAGACATGGGCATTCCCCATCCCGGTTATCCTGAGAGTTTTTACTTCAATTCATTGTTTGTTTCTGCCAATGTACGGGAAGCTGTCAATGATGAGCGCGGTGATTATGTACCTGTTTTCCTCAGCGAGATCCCCCGCCTATTCGATCAGCAGATCTTGCCGTTGGATGTTGCCCTGGTGCATGTTTCCCTACCCGACAAACATGGGTATTGCTCCTTGGGTGTTTCAGTCGACATCGCCCGCAGCGCCGTAAAAAACGCGCGCTATGTCATTGCCCAGGTAAACGAGCATATGCCGCGCACCCACGGCGACGGCATCATTCACCTGCGCGAAATCCATGCCCTCGTAGAGGCACATGACTCCCTGCCTGAGATAGACTACGGCGCCAAGCTGGGCTCGGCAGAACGCGCCATCGGCCGCCATGTGGCTTCCCTGATAGAAGACGGTTCGACCCTGCAGATGGGAATCGGCGCCGTGCCGGATGCGGTTTTACAGGAATTGCAAAACCACCGCGACCTGGGAGTGCATACCGAAATGTTCTCCGAAGGACTGATCGACCTGATGGAAAAGGGCATCATCAACAACCGCTTCAAGAAGAAACACCGCCGGAAAGTGGTCAGTTCGTTCGCCGTTGGCGGTAAACGATTGTACGCATACATCGATGACAATCCGGAATTTGCTTTTCTGGAAGTTGATTATGTAAATAATCCTTATGTGATTGCCAAAAATCCCCGTGTGGTAGGCATCAACAGTGCCATCGAAATTGATATCACCGGCCAGGTTTGCGCCGATTCAATAGGCACTTATCAGTATTCTGGCGTTGGCGGACAATTGGATTTTATGCGTGGTGCTTCCTTGTCTGAAGGTGGGAAACCCATCATCGCTATGCCTGCTTCAACC
>JBKDBI010000131.1:0-3335 GCA_046314695.1 Bacteroidota bacterium | reverse complement strand
TGCCGGAGCGGTAGTAACTAAAAACGTACCCGATTACGCCCTGGTGATCGGCAACCCCGCACGCCAGGCCGGTTGGATGAGCGAATACGGGCATAAACTGAGCTTCGACGCCAACGGCATGGCCCATTGCCCCGAAAGCGGCCAGCAGTATCAGTTGCGCGATGGTCTTGTTAGCCGAATTGCCTAAGCCCATGCACCACGTACTCGTAACCGGAGGCATGGGTTTCATCGGATCGCATACCGTGGTATGCCTGATGGAAGCCGGCTTTGAACCCGTCATTTTTGACAACCTGTGCAATTCCGATCCGAAGGTATTGGAAGGCATTGCCCGCATAACCGGACATACCCCGGTGTTTGTGCAAGGCGACGTAACAGATGCCGCGCAACTCGATGGCGTATTAGATGCCTATCCCATTCGGTCTGTCATTCACTTTGCTGCCCTCAAGGCCGTTGGTGAATCGGTTAGCCAGCCCCTGCGCTATTACCGGAACAATATCGGCGGACTGCTGGAACTCCTGGCTGCGATGCAGCGCCACAGCGTTCAGAACATCGAATTCTCCTCTACTTCTACCGTTTACGTTGAAGAACAGAATATGCCGTTTACCGAAGGCACGCCTTTGCCGCCGGCGCTTTCGCCTTATGGAAGCACCAAACAAATGGGCGAGCGCATCCTGCAAGACGATCCTTATTTCCAGACGGTTTGCCTGCGCTATTTCAATCCGATCGGTGCGCATCCCAGCGGATCAATCGGTGAATTGCCGCGCGGCATTCCCAACAACCTCGCTCCTTACGTAACCCAGGCCGCAGCAGGCTTGCGCGAAGCACTGACAGTTTTTGGCGACGACTATCCCACACCCGACGGCACGGCGGTGCGCGATTACCTGCACGTCATGGATCTTGCCGAAGCCCATGTGGCTGCATTGCGCTTCCTGGACAAAGCCACAGACCGGCAGGCTTTCGAAGTATTCAACCTCGGGACCGGTCGGGCAGTTTCGGTAAAAGAACTGCTGCAAGCCTTTGAACGCGTAAACGGCATTGCAGTTCCGCACCGCATCGGTGCGCGCAGGCAAGGCGATGTGACTGAACTCTGGGCCGATCCTTCACTGGCAGAACAACGCCTCGGTTGGAAAGCCGAACGCAGCCTCGACGATATGTTGCGCGATGCCTGGAACTGGCAACTCAGACTGGTCAACCAATAAAAATTATCCTTCAATCAGATTTGCCTGCTTGCATGCCAGCCGCATAAGACCGTAATTCGGCTGCTATGTTAGCTGCGTGGCGGATGGAAATCCGCGATTACATGGCCCATTACGACCGCTTCACACAATGGAATATCAGCCATTGGTGGGCCGTTTTGATCAGCCTGGTCTGCATCGTCGCCATCCCCCTGTTGTCGAAGAAGTACCTCAGCCGCCCGGCACAGTATTTTACCGGCGCCGCCATCGGAGGCATCATCGCCGGCAGTTGGGTTGCCTGGACCTTGCTGGAACTGGCAGCCGGAACTTTCGACGTAAGGCAACACCTGCCCCTGCAGCTTTGCCGCTTTTCCAACCTTGCCATTGTGCTCGTACTCATCTGGCGCAAGCAATGGTGGTATGAACTCCTGTATTTCTGGGCGTTGGCAGCCATGTTGCAGGCCACCCTTACACCCGACCTGCAGCACGATTATCCGCATTTCATGTTCTTCCGGTTCTGGGTCGGTCACCCGGGCATGATCCTCGCCATTGTTTATGCAACGGTGGTCTACGGCATGCGGCCCCAGGCAAAGCATATCCTGAAGGCACTGGCCGGCTTGAACGTATTCCTCGTAGTGGCTGCCTGTGCAAACTACCTGCTGGATACCAATTACCTCTTCATCTGCGCCAAGCCAAGCACGCCGTCCATCCTCGACCATCTCGGACCCTGGCCCTGGTATATCGTCGGTGCCGAACTGGTGGCCCTGGCCAACTTCGCCCTGGCCTACATACCCTGGCTGGTCATCGACCGCAGGCGCAAACAGGCCGGTGCAGCTGCCTGAGCAATGCTGAAGCGACTGGCCTGGTTTGTATTCAAAAGTCCGCAGCGGCGCATGGTGGGCTGGAAAACCCTCTTCACCGACCTGCGTGGGCTGGCCGAAGCGGCGTTGAACTTCCTTTCGCCAGGCAAACCGCAGGCACTGGTTGTATGCACCGGCAGCTTCAACCGCAGCCGGCACCTGTTCGATGTGCTCATCCCATCGCTGCTGCGCGCCGATGCCGGGCACGGTTGGATCGCGCTGTCGGTAGCCGATTGTGGCAGCACAGATACAGCAGCACTTGAAGATGAAATCCGACGTTGCTGGCCCGGCACCCTGTACTTCAGCCGCAAGGAAGAGACCTTCGCCCGGGCCAGTGTATTCAATCGTGCCGTGCGGCAAACCCAAGAGCCGCTTGTGATGCTCTGCGATGCGGATATGGAAGTACCTGCAGATCTGCATCTGCACATCAAGCGTTATGTGAACGCACACCTGGCCTGGTTTCCCGTTTGCCGCAACATGCGCGCACCGGCTCCTTCCAACGAATGGGAATACCTCAGCGCCGGAACCGGTATCTGCGCGGTGCGCCGCAGCCACTTCGAAGCACTGGGCGGACTGAATGAAAACTACACCCAATGGGGCCACGAAGACTGGGACTTCTTCTTCCGCTGCTACCGCGCCGGCATCATGCCTTTGCGCAACCGCGTGTACGGCTTGGTGCACCATTACCATCCTTCCCTGAAACCCGAGGGCTTCAAGCCAATGTTTTAAACCGGATACCCAACTTTGGAAGGATATTTGCGTTTATACATCTGATGAAACGGCCCCTCTTCCTCCTTTTGCTGCTGCTGTCGCTTGGTGCGGCCTTCCCCCTTGCGGCGCAGGAAAACAAAGAGCTGCTGGCCAGGCAGTATTTCGGGGAACAGGATTATGATAAGGCAGCCGAATTGTATGAGAAACTCGCTGGTTCCGATCCTGCATCGCTTTACCTGTACGACCAGTATTTGCAATGTTTGATGGCGTTGAACCGCTGGGAGGAAGCAGACAAATGGGTGCGGAAAAGAAACCGTCGCTTTCCCGATAACTGGCATTACCGGGTGGATATTGGTTACCTGCTCGGCAAACAAGGAAAAGAACCGGAAGCGCAGGCCTGGTATGAAGGCTTGCAGCGGGAAGCAAGCCGCGGCAGTGCAGCCCAGGCGGAACAACTCGCCGGAGCTTTCTACCGCCGCAATCTCTTCAGTGCTTCGGCCACAGCCTATGAAATGGCGCGTGCCAAAACCGGCGACCCGCGCGCCTTTTCTTCCCTGCTTTCTGAACTGTATATCCTGACCGGGCAACG
>JBKDBI010000130.1:0-3418 GCA_046314695.1 Bacteroidota bacterium | reverse complement strand
GCGGCTGGAAAAGAGGATCGTATCGGTGCTGGATATGCGGTTTTGCACATCCATGCTGTACGTGAGGTTGAGCAGTTTGAGCCAGTTGTCTGCGGCCTGCCCTTTGCGCAAAAACGGTTGCCAGCGCTGCATGTTGAGGCTCACAGACGGCAGGTCGAAGCTGATGCTGCGGGTGCCGGTGTTCTGTGTATGCGTCATGGCCGCGTTGAGGTTGAAGCGGTTGTTGAGGAAGGTTTTTCCGTAGCTGACCGAAGAGTTGAACTGGCTTTGCACGATAGCCCCGGGGTCGTTGGAATTGAGGCGTTTGAACCCGGGCGTTCCCATGTCGACAGAAGCGGAGAAACGGGTTCCGGGGCGCACGTTCTCGTGCAGGTTATAGCGCCATTGCAGGTTAAAATCACGCTGGCGGAAGAAGGAACCGGAGGTGCGTTCGCCCTGGCTGAATGTAGAAGTTCCGAGCTGGAAAGATCCGTCGTAGCGGTAGCGCTTCACATAGCGGCTGAGGGCGCTGATGCGGTAGTCGCCATTGAAGAAGACGGCACCGGTAACGGTAAGGTCCTGGTTATCGCCCAGGCCAGTGTACAAACCGAGGTTCTCAAGATAGAATCCGCCGCGGTTGGCCTGGTAACCGTAGCTCGGGAAGAGGATGCCGTTGCGCCTTCCTTTCTTGGTCGGTACCAGTCCGAAAGGCAAGGCCAGCGGGGTTGGCAGGTCTTCGACTACCAAGTTGGCCGGACCGAAAATTACTTTTTTGTCCGGAATCACTTTTAGGCGCCGGGCATCGAGGTAAAAGTGCGGATGCTCGTGTGTGCAGGTGGTGAGTTTGCCGCGGTCGGCGAGGAAAGAACCATCGGCATTGCGAAACACCTGGTTGCATTGCACGACTGCTTCGTCTTCGATCAGGCGCAGGCCGTACACCTTCCCTTTCTTGGTTTTGCTGTTGTACAACATGCTGTCGGCCCCGTATTCATCGCCATTGTCTTTGAGTTTGGGGCGGAAGGCATAGCGACCGTTGCTGTCCGGACCTCCTTTGGCAAAGATTTCCTGCTTGGCCAGGTCGACACGAATATAATAGGCCTTCAGTTCTACCGTTCCATACTTAAGCCATGCATCGCGGTAGAGGTGTACTTGTTTCTTCTTCAGGTCGAACCAGATGGAATCCGACGCTTTGTAGTCGATCGGTTCGTCGATACCGCCGGCTGGCTTGCGGGCTTGTGTAGAATCGTCCGGTAAAATGGACAAATCGCCCGGTCTTGCGCCTGCTGTGGCTTCAGCCGGAGTGCACAAGCAAACCCCAAATGCAATGCACACAAGGGTTGGCATAAGTTTTGTCAGATAATTGAAAGGCATCGACTGGTGCAAAGTAATTTCGGAAAACGGATATGAAAGAGACTATTTTCAGACATACGGGGCGAATCGTTCGAGGAACGCCGGCTGCAGTCTGGTTCGGAGTGATGGCGCTGGTTTCTTTCGCCGCCTTCAAACCGGCGGGGCGAGCGGTCGACGACGGTACGCTGGTGATTGTAATTGATGCCGGTCACGGGGGAAAAGATCCGGGCTGCAACGGTGCTGGCGAGATTTGGGAGAAACAGGTTACACTGAATGTGGCGTTGAAGCTGGGCAAAATGCTGCAAGACAGCCTGAAGGATGTTAAGGTGTTGTACACCCGCAAGACCGATGTGTTCGTTGAGCTGTGGCAAAGACCCGAGTTGGCCAACAAGAACAATGCCGACCTTTTCATTTCCATCCATTGCAATTCCAATGCCAATACACAGGCTGCGGGATCGGAAACTTATCTGATGGGTTTGCACAAAAGCGAAGGCAACCTCAGTGTGGCGAAACGCGAGAACGCAGCCATTACCCTGGAAACGAATTACCAGAACAATGCCAACTACGGCGGCTTCGACCCAAATAGTCCGGAAGGGCATATAATCTTCAGTCTCGTGCAAAACGCCTACATGGAAACCAGTTCCGGCTTTGCAGCCAAAGTGGAACAGCATATCGCCAAAACCGGCAAAATCAAAAGCCGCGGGGTAAAACAGGCCGGATTCCTGGTGTTGTGGCGCACCGCCATGCCGAGTGTGCTGGTAGAGCTCGGATTCCTCACCAATCCCTCCGACCGCGCGGTTTTGAAGACGTCAGACGGACAGCAAATCGTATCCAAAGCCATCTTCAACGCCGTTAAACAATACAAACAGGAACGCGATGCACGCATACACAAACCGGCTGTAAAACCGGTGCCCGTGCAAAGGAAAGACAGTGCCCTTCTCCGCTAATCCTGCCGACGTATCTTTGAAAGCCAAAACCCGACGTTTTGAAACTGAGCAATGAAAGCAAAGTGGGCGTGCTTACCGCCCTGGCCATCACCATCCTGGTGCTCGGCTACAACTACCTGAGCGGTAAAGACGATGTATTTTCCAGGGGCCGCACCTATTACGCCGTTTTCGATAACGTGCGCGGCGTGACCGATGGGGCTTCCGTAACTTTTAACGGTGTGCGCATTGGTCAGGTAAAGCGCGTGATTCTGAATGGCGCTACGCGTAAAACCACCTGCCGTACAGAGTTGTTCACCGACCTGCAGATACCCAAGGATTCGCGTTTGAAGATCGTCGTTGAAATTCTCGGCGATAAGCGCATGGAACTGATCCTCGGCAATTCAACCCAGATGGCCGAAAGCGGCGACACGCTCGCCGGCATGCTGGAAACGGATATGACCGAGAAAGTGAACCAGAAGCTCGGCCCTATTGCCGAACAGGCCGATTCCGTGCTGCAGCGCTTCAACTATATCCTCAATCGCCCTTCTTTGGTGCAGTTTGAAGACAAATTGCCGAATGCACTCGCTTCCCTTCAACAAACCATCGAACAAGTGAACGACCTCATTGCCCGCAGCAAGCCGGGTGTGGAAGGTTCCATCAACAACCTGAGTGCCATCACCGAAAACTTCAAATCCTACAATGCCAGCATCCAGCGCACCTTGCAGAGCTTTGAGCGGATCGGAAACGAGGCCGACAGCGTGGATATCACAGCAATGGTGGATGAACTCCGGACTACAGTCAGCAACCTGAACAGCATCGTCAATAAGATCAGCAGTGGTGAAGGCACCCTTGGCCAGTTGGCTACCAACAAAGACCTGTACGATAACCTGGTGAAGACCAGTAAAGACCTGAATTGTTTGCTGAACGACCTTAACCAGCATCCGGATAAATACCTGCCCTTGCCCTGGGGCAAACGCAAACGCGAAAAGGCCATGGAAGAGAGTAAAAAAGCGCCCTGCGCCGCTCCTTAAGGCCTTTTCAAGCTAATTAATTCAATCACAAAAGGCTCCTTCGGGAGCCTTTTGTTTTCATTATCAACAACTTACGATTTCACACAGCATACCATTACCGTTTGCTGACAAAAATCACTGTCATTTTATTTG
>JBKDBI010000129.1:0-8136 GCA_046314695.1 Bacteroidota bacterium | reverse complement strand
TCGCTGATCTGGCAGAAATAGCTCCAGAAGGGAACGTCGTGCCATTCCAGGTCCTGGTACATCATCGGAACCACGCAAATCGGGAAGTCGCCCGCAATGCCTCCGCCGATCTGGAAGAAGCCTACGCCTTTGCCACCAGAGTTTTCGCGGTACCACTGGCTCAGCCATACCATGTATTCGATGCCGCTTTTCATGGTCGTGGCCTTGATTTCGTTCTTGATCACGTAGCTGGCGAAGATGTTGCCCATGGTACTGTCTTCCCAGCCGCCTACCACGATGGGCAGGTTCTTTTCAGCCGCGGCAATCATCCATGAATCCTTGGGATCGATCTCGTAGTATTGCTCGAGCACGCCGCTGCGGATCATCTGGAACATGAATTCGTGCGGGAAGTAGCGTTCGCCTTTGTCGTCGGCGTCTTTCCAAAGCTTGTGGATATGCTGCTGCAGGCGGCGGAAGGCTTCTTCTTCCGGGATGCAGGTATCGGTTACGCGGTTCAGACCTTTTTCCAGCAAGTCCCATTCTTCCTGCGGCGTGAGATCGCGGTAATTCGGGATCCGGCGGTAATGGCTGTGCGCCACGAGGTTCATCAGGTCTTCCTCGAGATTGGCTCCGGTGCAGGAAATAATATCTACTTTGCCCTGACGGATCATTTCAGCCAGGCTGACACCCAGCTCGGCGGTACTCATGGCACCGGCCAGGGTAACCATCATTTTTCCGCCTTCCAGCAGGTGTTGTTCGTATCCTTTGGCGGCATCTTTCAGCGCAGCCGCATTGAAATGGCGGTAATGGTGTTCGATGAACTGCGAAACCGGTCCTTTATTCATGCCGCAAAGGTAGGGCAGGAGAGGAGAATGGCAGCGGGTTCTTCGTGATTAGCGCCAGCCCGCCTGCCACTACTTCAGGCGTTTAGCAAGGATTCAATTTCAATCCTGTCCATCCCCAGCAAAACTTCCATCACCCTGCCGCCGCGTTCCGGGTCTTGCATCAGCCTGGGCAGGATTTCGGGCACCACCTGCCACGAAACGCCGAAGCGATCGCGCAACCAGCCGCAGCGTTCAAAAGCACCGCCTGCACCCAGGCTGTTCCAATAATGGTCGATGGTGGCCTGGTCCGGACAGTTGATTACGAACGAATTGCCGGGCCCGAACTGAAAGTCCATCGCTTCCATGCTGCGCATGGCATTGAACAACATGCTGCCGATCCTGAACTGGCAGAAAAGCAAAGGCTCATGGGAGGCGGAAGGCATCTCCATCAACAGGTGATGGTCGCTGAAGATGGAAGCGTAGTGATCGCGCGCTTCGCGGACGCGGGCATCATCGGGTGGCGTAAATAGCAGTGTCGGGAGTATCTTCTGACTCGAACGGATGGGGTCAGAGTCCAGCTGCCAGTTCACACCGAAGCGGTCTTCCACCCAGGCATAGTGATCGGCCCAGGGGTATTTGCCAAGTGGCATGGCCACGATTCCACCTTCCGCCAAAGCGGCAAAAATGCGTTCGGTCGTTGCGCGGTCGCCGGTGTACACGAAATAGGAAATAGCTCCGTTCGGCCGAAACTTTGGTCCGCCGTTCAACAACATGAAAGGCGTGTCCATGATGCGGAAACGCTGCACCATGCCATTGTCTTCCCTTAATTCTCCTCCGGGAAAAACGCTGCAGTAGAATTCCGCCGCTTCCCTGCCGTTTTGATTGAACCAGATGCAGGGGTAGATTTCCGGTTGGGCTTTCATGTGGCAGACTGCAATTGGCCGGGGTCTGAATGCATGATTTCCCACTGATGCCCGTCCGGATCGGCGAAGCAATCGTAGTACATCCAGCCGTGGTCTTGTCCGTCGCGGTAACGTGTTGCGCCGTTTTCAAACGCTTTCTGTACCATGCGGTCTACAGCATCCCGGCTTTCCACTTCGAGGGCTATCAGCACCTGCGTGCTCTCGCCGGCATGGACAGGTTTGTTGGTGAAGGTGGCAAAGAACGGACGCGTGATGAGCATGACGTACAAAAGGTTCTCGCGCAATACCAGGCAACAGGCTTTTTCGTCGCTGAACTGCTCGTTGAAATTGAAACCCAGTTCCGACCAAAACCTGCGGGTTTGCTCCAGATCGGTTACGGGTAGATTGATGTATAAAGCTTTGGCTTCCATAGCAATCCGGCGAAATTCAGTTATAAAACCCAATGCTGTTATGAAATTTCGACAGGCGTGTTGTTCGCCATTCGGCGCTGCTGTGTATCATCGCAGTATGCGCAACACGCTGCTACTTTCCACCTTTGCCCTTTGCAGTTACCTGCATGCTCAGGCAGACCGCTACAAACGCCCGGTTTTTGATTCTGTTACCCGGCATGAGATCAATTACTCCGATGTTTTCAGCGATGCCGAACACAAAGCCGACGTCTACGAACCCTTTGGCGATACAGCAGCTTCGCGCCCGCTGATCATCTATGTGCACGGCGGCTCCTTTGTGAGTGGCGACAAACGTTCTGCCGATTGCGTTGATTTCTGCACGCGCTTCGCCAGGTTGGGCTATGTGGCAATTTCAGTCAACTACCGACTTGCCGGGTTCCTGCAATTTCTCCAGAGCAAAGACTACCAGATGCAGACCGTCATGCGCGTAATGGCCGATATCAAAGCTGCGGCGCGCTATTTTGTGGTGGATGCAAACGGGAACCGCCGCTACCGCATCGACCCGAACCTGATTTTCGGCGGCGGTTATTCTGCCGGAGCGGTGGCCATTCTGCATACCGCCTATATCGACAGCCTGAGCGAGTTCACGCCGGCAGAACAAAGTCTGCTTGCCAATTCGGTCGGAACACTCGACGGCGATGCCGGTCATAAGGGTGTTCAATTCCGGTTCAAGGCGCTTTACAGCTACGCGGGCGCATTGAACCGCGTCAGCTGGATCAATGCCGGTGAAGAACCTGTCTGGCTTTCGCACAGCCGCGACGACGGAACGGTAAGTTATAGCTGTGCTCCGGGGCTCGGTTTGCCCACTGTCCTGGAACTCTGCGGAACCGGCCGGCTGATCACACGCCTCAAGGCGGTACAAGTAGCGGCCGATTCGATGATGCTCGACGGCAAAGGCCACGGCTGGCCAAGCGCCGGTGTGGCCAACAGCGATTTTGACAGTTCGTTGCGGGCTGTTGCGCGCTTTCTCTATCCCATGCTTCAAACGCAAACCATGCAGGCATCCTTGCCTGTGGCGCCAATAGCATTTGAGGTTTACCCGAATCCGGGCAATGGCTTATTGCAATTGCAATCGGCTGCACCACTGTCGCTTATTCAGGTATTCAGTACCGAC
Source organism: Bacteroidota bacterium (assembly GCA_046314695.1). Classification (GTDB taxonomy): domain Bacteria; phylum Bacteroidota; class Bacteroidia; order NS11-12g; family UBA955; genus REEB481. The sequence goes on along the minus strand of JBKDBI010000129.1, from coordinate 4,847 downwards.
GGCCGTTTGTTGTCGGAGGCACGTCCTGCGGCCGGTTCACTGCATCACCAGCTCGATTTGCGCAGTTTGCCCCGCGGCCTGGTGCTGATCCGATGCGGGAATGCCGTGAAGCGGGTGGTGTTGGAATAGGCTGACCGCCATTTGCTGGTCCGATGGCGGCTACAGCGGTGGATACAACCGTTGGCCTACCCTCTGAATATGCTGTCTCAAGGCTTCATTCTTCAAGGATGAAAAATCAACGAGATCGACCATAAATGGCAAACTGCTTTCGGCACAATCGTCAAGGACTTTGCGGATGGTTTTGGGCTCCAGTCCAGCGTTCATGATAGCGAGATCTATGTTGCTGCCGATATGGAAATTGCCCTTTGCGCGGCTTCCGAATATATAAACAGTTTGAATATCCGGGTATTTGGCTAAAATTTCATACAACGTATGCAGGTTGCGCGCTGACAATCCGAACAGGTCTTTTTCAACAACTTCAATCGGCTTTACCATGGGCATTAATGGTTCATTCGTTCCTGAAGAATTCGTGAAGCTTGACAAGCGCCGGGAAAGTTTCAAGTCGCAATTGTTTTTCGGCTGAAAGAAACTTCTGACCGTCATAGTCATGGGAAAGCATGTTGCGAAGGTCCAGTCCATCAATCAATGCTTGTGCATTGTCAATATACAGCGCCTGTTGCGCTTGCCGGAAGGTGTCTTTCGGAGAAGGGCTGAAACTGAAACCTTTGTATTCGAGGAAGTCTTTCATGGTCTTCCATGCCAATTCCAACGTAAATTCAAAACGCTGAACCAGTCCATTGCGCTCCAATTCATTCAATTCTTCCTGCCCGATGGCTTCCTCCAAACGCGCAAACACCTGCTGAAAATTGCCGTATCGCTGTTTCCAACGAATATCGGGCTGTTCCATACTTCAAATTTAGTGCTCAATGGGTGCAAAGCGAAAGCCAGGCGCCCATCATTTCTCACCCCTGATCCTGCTCAGGCTGACCGGCGTAATGCCGAGATAGGTGGCTATATGCCGCAGGGGAATATGGCGGATGAGTTCGGTTTCCTGCAGCAGCTGCCGGTAGCGTTCGCGCGCCGTCTGGAACTGCAGGCTTTCCAGGCGCCGGATCAGGGCCACATGTTCGCGTTCAAACAGCAGGCGGAACAAACGTTCTATGCCGTGGTAGCGGTCATACATGGCAAATAGTGTGTCCGCATCGATGGCTGCCAGCCGGCTTGGGGCCAGCGTTTGTATGCCCTTGGTAGCCGCTTCACCGGTGAAAAGGCTTTCGGCCCGCACGATCAATTGACCCGGGAAGGCGAAGTGCTCGGTGATATCGTGCCCTTTCCGGTAATAGAAAATGCGCGCAATGCCGCTTTCGACAAAGTAAACAGTCCGGCAACGGCTGCCCGGAGCCTGCACTTCGGCTCCGTTTGGATAGTCGCGGTGCCGGATGATAGCTTCCAGCGCTGCCCGTTCTTCGCCCTGAAGCCGATAAACCTGGTCCAGGTGTTGCAGCAGTTCTGCCGTTTCCATTGCAGCGCCGCTGTAGCGGATCAGTTTCCGGCCTTCACAAACCTGCGCGCAGCGGGTGCTTTGCCGCGGGCTTCCAGCTGAACCGTGTAAACGCCGTCTGTGAGATGGCCGAGCTGCAACTCCATGGTGGAGGTGCTTGCGCTGAATGTTCTTTCCAAAACCTGGCGCCCGTTCATGTCGAAGATGCGCACATGGGCCTGCTGAACGGCTTCGTCCAATTGCAGTTGCAGTTGACCACGCGTAGGATTCGGGAACACGCTGAAGTTGGCCGGCGCGAAAGCAGGTGTCAGGCTGTTGGTGTGGTTTACTGCCGCCATCGGTCCGCCGCTGGCATTCCACCAGGTTCCGGAATTGGTGGTTTCAAGGCGCAGAGCGCGAACGCTGTACAAATTGCGACCTTGCAGGTAATTGCTGCTGTCGTAAAAAGAGGTTCCCTGGATGAGATAGCCTTTGTTGACGCGGAAATAGCTGTTGCGGGCACTGTCGTAACGATAAACCGCATAGCCATCGATATCGCCGTCGGCAGCAGTCCAGGTGAGCAGTACCCGGTTATTGGTGCTCACGGCGTTCAGATTGGAGGGCGGAGCCACATGGCGCTGACGCAGGGTCGGATCGCCCATGAGCGCAATGTGGATGCCTTTGTGCGAGAAGTTGAACTGGCCGTTGAAATAGAACGTGTTGTTGTTCATGCTGAGGCGCGCCCCGTAGCCGATATGCTTGCCCAGGGCCATGTGGTGCACATACCACTTGGGAATGCCGCCCCAGAAACAGGCCAGCGCACTGTTGGCCAAAGGCGCACGGAGCAGGTTATTCGATACATCCCAGTCACCGAAATAGCTTCCGGCGAGGATGGTGAAGATATTTTGGAGGGAATCGGCAGCGAAATTGTTCGTAGTGCCCACGCCGCTGCAGGAAGTGTATGAACCTGCGCCGCAGCCATAGCTCCAGAGATAGGGTTTGGCTTTCTGTTCGGTGAAGTAATCGCGGTTGTCCCAAATGCTGTCGGGTGGGAACATGGTGGCGAAGTTGTGGTAACCGGTGGAAGCGAGGTTGAGTGAACCGAAGTTGTTGTCGATGAGGGCGCGTTCCACAGTGCTGAGCTTTCCGGTGCGCCAGAGATGGCTGCGGTTCAGGTATTTCTTCACCAGGAGCGTGTCGTTGCGCGAGAAGGCCGGCATATCGAACAGATCAACCCGCCCGATTTCAAGTTCCACATCGCCTGGGATTTTGGTCTGGTCAAACTTGCCGTCGCCGGGGATATTGTGCAGCCGGGCACTGGACCCGGTGGTGCGCGTCACTTCGCTGTCGAACCATTCACCGTCGAGATCACCGTAGTAGCAATCGGCCGGCCAGGCTCCGGTATGGTTGCCGGCGCCTTCGCTGTGCCCGTCTGGCGGCGGAATATTCTGGCCGCTGTAATCGCCTGAATAGGGCACCGGCACATGGCCAAGGATGTACAAGGTACTCACATTGCCGCCACGGCGGTTGTACTCGGCCTTGATGCGCGCCTTCACTGCTGCGGGCGATTCCTTCCGGCCTGCCGCCAGCCGGCTTACTTTCCAGCCTTCCGAGCGCAATTGGTTCACCAGGCGGTCGATTTCGCTGCGCAATGCGGTCAGATAACTGCTGTCGAGCAGGAGAATCAATCCGCCCATATCCAAGACCTCCGGAATATTGTTGCCTGCGTAAACGTATCCAATCGCTTCCGCCTGGTTTGATGTATTGACTTTGGAAATCAGGTATTCCGGTGCTTCGCCTCCCGGGTTCACCGAAATATCGGTCCAGCTGGACTGATTGCCAGGCACCGTGGCCACCACGCTTCCCCAATCGTCTGATTGCTGGGTGTTGCGGCGGTAAATCTGCCAGGTTCCGGTATATGCTTCCTGGGGCCAGTAGAGGGTAATGGTTCCATCGGTATTGGCTCGGGCTCCGGCGCGAACCACCTGGGTTTTGGCCACCTGAGCCTGTACTTGCATGGCAAAACCGCTCAGCAGGAGAAAGAAGGAAAGCAGGAATTTATTCATGGTGTGTGGAATGCGAATTTATCGGAAAATTGGCAACGGCCTTCATTCCTGCCATACAAAGGAGAAGAGCAGGAGGCTGAGATAAATCAGCAGCACATCGAGTATGCCCACCACAGCAAGGTCTTTGAAGAAGGCTTGCGGCAGATTCACTTCCATGCATTTGCGGCTGGCACTGAGGCCGGCCAACACCACAGGCACAATAACCGGCAAGCTGAGCACCGGCGCCAGCAGTCCGGCGTTGCGCGTTTTGGCTGAGATGGCGGAAACGAGGGTGTAAACGGTGCTGACGCCAGCCCCGGTTAGCCAGATGCAAAGCAGATACCAGCCGCTGTGCTCGGCAAACCATCCCATGAAAAAGGTGTACAGCAGCAGGGTCATGCCACTGAGAAAAGTCATGGTGAGCAGGTTGTAAAGAATTTTAGAGAGAATTAGCTGCCGTGCGGAACTGAGCTGATAAAGGTAAATCCAACGACCGGCCGGCACCCCGATGAAGTTTTTGGCAATGCCCTGCACGGTGCCGAAGATGACGAGGATCCAGTAGACCGCATTCCAGGCAGGCTTGGCCAATACCTGCACCGCGAGGTAGCAAACGAGCACAGCAGTAAATACTTGCAGCACGATTCCGGCAATGACGGCCTTCTGCCGCAGGTCGCTTTCCCATTCCGATCGGATAAGCTGCAAGGTGATGTTAGGCTGTGCTCTCACTTTTTAGTTATTTCGCAAAGTTATTTTTCCGCAACACTTCCATGATTGAGAATATCCAACATCTGACACAGGAGGAGCAGGAGCTCGTGCTGAACGCCCCCATTTACGTGAGTCTGCTCATTGCCGGTGCCGACGGCGAATTCAACAACGATGAAAAGAAGCGCATTGTGGAGCTGGTGCATACCAAGACTTTTTCGGAGCGGTACGAGCTGCGCGAACTGTACCGCAACCTTTCAGACCATACAGAAGCCGCCCTTCGCACGATGATTGCTTCCCTCCCGGAAGAAACCTCCGAGCGTCAGGAACTGCTGAGCGGTTTGTTGGGTCGTCTGAATACTATTTTGCCCAAACTGGACGCGGCTTTCGCCCGCAACCTCTACACCAGCCTGCGCCAGTTTGCCCATTACGTAGCCAGTGCCGATGGCGGTTTCTGGGGCATGTCGGCGGTGAATGAAGCCGAGCGCCAGTGGGTGAAGCTGCCCATGATCGAAGAACCTCAGAGCCAGGGCGACGAAGCCTGATACCGTGGCGCTGTTCTCCAAAATCCTGATCGCCAACCGCGGCGAAATTGCCATCCGCGTGATGCGCGCCTGCCG
>JBKDBI010000128.1:0-28744 GCA_046314695.1 Bacteroidota bacterium | reverse complement strand
GGATAGCCCGCCAGGTTTCGCCGGATACCTTGCGTACCAATATCCTGAAACTCGCTTCCTTCCAAAACCGGAATACAGCTTCAGATACCCTTTCCGGATCGCGTGGGATCGGTGCCGCCCGCCGCTGGATACATGGCGAGTTCAGCCGCTATGCCCGCGAAAGTAACGGGCGACTCCTGCCGGCATTCCAGGAGTTTGATTTCAATGTCTGCAACCTGATGTCGCGCCATAGCAACGTGATAGCTGTGCTGCCCGGAACCGATACCGCCGACCGCAGCATCGTGCTGATTGAAGGGCATTTCGACAGCCGCTGCGAAGGCAATTGCGATACTGCTTGCCTGGCCGAAGGCGTGGAAGACAACGCAACCGGAACAGCCCTCGTAATGGAGTTGGCACGTGTCTTCAGCCGAAACGGCTTCGCCTTCCCCCGAACCATTGTATTCATGGCCACTACCGGTGAAGAACAGGGCCTCTACGGTGCGCAGGCGTTTGTAAATTATGCACTCCGCAACGGCGTCGCCATCCGGGCAGTCATCAACAACGACGTGAGCGGTGGAATCATCTGTGGGAAGACTGCTTCGCCCCCGGGTTGTCCGGGCGAAAACCTGATCGACAGCATCCGGGTGCGGCTCTTTTCTGCAGGAAACATCAATTCACCTTCCAAGCAACTCGCCCGCTTTGTGAAGCTGCAATACGCGGAAATGCTGCGGCAACACATGGATGTGCCCAGCGATATCCAGATCATGAGCCCGGAAGACCGCACCGGCCGCGGAGGCGATCATATTCCATTCCGGCAGAACGGTTTCCCGGCCATCCGCCTTACCAGTGCCCATGAACACGGCGATGCCGATGTAAGCAAACCCGGTTACAGCGATAGGCAACACTCTACCCGCGACCGCGCAGGAGTCGATTTGAACAGCGATGGCATGCCAGACAGCTTCTTCGTCGATTTCCGCTACCTGGCACGAAACACCTGTATCAATGCTTGCGGCGCAGCCATGGCCGCTGCTGGTCCGGCGCGCCCAGACCTGCAAGTGCAGGTAAGCGGCAAAACCCTTTTCACCACCATTACGCGTGAAACCCAATACACCTGGTACCGCATCGCCGTGCGCAGCGCTTCACAAGATTGGGATACCGTTTTCACCCAACATGGCGTGAGCGGAAGCTTCCTTATGCCCGAAGGACGCAATTACTATATCAGTGCCGCTGCCGTCGATTCGAATGGCGTGGAGAGCATTTTCAGCCGGGAAGTGACAGCCCAGACCACGGGCCTGGACGACCTTGCAGCTGCGGGCGAAGCACCGGCGATCGAACTGGAACAAAATCATCCTAATCCCTTCGATCTCGCGACCTGGATCGTGGTGCGCGTCAACCGCATGCCGCGTTACAGAAAGGCGGAATTGCAAGTAAGTGATGCAAGCGGCCTGGTATTGCGGCGCTGGCCGGTTGAACTGCGGCAGGGAAACAATGAATACCTCTACGAACACGGAGAAGGCATGCGCGGCATCCTGCATTATTCCATTTTGCTCGACGGACGCCCGCTGCAAACGCGAAGTATGGTGTTTGCGAACTGAAAGCGCTCAGTTACCGTCAGCGTAATCCTGAAGATAGCTGTACCGTTTCGTCAACGCGCCGTCTCGTGTGATGCGCGCTCCTTCGAGCATGGCGCTTTGGGAGTGGAAGAGTTCAGGAATCACATCGTGGAAGAGATGTTCTCCAAACTCACCGCTCGCGTCGCGGGGCAATTCGTTGGGCAAATTGCTCACCGCCATCACGTCGATGGTTTCGGGTAGGAAAGGCGCAGTGCGTTCCTGTGCCTGCCGATCCCACCCGAAAACCGGATCAGCAATGGTGGTAGCATCTACCGTAATCGGAACGGACCCATCCACATCGCAGCTGATATCGGCGATAACCTTGATCCGGAAACCCGGCCAGGCTGTGTCTTCCTTTTCGAAGAGCCGCGGCAGATCGCTCGTCCAGAAAATGCCGTTGATCAGCATATCACAGGCCGGCAGAAATGAGCGGAACGTGCTTTCGTATTCGTTGTGATGCGTGTAGAAGTGCTGAGAGTTCCAGGGCTTCCCTTCGCGGTGGCGGTAAAGCTCGTGGCTGTTGAGGTGCACAAATACCGGCCGCGTGTGGTTGCGCAGCAGAAAATCCTCCGGTGTTACTTCCAGAATATTCAATTGTCGGAGCAGTTCCAGTGCGCCATTCGCCACGCGGCCGCCGCCGGTAAGAACGATCTTGGCCGGTCCGGGCTGAATCTTATGGCATTCGCGCAGCATCTCGGCATAATCCAGGCATTGCCAGGCGGGCTTGATTTCATAACTGCCGGTTTTCCTTCCCCAGGTAAGGAAGCCGTTGTAAGCACCGACGATGCCTGCCCAGCGACCAAACCCGAGCACCCGCAAGCCACTTTCCCATTTGAGGGTTTCGTAATCGATCAGCTCGATGTTCTTCGCAAGGATGGCTTGCAGCATGGCCTGGTTATACGGCTGCTTTTTGATGGTATGCGAAAAGAAGAAATAGGTTTTACCGGGAATCAAATGCTCTTTGGGCACCTCCTTAATCCCGAACAATACATCGCAGTCGCTTAAATCATGCACCACCGGAATACCCGCCGCCCGGTATTCGTCGTCGCTGTAGGTGCGTTCAGGACTGCTTTCGACGAAGATGCGCACATCAGGGTAGCGCTTCTGCACACTCACACATTGAACTGGGGTCAGGGCAACACGGGTATCGGGCGGACTTTTTCGTTCCCGCAATAAACCGAATCGGATCATGCTGCGAAGCTATGAAGCGGCTTTTTATTTGATGCTACCTTTGCCTTCGCTTCCGCCATGTGTTACGCGTATGCCACCCACTTCGATCGCAATAAGCTGAAGCAGCGCTACGGGCTGGCCGATGTGCCGCTGAGTGGTTACCATTTCTTCAACAGCGCTTTTAACCGCCCGCTATTGCCGGTGATAACAGGTTTGCATCCGGCCAGCCTGCATTTGCTGAGCTGGGGACTTGTTCCGCATTGGGCCCGCAACGAAGAACAGGCCGATGAAATGGCGCGCCGCGGTTTCAACGCCCGCTCAGAAACCGTGGCCGAAAAGCCCATGTTCCGCGATGCTTTTCGAAAGGGACGCTGCCTGGTTCCCGCTGCAGGTTTCTACGAATGGCGGACAGAAGGCAGTACCAAGTATCCCTTTTTCATTTATCCTGTTTCCGAAGATGGAATCTGCAGCCTGGCCGGTATTTGTACCCTGAAGACCGATCCCGAAACAGGCGAAGAACAAGGTTCCTTTTCCATCCTTACCGCTCCGGCCGATGCGCGCATGGCATGGATTCACAACAGCAAACTGCGCATGCCACTCATCCTGCGCAAGGAAGATGAAGCCGCCTGGCTGGATGGCAACGAAGCCGAAGCCAATGCCCTCATCCAACGCGGTGCTTCAGACGACTATGCAGCTTTTCCGGTCAGCAGGTTGGCTTCTTTAGCCCGCTCCAACCGCGACATAGCCGAAGTATGTGAGCCATTTACGTATCCCGAATTGAACTTTCCATGGTGAGCCCGCCACGTCTTTTCAATCCGGTTATTTCGCTGACCCTGAAGGGGAAAATCCTCAACGCGATCCTGCGTGCGCTATTCAACCTCGTTCGAATTTTCAAAGGGAAAGCCTGGGAAAGGCCATTGCCTGCGTTTGAAGAAGATCCGCAAGGTTTTAGCACCCGCGACATTTTCTATTTCGGTTACAAGTATTACGCTTTTCCACATTGGAAAGCCGAAAACGATGGCACGGAAGAAACGCTTCTGAGCCAGCCGGCGCAGTTTCGGAGCGAAGCCAACCCGGATAAAACCGTTGTTCTCAGCCTGGGCGGCGACCTGATGCCTTATAAGGTACTGCGCGATGCAGATACCAGTCGGCTTTGGGATGATTTCAGGGATTTCTATTTTGGGGCTGATATCGTATTTGCCAACCTCGAAACGCCGCTGAATACCGCAAAACCAGCCTCCTGGGTTCCGGAAGTCATGCTCAACGACATGTATTTCAATGGCGACCGCGGACTGTGGGATATCTTCACCGATCGCGGACGTGGGCGCTACGACATGCTTTCTCTTGCCAACAACCACATGCTCGATCAGGGGTATGAAGGCCTGGAGGCTACCGCGACATTCCTGGAACAGCAAAAAGTTGCCTTTGCGGGCTGGAATCGCGGAGGCATATTTCGGGCCGAGAACCAAATCGTGGAGCGCAAGGGAATCCGTTTTGGCTTCAGCGCGTGGACGTATTCGCTGAATCGCTGTAAGCCCGACCCGCAGCGGGCAGGAGAACTCAATTTCCTGCCCTTGAACCGCCCTGGCTTTGATTCCACCCGCATCGTTCAGGAATGCGGACAACTGCGCGAAAAAGGCGCCGAAGTGCTGGTGCTTTCCCTCCATGCCGGCAATGCATACCAGGCCTTTCCGGGCCAAACGGTACGGGCCAACTTTCAGCGTTTGATGGAAGAAACCGGCGCCGATGTGATCGTGGGAACACATCCGCACAACCCCCAACCCTGGGAGCTTCATACCTGGAAACGTGCAGATGGCTCAGAAGCCTGCGGCTTGATATTGTATTCTCTGGGCGATTTCATCGCGTACGATATTTTCAAGTGGTGCCATTTGCCTTTGATCCTGCGCCTGAGTTTTACACGGCAGGAATCGGGTGTTGTGCTGACAGGTTTTGAGCCGCGCTTTGGCTTTATGCACCTGAGTAAGAAAGGTGAACTGCGCTTGCTTGATTTCGATGCAGCAGCAGATAAAATTGACCCAAGGGTGGATAAAGCGGCCTGGAAGGAATGGCAGGAACTGCGGTATTTTCACGACCGAAATTTTCCTACACTTATCCCTTTATCCTCTTCTATCCATTGAACCCCTCACGCACCCGGGTCTGCCATCTGAGCAACCTGCACGTTGCTTTCGATACGCGGATTTACTTCCGTTTTTGCCGCAGCCTTGCCAAAGAATACGATGTGACATTGATCGCAGTGCATCCGCGCGAGGAAGTGGTGAATGGCATCCGCATCCTGCCTGTCAGGCGCCTTAAGTACCGCTATTGGGAAATGGCAACCGCTTCGCTGCGGATGTTCCCCAAGGCGCTGCGTGCCCGCGCGGCTGTTTACCAGATACATGACCCGGAGCTTATTCCATGCGGCCTGTGGCTCAGGTTTTTGGGCAATAAGGTAATCTTTGATGTCCACGAGAACTTTGCGGCCGACATTGCCGACAAACCCTGGATACGGCACAAGCGGTTGCTGGCTGCACTGTACAACTGGTGGGAAAAACGCGCAGCAAGACGCTTCGAACTCATACTCGCAGAAAACTCATACGCACCGCATTTTAAGGCTTTGGGCGCCAGCTATACCGTTGTGCTCAACTACCCGGATTTGCCCTTCTTCAGGCCGTTTCGCACGTTGGAAGCCCGACCGGAAAATCATTTGTTCTACATCGGTATTCTGCTCGAAACACGCGGCTTATTCGAAATTGCCGAAGCCTTGTACCTCCTAAAGAAGCAGGGAAGAGTCTTTCATTTTCATTGTGTCGGAGAATTGTATACGCGCCTGGAACAAAGGCTGAACAGCTTGTCTTATTATGATGAAATCAGGGGTCAGATGCATTTCTATGGACGCAGGCGTCTGGACGAAGGCTACGCTTTATCAAAAGGAATGGGCATTGGTCTTTGTATTATTCATCCGATGAAAAATTCCGTCGAAAGTTATCCGACCAAGATGTTCGAATACATGAGTATCGGTTTGCCTGTAATAGCCTCCGACTTCCCTTTGTACAGGGAAGTGCTCGACACACATGGCTGTGGACTTTGTGTCGACCCGCGAAACCCTGCAGCCCTTGCTTCAGCTATATTGGCTATTGCAGATAACCCCGTGTTGCGCGCGCAAATGGCGGAAAATGGCGTAAATGCAGTAGAAGCACATTATTCCTGGGAGTCGCAGGAAAAGCGTATGCTCGAGGTTTACAATAAACTGCTTTCAGGCTAAGCCTGCATCAATGGCACCAGGAAGCGTCTGAGGCTACAGCGGCCCATTTCTGATACTCTTCCAGCTCTTTGCCGCTCAGCTTCTTTTCCCATTCCATCAGCTTGTTGATCATTTCACCACGCTGACGGAACAGTTCCATATCCGGATTCATGTTGTCCATCTTGCCGAGTTTGCAAATAATGGTGTTGTAAGCGTCCAGGTCGCCTGCATAAGGAAGGCTGACGGGAATACCGAGACGGTTTTTGGCAACCGCCTGCGGCGAAGCCTGGGCTTCAGTGCCGGTGCTGCCGCTCACTCCGGTGCCGCCGGCATCGGTGCTGCCATTGCTCTGCGAAGATTTGCAGCCTTGTGAACTCATCACGATGAAAACGAGGCCAAGTACAAGAAGTCTCATAGTCTGACAAAGTTAAGGTTTGAATGAAATAGTTGGGTTAATAACTGAGATACATGCTCTTGGTTTTAATGAGCTCACGGAAGGCTGGGTCTTTCAGGTCTTTCACGAACACAATCTCCTCTCCTGTGCTTTTCATCTCCGGTCCAAGCTCACGGCTTACTCCCTGGAATTTGTTGAAGGAGAAAACGGGCTTTTTAATCGCCCATCCTTCCGGACGCGGGGGCACAGTGAAGTCGCTCAGTTTATTGACACCCAGCATCACACGGGTTGCCCAGTTTACGTATGGCACATCGTAGGCTTTGCAAATGAATGGAACTGTACGACTGGCGCGTGGGTTGGCTTCAATCACGTACACCTTTTCATCTTTGATGGCGAACTGAATGTTCAGCAAACCTTTCACTTGCAGGGCGCGGGCGAGTTTCTCAGTGTATTCTTCCATTTGCGCAATAACCGAGGCGCTCAATCCGAAAGGTGGTAAAACGGCACTGCTGTCTCCGCTGTGGATACCCGCAGGTTCGATATGTTCCATCAAACCGAGAATGTGCACGTCTTCACCGTCGCAAATGCAATCGCTTTCTGCCTCTTCAGCCCGATCGAGGAAATGATCGATCAATACCCGGTTGCCGGGTAAGTCGCCGAGCAGTTTTACTACCGCGCGTTCCAGGTCTTCATCGTTGATCACGATCACCATGCCTTGCCCGCCCAGCACATAACTTGGCCTGACCAGAACGGGATACCCGACCTGATTGGCAATTTGTATGGCTTCATCAGCATCGAGGGCTACACCGTATTTCGGGTACGGAATTCCCAGTTCTGCGAGCAGGTCGCTAAAACGACCACGGTCTTCGGCTATGTCCATGTTATCATACGATGTGCCGATGATAGGAATTCCATGCTCTTGTAGCTTCTCCGCCAATTTCAGCGCCGTCTGGCCACCGAGCTGAACGATCACGCCTTCGGGTTTTTCATAAGCGATGAGTTCGCGCAAATGTTCCCAGTAAACCGGTTCGAAATAGAGCTTATCGGCCATATCAAAATCGGTACTCACCGTCTCCGGATTGCAGTTTACCATGATGGCCTCGAAACCTGCTTCGCGCGCAGCAAGGATGCCATGCACACAACTGTAGTCGAATTCGATGCCCTGACCGATGCGGTTCGGGCCGCTGCCGAGCACGATCACCTTGCGCCGATTGCTGAAGACACTTTCATTTTCTCCGTCGAAAGTGCTATAAAAATAATTGGTTGGGCTGGGGAATTCGGCGCTGCAGGTATCCACCATTTTATATACGCGGCGGATATCGAGTTGCATGCGTTTGTTGAATACGTCGTCTTCAGTGCAATTGCCCATCAGCCAGGCAATCTGATGGTCGCTGAAGCCCTTTTCTTTGGCAATGCGGAGCAAAGCGGCTGGTATGTTATCTACATTAAATCGGCGTATTTCTGTTTCCGTTTTTACCAGGTCGTGGATTTGTTCAAGAAACCAGCGGTCGATGCGGGTTATTTTATGGATGGAAGTGAGCGGAACGCCCATTGCCACCGCATCTTTGAGTTTAAAAAGGCGGTCCCAGCTGGCGTATTCCAGCGCATGCAGTAAATCGTCGAGATTGCGACTCGATTTGCCGTCGGCGCCGAGACCGTGGCGTCCAATCTCCAGGCTCTGGCAAGCTTTCTGCAAGGCCTCCTGGAAGCTGCGCCCAATGGCCATCACCTCACCCACGCTCTTCATCTGGAAGCCCAAACGGCGGTCGGCACCGTGGAATTTATCAAAGTTCCAGCGCGGTATTTTTACAATTACATAATCGATGGCCGGTTCGAAAAATGCACTCGTTGTTTTCGTTACCGGATTCTTCAGCTCGTCCAGGTAATACCCAATGGCCAGCTTGGCGGCAATTTTGGCGATCGGATAGCCTGTGGCCTTCGAGGCAAGCGCTGAACTTCGGCTCACCCGCGGATTGATTTCCACGGCGATGATCTCTTCTGTATCGGGGTTTACGCTGAACTGCACATTGCAGCCTCCGGCGAAAACGCCCATACTGCGCATCATGCGGAATGCCATGTCGCGCATTTCCTGGAAGGTAACGTCGCTCAGGGTCATGGCCGGCGCAACTGTAATGCTGTCGCCCGTATGGATGCCCATGGGGTCGAAGTTCTCTATTGTACAGATTACGGCGATATCGTCTTTGCTGTCGCGCAGCAGTTCGAGTTCGTATTCCTTCCAACCCAATACAGCCTGTTCAACCAATACTTCGTGAACCGGGCTCGCTTCGAGGCCGCGTTGCAAAGCTGCGTCGAATTCCTCCTTCTTGTACACGATTGAACCGCCCGTGCCTCCAAGGGTATAACTGGGCCGAATAACCAGCGGGAAGCCGATGCGCTGCGCGATTTCTTTTCCCTCCAGAAAGCTGTTTGCAATCTGGCTCTTGGCCACCCCAACATTGAGGTCCATCATCAGCTGACGGAATTTTTCGCGGTCTTCCATGCGGTCAATCGCTTCAATGTTTACCCCAATAATCCGGCAGCCATATTTTTCCCAAATGCCCAATTCATCGCATTCCTTCGCCAGGTTCAGCGCTGTTTGTCCACCCATAGTTGGCAGCACGGCATCGATTTTCCTTTCCTGCAGAATTTTCTCGATACTTTCGGGTGTTAAGGGCCACAAGTAGACATGATCGGCGTTCAGCTTATCGGTCATAATCGTAGCCGGGTTACTGTTAATCAGGCTCACTTCGATGCCTTCCTCCCGGAGAGACCTCGCAGCCTGGCTGCCTGAATAGTCGAATTCACAGGCCTGACCGATAATAATCGGGCCTGAACCTATGATGAGTACGCTGTGTATTCCGGGGTCTTTTGGCATGGATTAAATTGCGCAAAGGTAGCACAATTGCACGCTCCGGGGCTGAAAAATACCCCGTAACTGCGTCTGTTGCGCAAGGGTGTGAAAAGCTGCTCTTTATCTTTGAAGCCCGCCATGTACGAATTCCACGGAGACAAAAAACGATACTTCGATATGACCTGCGCCGTCACGCGTGATCATATCATCCCTTTCCTGCGCGAGCGTTTCTCCTTCCCAGACGGGATGGAAGTGCTGGAAATAGGCTGCGGGGAAGCCGGAGTGCTGAAAGCATTCACAGATTTGGGGTTTACATGCACCGGCATTGAACTGGAAGATGCCCGCCTCGACCATGCCCGTGCCTTTATGCCAAATGAAATGGCAGCCGGAAAAGTACGTTTCGTGCAAGGCGACATCTACGATATTGAGCCTGAACGCGATCTCGGCAAACGCTTCGACCTCATTATCCTGAAAGATGTCATCGAGCATATTCCTGATCAGGCGCGCTTTATGCCCCAACTGCACCGCTACCTCAAACCGGGAGGTGTGGTTTTCTTTGCTTTTCCGCCCTGGATGATGCCTTACGGCGGGCACCAGCAGGTTTTGCCCGGCAAATGGGCCAGCAAGCTTCCCTGGTATCACCTCTTGCCGGGTTCTTTGTATCCGGCGGCTTTGAAGGCCTTGGGTGTGAACGCTTCGGGAATTGCTACGATGGAAGAAATTCGCTCGACAGGCATCAGCATTGAACGCTTTTTGCGCATCGGTAAACAAGCCGGTTTCCGCGTGAAACACCGGCGCGATTACCTGTTTAATCCGATTTACGAACACAAATTCGGGCTGCGGCCAAGGCGTTTACCGTTATTTCTCGGAGCCATTCCATGGTTGAGAAATTTTTACACGATGGGCGTGTATTTCCTCATGGAAGCATCTGAAAGGCAATAAGCACAAGCTGTCACCGTTTTTTTACCGGTGGAAAAGATTTCGGGTCTTATATTCGCAGATTCAGGCATGAAACGAATAGTAATCGGAGCAATCGCCATTGCGGCGGTCAGTGTGGCCACAGAAGCCATGGCCCAATCGCCCAAAGTGCGCCGCGGTAAGCCGCTGCACGTGGGGCTGATGCTGGGGGCTTCCAATTATCAAGGAGATCTTACCACTTCGGTGGCCTGGAACGAAACCAAGCCGGCAGGCGGACTTATCTGCCGCTACGATTTGAACTACATGTTCACCCTTCGTGGCAGCGCTATGTTTGGCACCATCAGCGGTTCGGATAAAAACTATGATGACGATCCCGGTCGTGCACGCCGCAACCTGAGCTTCCGTTCGAATGTGGTGGAATTCAGCGGACAACTGGAATGGAATCTTTTCGGTTACGAATCGGATCCCAATACCCGCGCTCGATCCCCATACCTGTTTGCAGGTGTCGGTGTTTACAAATTCAACCCCAAGGCTTATTTCGAATACGATCCGGCCATTTTTTCGCAGGGTCCCAATGCGATTGACCCGAACGGTGAACTGGCCAAATACGATGGGAAATGGGTTGAACTGCAGCCGCTCGGTACCGAAGGCCAGGAAACCACGAAATACAACGACAAGCGCCGCTACGGCCTGACCCAGGTGTCAATCCCCATTGGTTTTGGTTTCAAAACCCAACTCAATGAAGATTGGGCCTTGGGCATTGAAGCCGGCGTTCGCAAAACTTTTACCGATTATCTCGACGATGTGAGTTCCATTTATGTGGACGACCAGATTGTAGGTGGTGCTTATGGTTACCTTGCGGTAGCCATGAAAGACAGAGCACGCGAAGTGGGGCAGGAGTCATTTGCCAACGATAACCCGCGCGGAAACAACAACAACAAAGACTGGTATATGTTCCTCGGCTTTACCCTCACCCGTCCGATCGTAGGGGGCAAAACCACCTGTTTCCAGTTCTGAACCGTTTGAGATGCTTGCTTCTGTTAGCAGCCGCATGTTGCGGCCTGTCCGTAAACCTTACGGCCCAACGCTTTTTTAACGGTAAGCGGGAAGTAGGCGCATTTCTGGGTGTTTCCAATTATCACGGCGATCTGGCGCCCAGCTTGGTGGTGTCTGATTTCAGACCGGCTATCGGGGCACTTTTTCGCTACAATTTCAATCCGTATGTAACCTACCGCGTGCAAGGTTCTTTCGCTGAAATACGCGGCAGCGACGCCAATTATGCGGCGCAGCGCCCCAGGAACCTGGAATTCAGGAGTGTTATCATCGAAGCAGCCAATGCGATGGAATTCAATTTCCACCGTTTTGGTACCAATGTCCTCGATCAGGATTTTTCCCCTTTTCTCACCATTGGTTTAAACCTCTTCTACTTCGATCCGATTGGCCGTTTTGGAGACAATGAGCACCAGCTGCGGCGGCACCATACGGAAGGTCAGAAACGGGCATACAGTCCGCTGCAACTTGCTGTGCCCATCGGCATTGGTATCAAACAGAACCTTACCAGGAATTGGGTTTTAGGTGTTGAAGGAGTTTGGCGCAAAACATTCACCGATTATTTGGACGATGTGAGCGGATTTTATCCTGATTACAAGGCGCATGCAGACAAGTATGGCAGCCTTTCCGCCGACCTCAGCCACAGGCATACGCTCAATGGCGACAAGCCTTTCCGCGCTGGAACACAACGCGGCGACAAGCACCTCCGCGACTGGTACTTTTTTCTGGGCATGACCCTTACCTATCGCTTTACGCCCGTAATTTGCAGGGGTTAATGTCTGAGAGTGCGCTGAAAGAAAAAATTGATCCGGCAAGGCTGCCCAGTCATGTCGCCATCATTATGGATGGCAACGGACGTTGGGCCATGCAAAAGGGCCACTTGCGGATGCTCGGCCACCAACATGGTGTGCAGGCGGTCAGGAATGTAACAGAAGCAGCAGCAGAGCTGGGCGTGAAATACGTAACGCTCTATGCTTTTTCTACCGAGAACTGGCGCCGGCCACAGGAAGAAATCAATGCCTTGATGGCGTTGTTGGTGGATACCATCCAAAGCGAAACCGATACCTTGATGAAGAATGGTATTCGCCTGGAAGCCATAGGAAACCTTGCCCAATTGCCTCCGGCATGTAACAAACAGTTGCAGGAGACCGTCGAAGTCACCAAAGACAACGACCGCATGACCCTCATCCTTGCACTGAGTTACTCCGGCCGCTGGGACATCATCGAAGCCACACGCAAAATTGCCAGGCAGGTGAAGGAAGGGCTCTTGCAGCCAGATGAAATAGACGAAAACGTGCTGAATTCTGCGCTCAATACATCCAGATACCCGAACCCGGAACTGCTCATCCGCACCAGCGGAGAACAGCGTATCAGCAACTTTCTCCTTTGGGAAATAGCGTATGCCGAAATGCACTTCACACCGGTACTCTGGCCGGATTTCAGCAAAGATGATTTTTACCAGGCCCTGCTCGATTTCCAACAACGCGACCGCCGCTTTGGACTTACGGCCGAACAATTGCACTCCTGATACCTTGCCCTTCCTCACTGTTCCATACTGCTCCATGTTCCGGAAAACCCTGCTAAGCTTGGTCATGATCTTGGCAGCAACTTTTTCATTGCGCGCCCAGCAAGACACATCAGCCTATTTCAGATACAACTTCGTTGACCCCGAAGAGTTTGTCATAAAAGACATCCGGGTAGAAGGCGCTAAATATGTGCAGGAAGCGCTTGTTGTCATCTATTCCGGGTTGTCGATCAACCAAACCATCCGTATTCCGGGCGATGCCATTTCCAACGCCCTCGTCAACCTCTGGAAACAGGAGTACTTCGCCGATATCCAGGTTGGTCTCCAGCGCCTTCCCGGCAAGAAAATTGTTCTGACCTTCTATGTTACCGAACGCCCGAGGCTGAGTAAATTCAGCATCAAAGGTCTTAAAACCGGTGAATCGAAAAACCTGCGGGAAGAGATCACCCTGAAAAGCAATAATATCATCACCCAAAACCTGTTGAACAAGACAAGACAGGAAATCAAAGAGTATTACGACAAGAAAGGGTACTTCAATGCCGAAGCAGAGTTTTCGCGTGAGCCTGACCCGGCGAAACCTAACTTTGAAATCATTCGCATCAAGGTTACCAAAGGCGAGAAGGTGAAGATTGAAGACATCGTTTTCAGCGGTAACAGCGCTTTAACAGAAGCGACACTGCTCAAGTCTCTCAAGAAAACCAAGCGTCTCAAAGGCAAGATGAATCCATTCGTGTCGAGTCGTTTTATTGAAGAGAAATACCGCGAGGATCTCGACAAGCTGCTCGTGCGCTATTACGAAAAAGGCTACCGCGATGCAGAAATTGAGTTTGACGATATCGAGCGGATTTCTGACAACCGCATTGTCATCAAGATTGGGATTTCAGAAGGCAATCAATACCGCTTTGGCAAGATCAGCTGGCGTGGCAATACCAAGTTCAGGAGCGGGATGCTCGATACGCTGCTCGGTATCAAGCGCGGCGATATCTACAACCAAAGCCTGTTAGAGGAGAAGCTCTTTGCCAATTCCGGCGGCTTCGATATCCAAAGCCTTTATATGGATGACGGATACCTGTTCTTCAACATGCAGCCCATCGAAACCGGTGTGCGCGGCGATTCGATCGACATCGAAATCCGCATGTTTGAAGGCGAGCAGGCCCGTGTGAACCGCGTTACGGTGAGTGGTAATACCAAAACGAGCGACCATGTGATCCTGCGCGAAATCCGCACCAAACCAGGAGACAAATTCAGCCGCAGCGATATCCAGCGAACCATGCGTGAACTGGCTCAGCTCGGATACTTTGACCCAGAACAGATGGGTGTTGATCCGGTTCCCAACCCGGCCGATGGCACGGTAGATATCAACTATAAGGTTGCAGAAAAGCCCAGTGACCAGATCGAATTATCCGGTGGCTGGGGCGCGAATGGCTTTACCGGCAGACCAGCATTGTTGGGAACTGCGGGTATTACACTCAATAACTTCAGTATCCGGAAGCTCGGTAAGCCTGAACTGTGGAATCCGATTCCCAGTGGCGACGGGCAGCGCCTTTCCATCCGGGCCCAGAGCAATGGTACTTTCTATCAGGGGTATAATTTTAGCTTTACCGAACCCTGGCTGGGCGGCAAGAAACCCAATTCCTTCTCCGTCAGCCTGTTCCATACCGTTAACCAATACGATTGGGCGGTGCGCACGGACCCAAGCCGCAGGGTGCTGATGAATACAGGCGCGTCCATATCGCTTGGTAAACGCCTGCGCTGGCCCGACGATTTCTTCAGCCTGCAATACGTACTCAGTTTCCAGCGCTATAAATTCCAAAATCTTGCGGGTTCAGGATTCGGCTTCCCACGGGAATTTCAGAATGGAACCTCCTACACGCCGAGCCTGCAGCTGGTGCTGACACGCAATTCCGTGAGCAATCCGATTTACCCGGAAAGCGGCAGCCAGATTACCATGAGTGTGCAGGCTACACCGCCGTTTTCCATGTTCAGCAACAGGGATTACGCTTCACTGCCTTCGGCGGAGAAATACAAGTGGATCGAGTACCACAAGTGGAAATTCGATGCATCGGTTTATACCCAGCTTTTCAAGAACTGTGTGCTGGCAACCCAGGTGCGTTTCGGGTTCCTTGGTTTTTACAACCAAGATCTGGGGATGACTTTCTTTGAACGTTTCCGTCTGGGGGGCAGTGGACTCTTTGGTTTCTCTCTCGCCGGCACCGAAATCATCTCTCAGCGCGGATACGACAACTTTACCGTGAGCGATGCCGCGAGCCGCAGCGAAATCGGAGTTCCGATTTACAATAAGTTCACCACCGAAATCCGTTATGCCATCAGTAAGAACCCGACTGCAACGGCTTATGCCCATATATTCGGTGAGGCGGGCAATGCCTATGTGAACTTCAGAAGCTATAATCCAACCCAAGATTTGCGCAGGGCCGTCGGTGTGGGTGTGCGTCTCTTTATGCCCATGTTCGGGATGATCGGTCTGGATTACGCCTACGGTTTCGATTGGCGTCAGGTGGCCGGCAATTCAAAACCCGGTCAATTCCACTTCTTCCTCGGGCAGCAATTCTGAAAAAGGGCGATATTTGGTAATGCATGGGCGCTTATTTACGCCCTGTTACCAAAGTCCTCCCTATGAATGAGCTGACCCGTTTGTTGCAGGAAATCCATAATGAAGTGCCCGGGCTGTTGCTGCAATTCCCGGATTCTGAAGCTATCCACCGTTTTCGTGTTCGAATTAAGCAATTGAGGGCTTTGGAGCGATTGCTCGGGCAAGATATCGCAGGGCGCAGCATCTCGAACGTTTACCGCGCTGCAGGAGCGTTGCGTGATCTGGAGCACCGCCTGCGTTTCACCAAAAAAGCACTTGGCACCGGGCATGTAATGTACCGCCATTTGCTTCAAACCAAGCCCGACCGCATACAGAGCCTGAACGGAGCCATGCGGGAGTTGGACCGGCGCGTATTTGTGGCGGCTGTCAAGGCTCTTGAAACAGATCTTTCCGGGCTGGAAGATCCGGAAAATAAGGTATGGATAACATGCCGGAGCTGGCTGCGAAAAGCGCAATTCCGGCTCAGGAAGGCAGGTCGGAAGGAAGAGGCACTCCACGCAGCGCGCAAAGCGCTGAAACAAGCTTCGCACCTCTTGCAATGTTATCAAACGGAAGAAAAACTGAAGCCTTTGCGCGATCTGGAGCAGGACATAGGCCGTTGGCATGACGAATGGGATTGGTGCCGGCAAGCCGCGGAAGTAATGGGCAGTTCAGGTAAGGAAGCATTTCCGGAAAAGCAGGCTGAGCTTCAAAAAGAACGGCGTTTATTGCGCAAGCGGGTGCTTGGCTTCAGACTGCGGCATGTGCGCTGAAACCTGTCAAAACGCCTCACCAAAGGCAATATAAAACCCGCTTTGGCCATGGATGCCCCAGGCATAATCCAGGCGCAGGTTCACCCTGGCAGCGCGGTCTGCCAGGAAACGTAAGCCCAAGCCGGCATTCGGTTTGATAGCCTGGAACATCAATTCTCTACCTGTAATTGTATTCCCGGCACCGCCGAAAGCCGCAAGGCCCCAACGGCGGTAAACAGTGCGTCTTATTTCCATTTGCAGCAGTGCGAGCTGTTGACCGCGGAATCGCCCGAGGAAATAACCGCGCGCAGCATCACCGCCGTACAAAGGCAAATCGAAGAAGGGGGTCAGTTTGCCGGAATGATGGTAATAACCCCGAAGAGCAATGGCGCCTTCGGAGATCGGAAAATAACGCCGGTAGTCGAGTTGAACCTTTGGGAATAGCCCGCTCGTCCACCGGTTGATACCCATTTGCAGTCTGAACATCCGGCCGCTGCGCGCATTGAGTTGATTGTCGCGATGATCGCTAAGGTACGTCCAGCCGACACCGCCTACACCCCCGGGAGCAAGGGTAGTGAACAGCGTGGTATCGCCTTCCATAAATGAAAAATTGCGCTGTTGGTGGAAGCGGAAATCGGGCCCGGCAAACAGCTTGGGCTTCAGCCGGAACAACCAGGCAAACTGCGCTGAGCTGCGCTGGCCGGAATAGCGCAGGCGTTGCAGATCGGAGGTATTGGCGCCAATGCCCCAGTAGTAATCCGGATAGAATGTATGCAGCAATTGCGTTTTCAGCACCGCTTTCTCGTCTTTCAGGAACCAGTCGCACTCAGCCAACAGAATGCGTTGGCGGTTGCGGGTGAAGCTGATGTCGATTTTGGCGGATGAAATACGTGCCTGACTGTCGGGTCTGTAAGCCAATTGCACCACAGCCCCTGCATAGGCGCGTGTTTCGGGTGTATAACCGAGTGTTGGAACGGGCAGGATGCTGGTCTTGCGGAAAGTGCTGTCTGCGCTGAGCAGCGCAGGAAAGGCGAGCGCCAGGCAAGCAGCAATGCGGCAAATATGGTGCATTTTCAACCGACTGGCCTCCAAATGCGGGCTGGGGCCTCGATGCCAAAGCTGCGCTGAATGGCCGAGCGCAGAAAATCGGCTTTTTGAATACCTTCTTGTTGCAAAAAGGTTTGCAAACCTGCCTCGCCTGCCGCCATCATATCGAGCATATCCAATTTCCAGATTCCTTCTTTGTCGAAGCGCAGACTGAGTTTGCTTTGCTGCCCGTCAAACCAGAGTGGAACCTTCGCCATACTTCCTTTTATATACGGATACCCCAATACGGCGCGGTCTAAGCCTGCAACGCCCACCATGCCATTGCGGATTCCAAAGGCAAGCAGGTCTTTACCTCGCATTACACGGATTTCACTTTCCGGAACCTGTAAGCGGATGGCCAATACCAGCAACTGGCTCAAGACGCCTTGGCGACTCAGGGCAGCGCTGTCTGCAAAGCGTACCACCAGCAACATCGAATCGTAATAGCCGGTTGTGCGCCGGTTGAGTTGAGCGATGGCCTGGTCTGCATCGCGGTTCTGCAGGGCCGTGCGATAATTTTGAAAGATGCGCTGCAGTTCGGCGCTGTCAGATTGGGCGCGCAAGGATGAATTACCGCCAATCATCCCAATCAAGAACAGTACGCGAAACAGCCAACGCATCTTTACGGAGTTGTTAAGTTATTCAGGAGATGGCTGCATCTTCGCCTTCAATCACTGCGGCGATACCTGGCAGCACTTTTCCTTCGAAATATTCGAGCAATGCGCCTCCACCGGTGCTCACATAGCTCACCAGTTCGGCCAGACCGAACTGGTAGATAGCCGCAGCACTGTCGCCTCCGCCAATCAGTGTGAAGGCACCTTTACCCGTGCTTTCAGCTACTGCTTCAGCAACCGCTTTGGTGCCTTGTGCAAAATGAGTCATTTCGAACACACCCATGGGGCCATTCCAAAGCACGGTTTTGCTGTCGAGGATAATCTTGCGGTAGGCAGCAGCGGCGTCAGGCCCGATATCAAGACCCATCCATCCCTCCGGAATGCTGTTGCTGGAAGCGCTCCTCCGGTTGGCGTCGTTGCTGAATGCATCCGCACAAACACTGTCTGCCGGCAATACAATCTGAACACCTTTGGCTTCGGCCTTCTTCATGATTTCCCGGCAGGTTTCCAGACGCTCTGTTTCGCACAGGCTGCTGCCAATGCTTCCACCCATGGCTTTGAAGAATGTGTATGCCATGCCACCGCCAATCAGGATGTTATCCGCTATGCCGAGCAGGTTTTCTACAATCAGAATCTTATCGCTTACCTTGGCGCCACCCACGATTGCGGTGAAAGGACGCGCTGGTGATTCCAACACCTTTCTGGCGTTTTCAATTTCAGCGGCCATCACATAGCCGAAACATTTCTTTCCGGGGAAATGTGCTGCGATAACAGCCGTGCTGGCATGCGCGCGGTGCGCAGTGCCGAAGGCATCATTCACGTAGAAAGTTCCCAGCGCGGCAAGTTTGGCAGCAAAATCAGCATCACCTTTTTCTTCTTCCTTGTAGAAGCGCAGGTTTTCAAGCAGCAGAACCTGTCCGCTTTGCAAAGAAGCTGACAACTTGCTTGCTTCTTCACCAATACAATCCGGGGCAAAAAGCACTTCGGTTTCCAGCAATCCGGCGAGTCGTGCACGGATATGGGCAAGTGAAAATTTTTCTTCAGGTCCGTTTTTAGGACGGCCCAAATGGCTCATGACAATTGGACTGCCTCCGTCGGCGATGATTTTCTTCAGGGTAGGGATGGCCGCCCGGATACGGCTGTCGTCGGTGATTTCGAATGCAGCATTGAGGGGTACATTGAAATCGACACGGATCAGCACTTTCTCTCCGGCAAACGAATACTGGTCAACGGTTTTCACACTGCAAAGGTAAGCAGCCTGCAGCAACGGTTCTTAGCGGCGCACATGCACCAGGGTAAAGCGCTTCTTGCTGTATTCGAAGGTTTTGCGCCCGATATCGATTTTGGTACCGTCTTTGGCTTTCGACGGATTGAAAACCGGACCATCGGGGAAGTAAATCAGCCCGCCTGTTTTAATGGCGATATCCACCAGATTGGCATGAATATTCGTCTGAATATTGCAGGGAATCACATTCACCGGTTTTTTGAGGGAAACGATCAGGCGCATGTCTTTCACACCAGCCGTGTTGTCTGCGATCATCAACAGGGTATCTGCATCGGGAAACTCTTTGGCGGCGCGGAGCAGTGCTTCGATATTGTTTTCGGGCATATCGCCGCCGGAACCGTTGCGCATGGCCCGGTAAGCCATAGCTTTTACGCTGTCGAATTGATTGCTCGAGATAGGATAAATACCACCCGTTTTCCCTGGAACCTTCCATTCATCGGGCATATTGTCGCCATCATTGAAGAAAAGGTATTGTCCGTTTTCCAGCAATCCGGGCCTGAGGGCAAGCCAGACAAGCATTTGCGCTGTATAGGGCGACATGCTGGCGGTTACATCCTGTACCACGGCCTTTGTATCAGGTGATGGCAGCCGGTTGAGGGTTTGGAGGAGGAAAGTATCGGGAAGGAAGGAGGCGTCAAAATTGCGCTTCTGGACGGTGTAACCGCCTTTTCGTCCGCGTTCAACGCTGTCTCGGCGCACTTTCATTTCAGGCTCCCTGAACCAGATTCCGGGTTTGTTGTAGCGGAATCCACTCTTGCGTTTCTTCAGGTTACGCGGCAGATATTTTCCGGTTGGCGTGCGCACTTTCCTGATTTTGTAATCAATCTCCAGCGGGATATCGATGCTGGTATCGTGCACACTGCGCAATACCCGTTCGATGATATCAATCTCCATCCTTGATTCAGGCCTCGGCGACGGGTTGCGCTTCATCACTATTACAAAACCATGAAAACAGCGGGCCGCATTTTCGCGGGTAACGGCATTGCGTTGTTCCAGCACTTCCCAACGGATTTCGTTTCGCGAGAGTATGCCCGGAATCTGTTTCTCCAGCATTTGCAGCCGCTGCCGGTTTAGCTCCGGCTGGTCAAATTCTTCGAGCTCCCGGAAGCGTGTATAGACCAGTTTTATGGATGCAATGCTGTCTGTTGTCAATCCTTTGAATTCGGTCGGATTTACAAATTGTGCACCGGCAAAGTCCATGCTCAGCAGGCGCATGGAGGAAGGGAGTCGGCTCGTGCCCAATTCGCCCACTATGTCGGGTTTGATGGCCATGATGGCTTCAATCCGGCTGTTTTGCGCTTGCAGAATGAAAGGCAGAAACACAAAAAATATCAAACAGCGACGGGCCACATTCCCATAACGTCAAACCTTGTGCCGTTATTGGCTGGCTTTAGAGCACCTGCAGCGGCGTACCTTTGCATATGAATGGCAGCACCTGAATACCGCCTCCATACATTTTCTAACGGCCTGCGCATGGTGCACAAGCGTGTTGGTGGCACGCGACTCGTTCATCTCGGTTATGTGATCAATGCAGGTTCCCGGCACGATGGCGCGCATCCGGGCCTGGCACATTGCTTCGAACACATGATGTTCAAGGGCACGGAAAAACGCAAAGCCATACACGTTCTGAACAGGCTTGAAACCGTTGGAGGTGAGCTCAACGCGTTCACTACCAAAGAGATTACAAGCATTTACGCGAGCGTAATGACGGCCCATTTCAGCCGTGCAGCTGAACTGTTGACCGATGTGGCTTTTCATTCCACTTTTCCTGAGCATGAGCTGAAGAAGGAAAAGCAGGTTATTACGGAAGAAATCAACCTCTATCTCGACACACCCGAAGAGAATATCTACGACGAATTCCAGGAGATGGTGTTTCGCGACCATCCGCTCGCTGGAAACATTCTCGGCACGCCGGAAAGTGTGAAGGCCATGCAGCGGGAAGACATGGTTGCTTTCCGGGCGAGCCATTATGGTTCATTGAACACTGTTTTCGCAGTGGTTGGAAACATCAGCTTTGAGCGGGCCATACGCACCTTGCAGCCGCTTATGGAGGCCATTCCGGCCTATGCAAACGGCAATGGAAGGCAGCAACAAACGCTGCATTACAAGCCAGAAAGCCGCAGTACGGAAACCGAGTTCGTGCAAGGTTACGCCATAATGGGCTGCCCGGCCTATGCCTCAGACGATAAACAGCGTTGGCCTATGAACCTGCTCAACAACCTGCTGGGAGGCCCGGGTTTGAATTCCAGGCTGAACCTGGCCATACGCGAGAAGTACGGGTTCACTTACAGTGTGGAAAGCGGCTATGCAGCTTTCGGCGATACAGGGATGTTCCATTGCTATGTTTCGAGCGACAAAGCCCATCTGATGCGTGCCGTTTCGCTGATTGAAAAAGAGCTGGCTAAACTGCGCGAAAAGCCCCTTGGCACCCTTCAGTTGCACAATGCGCGCAATCAGTTGTGCGGACAAATTGTCATGGCCGATGAAAACCGCAGCGGATTGATGATGCACCTCGGAAAGCACATCGTGCAGCGCGGTTCGGCTGAATCGCTCGACCAGGTGCTCAAACATATCCAGAACATCAGCGCCGCGCAGCTCACCGAAGTGGCCCGTGAAGTATTCGATCCGGCAAGGCTGAGTTATCTGCTGTACCTTCCGGCATGATTCCGGCGCACATTCGGAAAATGCTGCTCGGCGGCGAAAGTGAGGTGCTCGATTTCAAGCAAACCATCAGCAGCGCGGCTAAAATAGCCAAGACGATGGTGAGCTTTGCCAACCACAAAGGAGGAACCATTTTGGTGGGAATTCGGGATAATGCAACCGTTGCCGGTATCCGCAGCGAAGACGAAAAGTACATGCTCGACCTGGCGGCAGGTTTTTATTGCAAACCGGAAATTTCACTCATCATCCACGAACACGAGGCAGAGGGGAAAACCATCCTCGAAGCCATTATTCCCGAAGGCCCTTCAAAACCCTATTACGCAAAAGGGGAAGATGCTAAATGGTGGGTTTATGTGCGCGTGGCCGACCAGTGCATTTTGGCCAGCAAGGTGACGATCGACGTAATGAAGCGCCGTTCGGGTGAAAAGCCAACCAAACTCCAATATACCCCGCTCGAGCAACAGCTCTTGAAAGCTATCGAAATGCAGGGCCGCATTACCATGCCCGAGGTTTGTGCATCTTTCAACATCAGCCGCCGCCGCGCAACGCGCATGTTGGTGAATTTGCTGAGCATAGGCGTATTGCGCAGTCACACCACAGAGAAGACGGAGTTTTATACCCTGGCTTGAAATCTTAGCGTATCAGGTGGAAGGTATTGTTATACCAATGCCTTACGCCTTTGAAATCGGTAATATCCAGCGAAACAACATAAACGCCGGGTGTAACTGGTTGACCCTTGAATGTGCCATCCCAAGGTTCGCTGTTGTTCGTGCGGTACATCAGCTCACCCCAGCGGGAATAAATTTCCATTTTGTAATGCCGTATGCCCATGCCCTGGGGTGCAAAGAGATCGTTCTTTCCGTCGCGGCCCGGAGTGAAGGCGTTCGGAACATGCAGGGTGAAAACATAGCGAACCTGCACGCGGTCTTCGCTGGAATCGCGGCAACCGTAATCGTTTTGTACCCACTGCCGCAAACGATACCAGCCGCTGTCTGCATAGGTATGGTTCACGTTGGAAGTCTGGTATAGACTGCTACCGTCTCCCATATCGTACCAATACAAAGATGAACCAGTGCTGCGGTCGAGCAAACGAATGACAGGATCGAGAATGGTGGTACCATCGGCGGGCTGGATATCAAAACCGGCCACAGGAACCGGATACACCCAAACGCGTTTCACGGTATCGTAACGGCAACCATAATTGGTCAGAATGTCGAGCCGCACGTTGAAGATTCCATCGCTGCGGTAGGTGTATTGCGGGTTCGCGGTTGAAGAAGTTCTGCCGTCGCCGAAATTCCAGGTATGGCGAGCTACGCTGCCACCCGGAACCACGCTGAGGTCGTTGAAACTGGTGAAATCGCCCAGGCATACGGTATCAGCAATGAAAGCCGGCACTACTTTATCGAATGCGGTTACGAATCGGATCAGCGAATCGCGGCAACCCTGGTTGCTGGTGGCGTGCAACGCAACACGGTAAGTTCCGGCGCCGGGATAAGCGTGGGCAGGGGAACCGTTGGAGCTGCCTTTTCCATCGCCAAAATCCCAACGCTGGGTTGCGATGCTGCCGCCGCTCACTTTCAGGGTATCGCTGAACTGGAAGCGGTTGTCGTAGCAGGCATTCACCGCTCCAAAGCCAATTTGTGGCAAGGCGTGAATACGGATATTCCGATTGGTGTGGTATACACACCCTTCGGCGTTTTCCAGGCTGAGCTTTACATTGTAAACACCGGGGTTTTTATAGCGGTATACAGGATTTTGCAGGGTGGATGAATCGCCGCTGCCATAGAACCATTTCCAACGGGCGGGTGCACCGGTTCCGGAGTGGCTGCCGCCGAAAACGGCATCTTCCCGCAGGCAATGATCGTTGAGGGCAATATTGGGCCTGGCGGCATGATGCACTATGGCTTCCTTACTGAGCGAATCGCGGCACCCGTACTGGCTTTCCAGATAAAGCCTGACAGTATAACGGCCACCTGTGCTGTAGCGGTTGGTCGGATTTGTCAGATTGCTGTTGTTGCCGTCTCCAAACGTCCAATTTCTGCTGCGGATCGTGCCAAAGCCAATCCTCGAACTGTCGCGGAATCGCGTGGTGCTGTCTTCACAAACGGCCTGCGTGCCAAATGCCGGCACGGGCAACGGGTAAACGCGGAAACTGTCTGTGCGGCTGTCGGCGCAACGGCGGTCGCTTTCCACAAATAAGTAGACCGGAATCATGCCGGCATTGCGCGTTCTCCATGCCCCGCTATTGCCGCTGAAGCTGTCGCTGGCTGCAATTTTCCAACCTATGCGTCCTTTTCCTGCGCCATTCCAATTGGAGTTATCGCTGAAACGCAGGCTGTCGCCAATGCAGACACCGTTGCTGCCCAAAGCCGCCACAGGCCGGGGATGAATGGTTGCCGAACCGCTGAAAGTATCTTTACAACCGTTGATGCTGGCTGCGAAAAGGGTAACGGTATAAGTTCCGGCCGCTGCATAAACGTGTTTTACGAGTTTTCCGCTGTCGGTTTTGCCGTCGCCGAAATCCCAGCGGGGTTTGAGCAGTGTGCCACTGAGAAGTGTTGTGGAATCTGTAAACCTGAGTGTGTCTGCGCCTTTACCGTAACAGGCCTGGCGGTTGCCAAAGTATGCGCGCGGACCCGGGAAAACGCTTACTATCGTGTTGAAAGTGTCGGTGCAATTCGCGTCGCTGATGGCGACGAGGCGCACGCTTCGGCTGAGGCTGCCATTCATGCGCAGGCTGTGCTTCAGGCCGTTCAGTGTATCCTGGCTTCCCAATGTCCATTGGCGTTCGCGGATGATGCCGGTGCTGAGTGTGCTGGAATCGGTAATCAACGGGTCTTTTCCTTCGCACACACGGCTCCAGCCAAAGGCAGCACGCGGATAAGGTTTAATCTGAACACGTGCTGTATCAGATGCTTTGCAATTGTTCGAGTCGCGCACTTCAACGCGGTATGTTGTAGTTGCGGCGGGTCGCGCATCGGTATTGGCTTTGAGAGAATCGCTCAGGCCTGCACCCGGTGTCCACCGGTAACGGTAAACACCATTTCCACCGCTGGCTTTGGCGGTCAATGCGGCGGGTTTGTTCACGCAGAGGAGCGTGTCTTTGGGGCCTGCATTGATGGTGGGCAGGGCATGTACGATAAGCCGTACGCTGTCGCGTGTGGTGCACAGGCCGCGTTTGGTGGTGAGAATCAGGTCGTATGTTTCCGATTTTCCGCTGCCATTCAGCAACAAGATGCGTGGCCGGGCGAGGGTGTCGTTGTCGAAGGCTCCTGCAGGTTCCCAGCTGTAGCGGAAACGCTTGGAATTAAACAAACCGGCCCGGAGGCTGTCGCCCGAACAGACCTGCAAATCCGGTCCGGCATTGGTTAAACCGGGAACCGGGAATCGGGTTTGACGGAATAGGCAGGCACAGGCAGCAGAATCAACAACAGCAATAACGGCACAGGAATATCCGGCGCGTATGCGCAAGGTTTTCAGGACATTGGCTGTCGCATTCGCCGCCAGTCCTGATTTCAGGGTATCAGTACCAAGAATCGGATCTCCGGGGCTCAATCCGGCAGAAGCGTCGGCATCGTAATGGTAGCGTATGACGATGGGTGCGCCGGCAGCAATCCGTACACCGGTATTCCGAATGCTATAAGAGAGTTTGATTTCTTCGCTGTCGTTGCTGAGTTGCCGCGCCGAAATGCCCATGCTGAGGAACTGCGGTTGCGCTTTCAGCAAGGTTGGGCGGCTTAACTCTTTACCGGTGATGACATTGATGGTGCACTTGGAATTGTCTTTCACACAAACCACCTCCTGTTTCACGACGCTTTGCCCGTACAAATCGGTTTGGCCGCAGGAGAAGAAACGCCCATCGGTTTGAAAGCGGAAACGGAACTCCATGGAATCGCCTGGTTTGATTCCTCCGCGCAGCGACCATTCCACTTCGGTTGCGCCGTTCACATCGCGTCTTCGCACAGCTGTGGGCCCGTTACGCACTGCAGTAAGCGAGCTGGTGTCGTAAACCATTCCTTTAGGAAGGAGGAGCTGGTATTTGTCGTTCCACGAAGTAGTATCAGGACCAAGTACAACAATGCGTACCCGCATGTTGGAGGGTTTTTCGCAAGGAAAAATGCTGTCTGCCCATTGTTTAACCTGGGTGAAATAGGGTCGCACAACGCCTTTAATATCGAGCGGATAGCTGATGGCAGGGATGGATGGGACAGGATCTCCGCAGCGGATGATGGCCGCCGCATTTGCCCGTACAAAACTGCCCGAGGAATAGTCGCAATTGGTGCGGGCCCTGAACGAAATCAGCAGTTTATTCTTCGAGGTATCGGAAATGCCTTTAAAGCCTTTGGCCAAGGTACTGTTAAGCTTGTCGAGATTCCATTCGTAGGTTGTTCCGCTCACGAGGGTGGGGGCCGGCAGCGTAACCGGAGTGGAATAGCGCGGGTATTGAAGCCTGGCAGTTCCGGATACCACTTCCATCCCGAGCGGCAGGGTCAGTTGAACACGGGTATTGTAGGTGTTGGTTGCCTGGACGTTCTCGAGCAGGATGCGATAGGGAACTTCTGCGCAAAGGGGGGCAATGCTGGCTGAATCGTACAAGGTCAATTGCAGGCGTGTATTCTGCGGCTCCACGTAAAGCTTGGTTTCGTTGGGCGCACAGCGGTAAGCAGTCAAATCTTTTGGGTATTCAAGGCAGTTCCAGCCGCCGAGCAAGGTGAGAGAATCTTTGGTACAGCTGGTGTATACAGCCCTGACTTTGAAGCGGCGTACGCCATTGGCAGGTAAGTTGCCGGCGCGGTAAATGCCGTTTACCGGACGAATAAGGGTATCGCGGACAGCATCGCGGATTTCTACCACGCGGATTCCTCCGGAAGAAACCGGGCTCAGCCAGGTATTGAAGGCCGCAAAACCAGTTGAGGCATTCGAATAACGCACTTCCCATTCTGCCGTATCGCTGGAAGCATAGAGCGTTGGCAAAACGGGTTGTAAAGAGAGGTTCGGACGGTTAAATACAAGGTAGTCGTCGTGTCCGGCAATGGAAGAGGGGACCGTATCAAATCCACGACCCAGGCTGTTTCGGCGCTCAAAGATGAAATCGTATTTGAGGGTAATCGGTGTGCCGGAAGGAAGTTCGCAGCCGGGTTGAATCAACGCATTGAAATAACCGTGGAAACCGTCGTCGCTGTAAGACAACTTACCACCGCGGTCTTTGTAGAGATTGGTGGCATCGATGACAAGCGGACTGATACTTCCCGCTACCGGTTGTAAGCTGTCGGCTATCTCTGTCACAGTCTGATTTGATCCGGCGGTGCGGAACTGTACGATTTGCGACCGGATGTATCTCGCGCCTGCAGGCAGATGGAGACGAACAGCTTTAAGCCGGCCGAAATTCCGGTATTCATACTGGAAATAATTTCCGCCTCCGTAATTGGAACAACAGGGGCCAGCACTGAGATAGAAGTAGTTGTTCACCCATAAGGGATTGCAGCTGTTTATGTTAAATGTATTTCCTGCCCAGTTTAGAAAATACCAGCCACCGATGAACATTTGGCCGGAGAATGTGTCACATTGGAACCGCTGGCTGGCATTGGGCGCCGGGACGCTGCCGAAGTAAAAGCGATTATCCCAACGGGCTGTAACCCCACCGTAACCTGGAACACCGGGGTTTCCACTGACCCTGTACCGCACTATGAGCTCAATGCTGTCGTTCAGTGTATAGAGATAGGATGAAGGCAGGCAACCACCTGACGCAATGCTGTCCAGCGTAAAATCGAATAAGAAAGTGGCATTGAGTCCGCTGGTAACCTTGCGGTGCCGCACGCGGTTGCATGTTCCGGAATACAGCGAACCGCGCTTAAACACACGGATGCGGGCATCAACCACTGTGAGATAACTCCCGTTGGTAACAATGCTCTCTGCATATCCGAAACGCCAAAGGGTAATGCTGGATGTTCGGCGTACCTTTCCAAAAAAGGTGCTCGTGATGGTATCACCCGGCAAAGCGCGTTCCTTTCTGATCTTGCCATGATCCAGGCTCCCCGTTGCATCGGGTAAACCATCATTGTTGTTGTCTGGTAACCCGAAAGTGCTGCGTTCAACCTTGAAATTCCGGAATTGCATGCCGCCGTTGCAGACATCGTAACAATGCAGGCGAAGGGTTACACTGTTGCAGAAGGTCCGGATCCAAACATTCGGATTACACAGCGGATCCGGGTTGTATCGGAATGTGGCCGTGACGGTTCGGTTGGAATTGCCTGTGGCCCCGACGCAGCTTGCCGTGAGGTAAACCATCAGATCGCCGTTGTTCAAACTGAAGGGAACCGGACCTTTGAAGAAAGCGCGGATCGTATCGCCATATTTTCTCACCGAATCCGAATTCCAGGTACCGGTAAGGTTGGCGTTTTGAAAGAAGAAATCTGACGCATTCAGTGAATGGGTAAGACCCGGAGGAACAATGATTTCTGCCCAATAGCGTGCCCGCGAAGTGCCGGCGAAGAAATTTGTACTGCCAATGGTGTAGCGAAACAGCTTCTTTTCTGTATCGACCATATCCGTAGGAGCAAGCGGTGTAACACTCATGCCGGTCCAAACGGGTACCTGACCCCACGTCCAGTTTACGGTCTGAGTCAGTTTACATGGATCGGTGAAAGTTGCCATGTACTGCCAGCCGATTCCATAATAGGATATATTACAGATATCAGGGGTACAGGTATACATGTTCCAGTCGATGTAGATTGTATCGCCTGGTGCCATTGTTCCAATTCGCAGACGGATTAATCCAACAGCCTGAGGCCCGAGACAGGTATAAACAGCACTGCTGCTGTTGGTGAAGATGATGGAATCGACCTGTGCTTTGAAACGGGCGCCTTTCCAGCCACGGCGCAACCAGATGCTGGCTGTATCCAGCCGCGACATCATGTTGTTGCTAAACCCGAAATTGGCGCTCTGAGCAAGTGTAATGCGCACGTTTTCCGCCTTCATTTGTCCGCGGTTGAAGAAACGTAAACGCTGTGCTGAA